>JAGQJE010000343.1 GCA_020430775.1 Myxococcales bacterium
CCTCGGTGTCGGTCACGACGAGGTGGTAGTGGTTGCTCTGCACGCTGAAGGCGTGGATGCGGATGCCGCGGCCGCGCGCGGCGAACGCGAGGCAGTACTCGAGGATCTCGTTCACGACGGGGCCCGGGACCAGCAGAAACAGGCTCATCGTGGTCGAGCGGGTGACCATGTAGGTCGCGCCGGGGATGCACATGCGGGGGTCAGACATACCCACTCATCGACCCCACCACCGACCCGTTGCGCCGAATCCGCCCCCGGAGCGGTTTTTTCTTCGTGTTCGCGCC
Organism: Myxococcales bacterium; assembly: GCA_020430775.1. Classification (GTDB taxonomy): domain Bacteria; phylum Myxococcota_A; class Polyangia; order Polyangiales; family Houyiibacteriaceae; genus JAGQJE01. Next base: position 285 of record JAGQJE010000343.1, read on the forward strand.
ACGCCAGAAAGATCCGCGCTGGCGCCACCGCGCCGCCGCCACCGACCGAATCTACCTTCGGAGCGATTTAAACCTCGCGGTTGGGCGAGGGCGGAAAGTTCCATGACGGCGCCGTGGTGGGGCGAATGTACCCTCGGAGGGATTTAAAGGTCGTGGTCCTTCTGGGACGGAAAGTTCCAGTCGCGGCTCTGTGTGGGTCGGCGCCGCGAGCGTGACGTGCGAAGGCTGCACGCGGGTGTTGGGGCGCACGGCGCACCTTGATACGCTCCCCGGCATGGCCGACGACGCACTCACCTCCGAGCTCGAGGGCCGCGGCATCCGCCGGGTGAAGGTCGGTGGCGTCGACGTCGACGGCGTCCTCCGCGGCAAGTACATCCACCTGCCGAAGCTCGCGTCCGCGGTGGCGCGCGGCTTCGGCTTCTGCGACGTCATCTTCGGCTGGGACGTAGGCGACACTCTCTACGACAACGTCGCGCTCACCGGGTGGACCACCGGCTACCCGGACGCGCTCGCCCGCGTCGACCCGAGCACCCTCCGCGTCCTGCCGAGCGAGCCGGACACGGCGAGCTTCCTGGTCGACTTCTACCTCCCGAACGGCAAGCCCCACCCCGCCTGCCCGCGCAACCTCCTGAAGCGCGTCGTCGCGCGCGCCGAGGCCGCCGGCTACCGCCCGCGCTTCGGCGTCGAGCTCGAGTTTTGGCTCTTCCGCGAGACGCCGGAGTCGCTCGCCGACAAGCACTTCCGGGATCTGCGACCGCTCAGCCCGGGCATGTTCGGGTACTCATGGGTCCGCGCCGGGCAAGCTGCCGACCTGGTCCACGACGTGCTCGACACGATGGACGCGCTCGACGTGCCGATCGAAGGCTTGCACACGGAGACGGGCCCAGGCGTGTGGGAGGCGTGCATCCACTACGACGACGCGCTCGCCGCCGCTGATCGGGCCGTCATCTTCAAGAGCGTGATGAAGCAGCTCTGTCATCGGCACGGGGTGTCGGTGACGTTCATGGCGAAGTGGAACGCCGCGCTGCCCGGGGCGAGCGGACACCTGCACCAGAGCCTGTGGGACTCGACCGGTAAGACCAATCTCTTCGCCCCGTCCACGGCCGACCCGGACGCCCTGCTGAGCCCGATTGGGCGCGCCTACCTCGGCGGGCTCGTCAGCCTCGCGCCGGAACTCAGCGTCTTCTACGCGCCCTTCGCCAACAGCTACAAGCGCTACGTCCCGGGCGTGTGGGCGCCGATGGGCGCGACGTGGGGTCGGGACAACCGCACCTGCGCCGTGCGTGTCATCGGCGGCGGCAGCCGTTCGGCCGCAGAGCGCCAGGCGACCCGCTTCGAGCTGCGCCAAGGGGGCGCCGATCTGAACCCCTACATCGCCATCGCCGCGAGCCTCGGCGCCGGGCTCTACGGCATCGAGCGCGACGTACAGCCGCCCCCCCCGAGCGAGGGCGACGCGACCTACGCGGACGACGAGGCACGCGCGCTGCCGCTGACGCTCGACGCCGCCATCGACCGCCTCCGGCCGAGCGACGCGGCGCGAGAGGTGCTCGGGGAGGCCTTCGTCGACCACTTCCTGCGCACGCGCGAGTTCGAGGCTCGGGCGCATCGCCGCGCGGTCAGCGAGTGGGAGCTGTCCCGCTACTTCGAGGCGGTCTGAGATGCTGCGAGCCCTCTCCGAGCGTCCGCTGCACCTGCCGCGTCTTCGCCCCTACGTGCCCCGTCCGAGCGATCCGGCGATCTTTTGGTTCAACGCGGAGCGCGACGACATCCTCCGAACCGTCGTGCAGCGCGTGCTCGAGGGCGCGACGACAGGCTCGGCGCGGATGGAGCTCGCGCTGAACGACGCCGCGTTTCACGAGGTGCGCCGCCTCGAAGCCCAGCGCGACGAGGAGTCCCGGACGCAGCTCGGCTACTATCGCGGTTTGCTCCGGCGCATCGGCCGCATGAGCGACTCGGAAAAACGCGCGACGCTCGAGGAGCTGATCACGCGCTTCGCCCACGACGTCGCCGGCAACTTCGATCCGCGCGTCTACGCCCTCGCTCGTCGCGGCGTCCCGAAGGTGATCACGTCGGTGATGGACCCGTCGCGCCTCGCGACCGACCTGCTCAGCGCAGACGCTCCGGCGATCCACGATCTGCTCGCCGTGCAGGGCGACGTGGCGCGGCTCCGTGCGCTCGAACCGCGCGGGACGCTGATCTACGTGCCCACGCACAGCTCGAACCTCGACTCGATCGTCCTCGCCCACGCGCTCGATCGGAGCGACCTCGCGCCGGTCGTCTACGGCGCCGGCAAGAACCTCTTCACCAACCCGATCATCAGCTTCTTCATGCACAACCTCGGCGCCTACCGCGTCGACCGGCGCGTGCGCGTCGGGCTCTACAAGGCCGTGCTGAAGGCCTACTCGAGCGTGCTGATCGAGCGCGGCTACCACTCACTCTTCTTCCCCGGCGGCACTCGGAGCCGCTCCGGCCTCATCGAGCGCCACCTCAAGCTCGGCCTCGCCGGCACCGGCGTCTCCGCGTTCGCCCGCAACAAGCGCGGCCGCATCGCGCGCGACGTGTGGTTCGTGCCGACCACCATCAACTACTCGCTGGTCCTCGAGGCGGAGACGCTCATGGAGGACTGGCTGAGCGAGGAGGGCCGCGCTCGATACATCATCGAGGACGACGAGTTCTCACGCATCGACCGGTGGGTCGCGTTCTTTCGCAAGCTCGTCGGCCTGCACCACGCCTGCGTCATCCGATTCGGCGATCCGGTCGATCCCTTCGGCAACCCGGTCGACGCGGAGGGCCGCTCTGCGAGCCCGGCGGGCCGCACGATCGATCCCTCGTCCTACCTGCTCGATCAGGGCGAGATCGTCCTCGACGAGGCGCGCGACGCTGCCTACACGCGCGAGCTCGCCGACGTCCTCGTCGAACGATACGAGCGCGAGACCGTCATCATGACCACGCAGCTCGTCGCGCACGTGCTCTTCAGGCACCTCACGGACGTGACCGCCGGCCTCGACCTCTTCGCGCGCCTGCGGTACCGCGGCGAGATCGCGATGCCCCGCGAGGAGCTCGAGGCGAAGCTCGGCGAGGCGCGTGACGCCCTGACCGACCTCGAGCAGGCAGGGGCAGTGCACACGAGCGAGCCGCTGCGAACCCTCGCCCCCGCGACCCTCATCGCCCGCGCGATTGAAGTCTGGAACGGCTACCACTCGACGCGCGTCGCCTCCGATCGCGGAGACGAGGTGCTGATCGACGATCCCAAGCTCTTGCTCTACTACCAGAACCGGCTCGTCCCCTACGCAGAGCGCATCGCCGGCCGCCGCGACAGGCGCGCCGCGCGCGAGATCGCGCAGATGGTGAGCACCCGATGAAAACCTCCGCCGACGGCGCCGCCCTCGACGGCGCACCCGCGGTCGGCGTGATCGGCGGCGGCGCGTTCGGACGCGGGCTCGCGCTCGCCGCGCGGCGCAACTCGCACCGCGTGCGGCTCTACAGCCGACACCCGGACGGGCAAGCGCTCTCGCCCCTCACGGCGCCGCCCGCGAAGCGCGAACGGGCGACGTCGAAGGCGAACGAGGACCCGCGCGCGACACGACGACGCCCCGCCGGGCCGCCCATCGAGATAACCTCCGAGCTCGGGGCCGTGGCCGAAGCGTCGCTGCTCTTCGTCGCCGTCCCGTCGCGGTACTTCCCCGACCTCGCGCGTGCGCTCGAACCCTACCTCGACGGCCGACACCTCATCGTGCACGTGAGCCGCGGCCTCGTGGGTCCGGAGCTGCTGACGCTGACCGACGTGCTCCGCGAGCACACGGCCGCGCGGCGCCTCGGCGCGCTCGCCGGCCCGCTGAGCGCGACCGCGCTCGCCCAGGGCCGGCCGGGCGGCGGCGTCATCGGCACCCTCTTCCCGGGCGTCGCCGCGGCCGTCCGGGAGGCGCTCGCCGGACCCTCCATGCGTATCTACGAGACCGACGATCTCGTCGGCGTGCAGATCTCGAGCGCGCTCGTAGGCGTCATGACGGTGGTCTCCGCGATGCTCCGGGAGCGGGGTCTCGGTCCGACCGCCGTCGCGCTCTTTTGCTCCCGCGCGCTCGCGGAGACGACGCGGATCACCGAGTCCCGCGGCGGTCGCGCGGAGACCACGACCGGGCTCGCCGGGGCGGGCGACCTGTTCTCGGCGATCGGCGGGGACGGCCGGCCCGAGATCGCGCTCGGCGAAGCGCTCGGCCGCGGCGCACCGGTCGACGAGGCCGCGGCCGCGGCCGGCGCGCATGTCGAGGGGCTCGAGCTGGCGACGCTGGCCGCCGAGTACGCGGCGAGCAAGGGGCTCTCGACGCCCGTAGCGACCGCGATCGCGGATATGCTCGCCGAGCGCACCACGCTCGACGAGACGCTCACGCGCCTGATGGCGTATCCAGTGGGAACAGAGTAGGAGGTAGCGACGATGGCTGTTCTACAAGGGCAACGCGCGTGACGGTCGTCTGGAGCTTTCCGACGCGCATCCTCTTCGGAGAGAACGCGGCGTCGGCGGTCGGCACGGAGGCCAAAGCGCTCGGCGCTACGCGAGCGCTGATCGTCACGGACCAAGGCATCGAGGCGAGCGACGTCATCGACCCGGTGGTCGCCTCGCTGAAGGCCGCTGGCATCGAGTCGAGCATATTCGCGGACGTCTCGTCCAACCCGCTCGAGGCCGAGGTCTTGAGCGCGACCGACGCCTATCGGCAGGCGAACGCGGATCTGGTCGTCGGCGTCGGCGGAGGGAGCCCCATCGACGTCGCCAAGCTCGTGCGCCTCGCCATCACGCACCCGCTGCCGCTCTCGCAGTACACCGAGGCGAGCGGAGGCGATGCGCGGATCACCAAGCCGCTCCCGCCGATGATCGCGCTCCCGACGACCGCCGGCACAGGGAGCGAGGTGGGCCGCAGCGCGGTCGTGACGCTCCAGTCGTCCGGGCAAAAGGCCGTGCTCTTCTCCCCCTCGCTGATCCCCAACGTCGCCGTGCTCGACCCAGCGCTCAGCGCGGGGCTGCCGCCGCGGGTCACCGCCGCCACCGGTATGGACGCGCTGACGCACGGCATCGAAGCGTACTGCGCGCTCGGCGATCACCCGATGGCGGACGCCATCGCCATGCAGTGCGTCGCGCTCACCGTCAGTCACCTCGAGACGGCCGTCCACGACGGCAAGGACCTCGACGCGCGTGGCGGCATGCTGAAGGCGGCCACGCTCGGCGGCGTCGCCTTCCAGAAGGGCCTCGGCGCCTGCCACTCGCTCGCGCACCCGCTCTCGGCGGTGCTCGGTATGCACCACGGCCTCGCGAACGCGCTCTGCCTGCCTGCCGTGCTCGACTTCAACCGCTCGACCGTGATGCCCAAGATCGCCCGCATCGCGCGTGTCATGGGCGTGCGCGCCGAGGACGAGGAGACGCTCGCGTTCGAGTGCGCCGGCGCCGTCCGCTCGCTCCGCAAGAAGATCGGCCTGCCGGAGGGCCTCGCCGCGGCGGGCGTCAGCGAAGAGGTCCTGCCGAAGCTCGCGGAGCGCGCGCTCGCGGACCCTTGCCACCAGCTCAACCCCCGGCCGTGCACCGCCGAGGACATGCTCGCGCTGTACCGCGCGTCCATGTAGCGACGCCTGGGCGTCCGCCCGCCACGTCGCGGAGCGGCGCCGCGCTACTCGTAGTCGTGCTCGATGTGCAGCACCGTGCTGCACGGCCGGCAGATAGCGGACGGGACGCCGGTGTTCCGCCGGGTGCGGCCGGCGTACGCCTTGAAGACCGGCCCGCTCATGTGTTCGTCGCAGGCGAGACAGTCGTTGATGCCGCCATCGGCGACGTTGTACGGCGCGTCGAGGAGCGACAAGCAGATCTGGTTGCACACCGTCGCCGTGTGCATCGTGTTGTAGGCCCAGATGTCCGCACACGGTGAGCTGAACCCGAGCTGCAGCAGGCACTGCTTGTCGCCGTCGAAGTCCCCGAGGTTTTGAAGACCGCACGCGCGCACCGGGGTGGTGAGGTCCTTCTCGCCCGCGTAGACCGCGAGGTCGGACAGCGGCGAGCAGAGCCCGCAGATGCCCCCGTGCGTGACGATCGCGCCCGCCGCCTCCGCGGCGTCCCAGCTCGCGAACGTTTTGAGCCGGTATGTCTTCTTGTCGTGATCGACGACCACGACCGCGCAGACCGATCCGTCCGGCACCGCGGGCGGCGCGTCGAGGTAGGGATCGGCGCTGAGCCCCGACGGTGGGTCGAGCAGCGTCCACTCGCGGAGCGCCTGCACGCTCGCCTCGTCCCACACCTTCGCCTTCCACACCTGCCCGCCGCAGGTGCACTGCGGCTGGCACTGCTCGGCGGTCAAGCCGGTCTTGTCGTTCGGGAGGCCGAAGAGCCCCTCACAGACGCCGACACCGCCGTCGGGCGTGCGTTCGGGGTGGCTCGAGCCACAGCCGGCGGTCGCCACCACCACCATGAGCATCCCCGCCCACACGCGAGCGCGAGCGCGCACACGCTCCACCCGCGACCCGCGCCGCCGCTCGTCCATCATCGTCATGCGCGCGAGTATGCCCAGACCCCCCCGCGCCAAACAAGCGCGCAGACCAACTCAGGGCGCTTGGTCCGACGGCGCACGCGCTGTACAACGTCGAGCCATGGCGCTCGCCTCGACCCGTGCCGCCCCGGCGGGACCGACGCTCCGCGAGCTCGCGGGTCAGGTGCTCGTCGCCGGCGCGCCGGGTCCCGAGCCGGACGCTCGGCTGCTCGACGCGCTGGCGGAGGGCGCGCTCGGCGGGGTGGTGCTCTTCAAGCGCAACCTCACGTCCGCGGAGCAGGCGTGGGCGCTCCTCGGCGCGTACGCTCGCGCGGCTCCCGGCGACACGCCGCCGCTCCTCGCGGTCGATCAGGAGGGCGGCCGCGTGGCGCGGCTCGGTCCGCCCGTGCTCCCGCTGCCGCCGATGCGGCGCCTCGCGGCGCTCGGCGACACCGCCCTGACCAGGGCAGCCGGAGCGGCGCTCGGCCGCCAGCTCGCGGCGATCGGGTTCACGATGGACTTCGCGCCGGTGCTCGACGTCGACACGAACCCCGACAACCCGATCATCGGCGACCGCGCGTTCGGCGCCGACCCGCAGACGGTCGCGGCGCACGCCTTGGCGTTCGCGCAGGGGCTCCTCGCGGGCGGCGTGCTCCCCTGCGGCAAGCACTTCCCCGGGCACGGTGACACCCACCTCGACAGCCACCTCGCCCTGCCCGCCCTCGGCCACGACCGCGCGCGCCTCGACGCGATCGAGCTCGCGCCCTTCAGGGACGCCATCGCGGCCGGGGTGCCCGCCCTGATGACGGCGCACGTCGTGTTCGAGGCGTTCGACCCGATGGTGCCCGCCACCCTCTCGCGGCGCGTGGTCACCGGCCTGCTCCGCGAAGAGCTCGGCTTCGAGGGCGCGATCGTGAGCGACGACCTCGAGATGAAGGCGGTATGCGATCGATGGGGCGTCGTCGAGTCTGCCGTGCGCGCCATCGACGCCGGCTGCGACCTGCTCCTCGTCTGCTCGGACGTCGACGCCTGCCTCGAGGCGCGCGACGCGCTCACCGCGCGCGCGGAACGCGATGGCGCTTTTCGGCGGCGGCTGACGGACGCGGCCGAGCGGTCGCGCTCCCTGCGGCGGCTGCTCCCGCCCGGCCGCGCCGCCCCCGATCTCGCGACGCTGCGCCGCGCGCTCGGCGACGCGCAGGCGAACGCCCTCGCCGAGACGATCGCCGCCCGCGACGCCGCACCCGAAGGACCTGAGGACCGCGCATGAACGAGACGCCATCGCCCGCCGGCCTGAGCGACCTGCTCCCCCCGCCACCGCCGAACCCCTACTCCGGCGGAGGCTTCTGCTTTGGGCGCTACCGCGGGCCCTTCGACGCGCCGGATCTCTCGCGCGCCCGCGCCCCGCGCGCGCGCCTCAAGCACTGGCACTACCTCTCCGTGGTCAACGACGCGTGGTTTCTCGGCATCGGCCTCGTCCACCTCGGGTTCGCGGGCAACGCGTTCGCGTACCTCGTCGATCGCCGCGCCTCGGCGGACGGCGAGCGGCTCCGGGAGTACGAGGCGCTCTCGCCGCTCGCCGCCGCGCTCGCCTTCGCCCCGAGCTCCGTCCACGGGCGCACGCGCTGGCGCTCGCGAGGCGCCCGCGTCGAGATAGAGGCCTCGCGCGGGTGGCGCGTCTCGCTCGATCTGCCGCTCGGCGGCGCGCGCCTGCGCGGGGAGCTGGCGATCGACCCGCCGGACACCTCGCTCGGCCTGCTCTTCCCCCTCGGGCCGGATCGACCGGCCTACACGCACAAGGCGGCCGGCATGGCAGCCCGCGGCGCCCTGCGGCTGAGCGGCGCGAAGGGAGCCGGCGAGACCATCGTCGACCTGTCGCGCGCGCACGCTGTCAGCGACTGGACGCGCAGCTACGCGCTCCGCGAGACGCGCTGGAAGTGGGCCGCGTTCGCGACCGAGGGCGCGGATGGCTCGCCGCTCGGGCTGAACCTGTCCGCCGAGGTGTACGACGACGCCAACGGCGACTCGCAAGAGAACGCGCTCTTCGTCGGCGGCGCGACCCTGCCGCTCGGCGGCGTCCACTTCGCGCTGCCGTCGAACCCCCGCGCCGAGCCGTGGACCATCCGCAGCAAGCGGGGCGACGAGGTCGCGCTCACGTTCACGCCCCTCGGCGCGCGAGCCCAGGCCCTCGACCTCAAGCTCGTCAAGAGCGACTTCATCCAGCCCTTCGGTCACTTCGACGGCCACGTCCGCGGCGTCCCGATCGCCGGCGCGTTCGGCGTCGTCGAGGATCACCTCGCGGTGTGGTAGACCGGCGAGCCCGATGCGCCGCCGTCCCTTCCGCGTCTATTCCTGGAACGTCAACGGGCTGCGTGCCTGCGCGAACAAGGGCTTCGTCGATTGGCTCGCCGGCGGCGACGCCGACGTCGTCGGTCTGCAGGAGACGCGCGCCCGCGCGGCGCAGCTCCCGCCTGGGCTCCGCGAGCCCGAGGGGTGGCACGCGCGCTTCGTGAGCGCAGAGCGCCCCGGATACAGCGGGGTGGCGCTCTACAGCCGGCGCGCGCCGGACGCACACGCGACGAGCCTCGACGTCGACGAGTTCGACGTCGAGGGGCGCTTTCAGCTCGCTCGCTTTGGCCGCCTGTGGGTGGCGAACGTCTACTTCCCGAACGGCAGCGGTCCAGGGCGCGACCACAGCCGCGTCCCCTACAAGCTCGCCTTCTACCGGCGCGTGTTCGAGCACCTCGAGCCGCTGCGCGCCGGGGGCGAGCCGGTGGTCGTCATCGGCGACTACAACACCGCGCGGGAGCCCATCGACCTGGCCCGCCCCAAGCAGAACACCAAGACGAGCGGTTTCTTGCCGGAGGAGCGCGCCGAGCTCGACCGCTGGATCGACGCTGGCTGGATCGACACCTTCCGCCACTTCGAGCCGGCGGGCGAGCACTACACGTGGTGGAGCCAGCGCGGCGGCGTCCGGGAGCGCAACGTCGGCTGGCGGATCGACTACGCGCTCGCCTCGCCCGGCGCGGCGCGGCACCTGCGCGCGGCCGCCATCCACCCGGACGTCTTCGGCTCGGACCACTGCCCGATCCGCGTCGACCTCGACCCCGCGGTGCTCTGACGCGCCGCGCGCACGGCGGCTGGTCGGGCCCCGGCCGGCCCCGCGAGCCGAGCGCCGCCCGGAGCAAGCCGGCGCGCCCTCAGGTGCCGCCGGCGTCGCCGAGCGGGATGCCCGCGTCGGAGAGCGCCGCGTCGGGGTTGCAGAACCCGTGGCCCATTGCGCCGAGGGCCTGACAGGTCCCGACGACGCACGCGCCGACGGTCGGGTCGCAAGCCTCGCGGCAGTGCGACGCGCCCACCTCCGACACGCAGATGGCGCCCCTGACGCAGTCCGTGGTCACATCACAGGGCGAGCCGATCTCCGTCGCGCCCCCGACCAGACACACGCGGCTCTCGCCGTCGTCCAGATCCGTGCACACGCTTCCGTCGCTGCAGAGCACGACCTCGGCGTCGCACGGCTTCATGCAGACCGACGTCTGGGTCGCCTGGCGGCCGCGGTTGATGCACTCGAGCCCGCTGTTGCAGTCCTCCTGCGCGAGGCAGAAGTCCCCCACCCTGCCGTTGTCCTTGCAGCCGACGAAGAGCAGCGCGCCCAGCAGCACGCACGCCCATGACCCTCGCGAACCAAAGCGCATGGTGCGGTGGTGTAGCACCTCGACGGGACCCGGTCGGGTTTTCCGGCCCGCGAGGTCTCGATCCGCCTCGAGGGTCACGGCGCGGGCGCGATGAGCCGGTCCCCGGGGCGCACGCGCGCCGCGACTCCGGCGGCGACCTCGAGCACGGACTGGATGCCCTCGTGGCAGTGCGGGGTGGGGTCACCGGCGGCGACCTCACGCTCGACGGCCGCGACGACGCCGTCCGCACGGGCGAAGACCTCGTCGATGGCGAACGAGACCCCGTCGTTCACGATGCAGAGCTCGCTCGGGCCCGGCGTCACGATGAGCAGCCCGTCTCGCGGCCCGAGCGGGGCGTGACCGCGCAGCCCGCGGACGCGCTCGGCCGGCGTCACCGCGAGCTCGACCCGCACGGCGAGCCGAGGCGCGCCGTCGGGCCCTACGACGCGCGCCTGTGGTGAGGGCGCGTCGGCGCATCCGCCCGCGACCGTTGCCATCGCGACGGCAGCAAGCCCGAGCGCAAGGCGCCGCGCGCGCGCCCACCCGCGGAGGTCCCCCGTCATGAGGGCCGCCGCGGGCGCGCGCGCGACGCGGTCACGCCTCCGGGCGCTCAGAGCGAGCGCAAGAAGGCGAGCAGGTTCGCCCGGTCGGTGGGGCTGAGCGCGTTGAACGCCTCGCGGACCGAGTCAGCCTGCCCGTGGTGGGCGGCGATGGCGAGCTCGACGGTGGCCGCGCGACCGTCGTGCATGTAGGGCGCGCTCTTGGCGAGCCCCCAGAGCGGCGGCGTGCGGAAGTCGTGGATCCCCGCCATGCCCTCGACGATGCCGACCTCGTTCGGGTCGGCGACGTCGTGCAGGAGCAGGTCGCTGAACAGCGGGACGTTCGCGCCGCTCGCGGTCTGCAGCGTGGGCACGTGGCAGAACCCGCAGCCCACCTGGTTGAAGACCTCAGCGCCGGCGACGGCCTCCGCCGAGTCGGCCGAGGCCTGGCGCGGCGGCGGCGCAAGCAGCGCGGTGAAGTCGGTGATCTCGTCGACGATCTGCGTCGAGACCTCCGGGTCCGGGACGCCGTCGTCGTCGGTGCTGCACCCGAACCGCGACAGGCCGTCCGGGTCGGGCGGCATGGTCATGCCCATCTCGTTGCAGAGCGCGTCTCGCGTGAAGTCCTTGAGGCGCGGCGCGCTGCCCTTCCACCCGAACTTGCCGACGGTGGGCGTGCCATCTGCGAAGGTGGTCTCGAAGACGCGGCCAGCCATCGCAGGGTTCGCCGTCATCTCGCTGTCGGCCAGGTCGCGAATGGTCTCATCCGAGATCTGGTCGATGAGCCCGAAGCCGAAGAGCATCGGCGTCTGGCGCGTCTCGGTCACGGTGGTCGTCGGGTCGAGCAGCGGCCGCGTGTCGTTCGAGGCGAAGTGTGGCGCGGGCGTCCCCGATGGTGCGCTGAAGTCCGCAAACCCGTCCGGCGGGATGAGCACGATCGGCGGGTTGAGGGTCGAAGCGTCGGGCTGCGTCGCGCTCGGGTCGAGCGGGAGACTGCCCTGCCGCGACGCGTTCACGCCGAGCGGGCCGCTGCCGCCGATGACGGGGTCCGAGTGGCACGCACGGCACGAGTCGCCGTTGAAATGCGCGCCCATCCCCGACTCATAGGAGCGGCGGCGGTCGAACTCGGTGCGGCCGACCTTGAACGCCGCGAGCTCGTCGGACGAGAGCCCGGCGAGCGGCGCGCCGTACTCACCCTGGGCGGGCACGGGGCTGTCCGGGTAGAGCGAGCCGATCGTGTGCTGCGACGCACCGCCGAGCGAGCGGAGGAACGCCAGCACGGCGTCGCGGTCGGTCTGCGCCAGCGCCACGTAGCCGTCGCGGGCGCGCTGCGCTTCGCCGCCGTGCCACCGGATGGCGTCGTCGAGGGTCGACGCGCGCCCGTCGTGCAGGAACGCGCCGAGCGCGGCCACGCCCCACAGCGGCGACGTGCGGAACTCGCTGCCGGTCGCGCCTCCCATCGGGATGCCGTCCGCGAGGTCCGGCCCCATGTCGTGGATGAGCAGGTCGCTGTAGAGCGGGATCGGCCCGCGCGGGCTGTCGAGGCTCTTCACGTGGCAGTCGGCGCAGCCGACGTCGTTGAAGACCTGCTCACCGTGCGTGGTCTCCGGCGTCGGCGCGTCGGGGCGCGGCGGGCCGAGCAGCATCGAGAACGACACGAGATCGAAGAGGTCGTTCGGGCCGAGCTCCGGGTCGGGCACCGCGTCGCCGTCCTTGAGCGGCTCGGACGGGGCGGCGACCTGCTTGTCGATCGAGTCCGCGTCGGCGGCGACGCTCGGCACGGGGAGCTGCGCCTGCAGATCCTTCGGGAGCGGGTCGCTCGTGATGCCGGCGTGGTTGACGATCGGGCCGCGAACGAAGCCCTCGAGCGTGTCGGTCTGCGCCTTGACGCCGAAGCGGCCGACGAAGCCCTTGATCATGTTGGGACGCCCGGAGATGCCGTCGCCGTCGCAGTCATCCGGATCTGCGTGCGCGAGGATCGACTCCTCGGGGATCTGCGCCACGAGCCCGACGCCCCAGAACGGGATGGCCGTCCTGGTGACCGAGAGGTTGACGTTCGATTCGGTCGCGCGGCGGACGATGCGCGTGACGCGCTCCTTCGGGTTGTCCGGGCTGGTCGGCGCGTTCGGGTCGTAGTCGGGGTTCGCTGTGCGCATCAGGCGGAACTGCGGCAGCACGCCGCTGTGGCCATCGTCGCCGAAGCTCACCGTGCCGTCGGGGTTCTTCGTGCCGATGAGCAGGAAGTCTCGCCAGTGCTCCCCGCCGCCGCCGAGGACGGGCTGGTTGTGGCACGACAGGCACGAGGTGACGTTGTAGTCGGGCCCGAGCCCCTCGGCCGGCGTGAAGCGGTGCTTGGCGATCGCGAAGCCCTTCTCGAAGTCGTCGCGCTGCTTCGGCGTCGCGAACGGCACCGGATCGCCGATCTTGTCGACGAAGATGTCGCCGACCGGCTCGGTGGAGGGGGGGGGCGGCATCCGGCACTGCTCGCCGGTATCCGCCGCGCCACCGCCTCCGCACCCAACAGCGACCAGCGCCGCCGTCATGAGCGCGGCGGCCGGACCAACGCGGCCCAGCCGGCGCGCCAGCTTGGTTCCCCTCTCACTCATTCGTCACTCCCCAGCTTGCGCTGCACGACGATCCCCACGTAGGGGTCGTCGTTACCCTTGTCGAAGTTGCCGCCCACCGCGTAGAGCGTGTGGTTGTCGCGGTCTCCGTGAACGCTGTGGAACTCCAGCCGCGAGGTCCCGGAGTCCTCCTGGACGACCTCCCCGGTGTCGAGGTGGATCGTCACGATGGTCCCGGCCACGCCGACGGCGTGCGCGACGTTGGGCTTGTCCATCCACACGCCGTTCAGACCGGGCAGAGGCTGCAGCTCGTGGCTCGTCCAGCTCGACCCGTCCCAGACCGCGTAGACGCCGTTGGCGCGCCCACCGACGGCGACGATGTGGTTGGGCCCGGTGCCCCACAGCGAGATGAGGTCGCGCGAGGTGCCCGCCGTCTGCGCCGTGAACTCATTCCCGTCCCAGTGCAGCAGGATGCCGCCCTGGCCGACGATCCACACGTCGTTCGCGCTCGTTCCCCAGACCTTGAAGAACGCGCGCACGCCCGTGCGGACGCCGAAGTCGCCGTCGAGGGCGCCCGGGAACCACTGGCGCAGGTCCACGCGGTTCCACTCGCCGTCCTGGTAGTGGATGACCACCGGGCTGTCGTCGACCCTGCGGTCGTCCGGCGTCCCCTGCGGGTTCGACGTACCGAGCCCCCCGACGACCCAGAGGTCGTCCGGCGTCGGCCCCCAGATGCCCCAGAGCGGCGAGCGCTTGGCGACGTTGTCGCCCGGCCAGCACCACAGCGGCTGGTTAGGGCCCTGGCACTCGGGCTGCGGGTGGCCGACGACGCCGAAGAGCCGCACGAAGCAGCCCGGCACGGTGTCGATCTCGTCGATCGTGCACTGCCGGCACGACCCGACCCCGCCGGGCTCGCACTTGTCTCCGAGCTGCGTGTAGAAGATGCGTCCCTGGCGCCCGACGAGGACGCGCGTCGCCTTGTTGAAGCCGATGCCCCAGTTGGCGAAGCTCATCTCGGAGCCAAGCTGCGACTCCTTGAACGCACCCTTGAAGTTGCAGTACTCGCGCCCGTGCGAGAAGAGCACTTTGTCCTCGTCGGGGCACTCGTCGACGCTCTGGCCCTGGTCGTTCGGCGGGCAGCCGAGGCGGTCGTCGCCGCCGACGGTGCACACGCCGGCCCCCGGCACGTCGAACACGGACGAGACCCACCCGGCGTTCGTCGCGTCGAACGCCGGGGCCCACGCGTCGGTCGGCCCCGGCCCGCCGCCGGGCTTCGTGTCGCCCGACCCGCTTCCACAACCCGCAGCCGCAAAGGCGACCGCCAACCCCAAGCCAACCCAAGTGCGCTTCATACCGACCTGCCAGTATGACCGACGGCCGCCGAAAGCCAAGGCAGGCTGCGCAAATGTTGTGCAAATGTTGTGTAATTACGCCGGAAGGCGTAGCGTTGCGCAGGTATTCGGCGCTTCAGGCCTTCCTGGGGCGAGCCTTCTTCGGCGCGGCTTTCTTCGCGCTCGGTGTCTTTTTACGTGCGGAGTGCGGCCGGTAGGTCGCGCGGGGGAGGTCGAGCCGAAACGTCTGCCCGGCCCACTGCGCAGGGCGGCGCTCGTCACGCAGGGCGGACTTGATCGGCCGGTAGCCCTCGGTCATGGGGATCGCCTCGAGGACTCGCACGAAGGCCGGAAGCTGCCCGTCGGACAGCTCCGTGCGCAGCGCGTCGAAGAGCCCCCTCGGCTCGAAATCGCGCCCGCTCCGCAAGACGAGCGCCACGACGACCTTCTCCGCGCCGCGACCGTCGATGGCGACGCTGTACGCCGCCGCGAGCGCGACCTCCGGTCTCGAGTGCACGACGGCCTCGAGCTTCCGGGAGAAGACCACGCCGTCCGGCGTCCGCAGGACATCCGAGGCGCGGTCGACGAAGAAGTAGTCGCCGTCCGGATCCCGGCGCATCAGGTCGCGCGTAACGAACCACGCGTCGCCCGGCGCGAAGGCGTCCTCGACGACGCGCTCGCGCGTCACGACCTCGGCCTCGCGCGCGGGGTCGACCTTGGCGACGAGCGCGCCGACCTCGCCCGCCCGCACGCGCTCGAGGCGGCCGTCCATGTCGACCGCGGGCGCGCCCCGTTCGAGGTCGTAGCGGACGAGCCCCACAGGGGCGCTGCCGGGGAGCGGGCGTCCGACAGAGCCGACCTTCTCGCCGCTCGCGTTCGCGAGGACCGCGTGATGCTCGGTCGACGCGTAGAGCTCGAGCACCCCCGCCGGGGCGAAGCGGTCGACGAGGCCGCGCCAGACGTCCGGCCGCAAGCCGCTCCCGGCGAACAAGCGCACGGGGTGGCTCTGATCGGCGGCCGACGCGGGCGCGTCGATCAGCGGCCGGAGCATCTCGCCCGCGTAGAACACCACGCTCGCGCCGCAGCGCCGCACGTCCCCCCAGAAGGTGTGCGCGTCGAAGCGCGGCGCGAGCGCGAGGCGGGCGCCGCCGACGAGCGCGCCGGAGACGCTCACCAGCGTGCCCGCGGGGTGGTGCAGCGGCAGGCAGCAGTAGACCGTGTCGTCCGGGCTCAGGGTGCAGGCGCCCGCCGCGCCGTACGCGGAGAACGCCCAGCGCCCGTGCGTGACCTGCGCGAGGCGCAGTCCGCCGGAGCGGCCCACCGTCGCGTAGATCATGGCGAGGTCGCGCGCGACGCCTGGGTTCGGCTCGTACCAATCGGGAAGCGCGACGGCGGCCGGGTCGATCGACTCCATGTCGAAGACGCCGTCGTCCAGCGACCGGGCGTCGCCGCCGCCGCCGAGGACGAGGACGTCGACGCCGTCGCGGTCGTCGCCGCCGGCGAGCGGGGCGCAGCGATCGACGCGCTCCGGGTCGATGACGAGCGTGCCGGCGCCCGCCTCCGAGAGGACCTGCGCGATCGACTCCGCCGACAGGCCAGAGCCCATGAGCACCGGGACGGCGCCGAGGCGGATGAGGGCCACCATCGCGCTCAGGTAGCTCGGGCGGCTCTGCATGCAGACGCCGACGCGCGCGCCCGGACGGACGCCGCGATCGATGAAGCCGCGGACGACGGCGTCGACCCGCCGATCCGCGTCGGCGTAGCTGAAGGCGCGCCCGTGCCAGAGGAAGAAGGTGCGCTCGGGGATGCGCTGCGCCTGCTCCGCGAGCGCCCGCGCGATGCCGACGGGCGTGTCGGGCCCCAGCTCGCTGAGCATCTGCAGGCGGTCGACCTGATAGCGCACGGCGTCGACCCGGTCGCCGATGGCCTTCGTCAAGCCCCCGAGGACGCCCCAGACGCCGCTGAGCACATCGGTCGCGGCATCGTAGAAAAGCTTGAAGTCGAGGCGCACCTCGTCGAAGGCGGCCTCGTCGGGCTCCTCGAGACGCCGGGTCTCGTAAGCGAGCGCCCGGGGACGCGGCCCGCGCCCGTCGATCCAGCGCACCCACTCGGCGACCGCAGGCCACGACACCCCGTTCGCGCGGGACCCGATGACCAGCCCGAAGTGCCCGGCCTTGAGCGGCACCTCGTGCAGGTCGGCGTTCGGCGCGGCGCGGCGGATGGCGCGCACGGAGGGCGGCTGGGCGATGCTGTCGCGCGTGCCGACGAAGTACAGCACCGGGCAGCGGATGTCCGCGAGCGTGAGCGCGCGCCCGTCGATGACGAAGCCACCCGAGGCGAGGCGGTTGTGGACGACGAACTCGTCGATGAAGGTCCGGAGCGCCGGGCCCGGCCACGCGACGAAGCCCTCGCCGCCGAGGAAGCGGCGCCGGATGGCGCGGCGCTCGAGCGCCTGCCGATCGTTCAGCAGCCGGATGAACTCGACGACCTGCTGTACCTCCTTGCGCGCGCTGAGGAGCTTGAAGCCGGTGCTCGTGAGGTACCCTGGGAGGCCCTCGACCTTGTCGAGGGGCGCATCCAAGGCGGCACGCGCGGCGCGGAACACCTCGGCCGCGACGCCGGCGTCGATGTTCGGCAGGTTGCGGTGGATATCGACGGGGCTCCCGAAGGTGATGACCGAGCGCAGCCCCTCCGAGCGGCGATAGGCGGCGGCCTGGTAGGCGAACATGCCGCCCTGTGAGTACCCGGTGAGGTGGACATCCCGTCCCGTCGCCTCGCGCACGCGTGTCACCGCGTCATCGACGGCGCGGATGTGGTCGTCGAGGGTGCGCTCCATGCCGCCCTCCTGCGCTTCGGGCGCGCCGAAGTCGACGATCCACGGCTCGATCCCGCGGGCGATCAGCGCGCGCACGACGCTGATGTCCGGGGCCATGTCGTAGATCTCGGAGGTGAGCATCAGCGGCGGGATGAGCAGGACCGCCCCCTCGCCGCGCTCACCCGGGGCGACGCGCGGCACGCTGCCGGCGGGGCAGGGATACCGTCGCAGCCGGTAGACGCGCTCGGCGTGCACCACCTCGAAGGGCGTCCGATCCGCGTCCGTGTGCCGGCCGAGCCGGGTCATCTCGAGGGCGTTCTGCAGGCCGTGCGCGATGGCGCGGAGCGGGTTCGAGCGGGCGCGCGTGCGTTCTGCCATGGTGGCGCGACCGTAGCACCACCGCCGGTCGGGCCGAGAGCCCGAAGGTGCACCCAGTCGAGATCATTCGATTCTCCCGCTCCCGAAGAGGCCCGACGCGCCGCGCTGCGAGCGCCCCGGCACACCGTCCGGGAGGTGCCGTGCTCGTACCCGGACGCGAAGCGCGCTGCGCACTGCGAAAGGCCCGTAGCAGAAACGGCACGGCGCTCCGGCCCACGTGCTGTCTGAAATTACACGACTTTCTGGCGAAACACGCCTTGGCACGGGGCGTGCAGCTACATCCCAGCGAGTCGCTCGACGAGAGTGGCTCGGAGATAACCCATGACCAACTCACTGATGCTTCACATGTTCTCGACGACGCGTCGCGCCTCGGCGCAGCACGCCGCTCGCGGGCGTCGGGTCGAGTTCCCCACGGAAATGGCGGCCGCTCCCGGTCCCGTCACACAGCCCATCGTCATCGACGAAGAACTCCGTGACGACCGCTGGCGCGCGCCCTCGACGGCCGACCTGCTCGCGACCGCGGCAGTGCTCCTGCCCATCGCCGCTGCGGTGACCGCAGCGCTCGTCATGTAACAACCCTCCCCGGCGCACATATGCCGGTTACGTTCAGGTCACATCGAACCCAAAGGCACACGCTCGAACGTACACATCCCCGCCAACGCGGCGGTCCCTCTCTCCCCGCCCGCTCCGCGCGGGCGAGCAGATAGTCCCTCTTCATCCAATCCACCACACACCCCGGCCCCGTCTCTGCCCCACTCGGAGGCGGGGCCACCTCTCCGCAGCGCGCCTCGGTCGCATGGGGCGCGCTGCCCTCCTCCCTCAACCACCACCACACCATCGCCCGGTCACGTCGGCTCCCTCGACGTGACCGGGCGTCTTTTTCGTGACACGCCCTGTGCCGTGCGCGCCGCCCTTCGCTCCGAGACGGCCCTGATTGACGCCGCGCCCGCGCGCGAGGAGCACTCCGCACGATGCGCGGGCGAGCACGAGGCCTCGGCCGAGGCGCTGCTGGCCCGCTGGCCGGAGCAGCTCGAGGCGCTCGGAGCGGCGGAGCGCGCGCTCCTCACCCGCGCCGGCGAGGATCTACACGCGCGCCCCTACCTCGTCCATCGCCTCACCGGACCCGAGGACACCGGCGAACAGACGCCCCGCGAAGCGCGCGCCCTCGAAGCCGTCTGCAGCGCGCGTCTGTGGGTCCAGCACCACGGCCTCGACCCGCTCGAGGTCGGCGACGACGAGGCCGCGGCGAGCGCGCGTCTGTGCGCGGCGCTGCTCCGCTGCGAGCGCGTGGCGGCAGCCGACCTCGCGCGTCAGGTCACCCGGTCAGACGCGGCGCCCGACGCGTCCGACGCGGGCGGTCCTCTCGCCCTCGCCTGGCTCGCCTATCGCACGACCTTCGCGCTGCACCCGCCGCCGTGCGCCCTGCTCGCCTCGCTCGGCGCGCGCGACCTGGCAGCGCCTCGCGACGACGCGACCCTCGCGCTCGCGCCGCTCATCGACGCCTGGGAGCGCCACCTGTCCCGCCCCCGCTGGCGGCCGTGGCTGCGCCAGAAGGTCGGCCAGAACGCCGACTTCTTTCGCCACGGCGCGTGCTTGCCGGCCTACTGGTTCCGCCGCGCGCGCGTCCGCCGCCGCCTCCCCGCGCACATCCGAGACGAGCCCGTGCTGCGCACGACCTACTTTGCCATCGAGCAGGTCGGGCCCATCGTCGACAACTTCGTCTTCAAGGGGCGGGCGTCGCCGCTGCGCGTCGAGGTCGGGCTCGCCGACTTCGTGTTTCTCTACATGCAGCTCGCGGACGAGGTGGTCGACTGTCTCGCGAAGGCGCTCGACCGCGCCTCGCTGCGCGCGCTCCTCACGCGACACTACGGGCCCACCGCGCGGGCCGAGGCGCTCATCCCCCTCGAGTCGCTCGACGCCGCGGCGCTCGTCGGGCTCGGCCTCGACCCGGCGCGCCCGATCGACAAGTACGGGCTCGGGCTCGGCCGCCTGCTCGACGCGCTCGCCGCGCTGCGCCAGGCGATCGTCCGCGGCGTCGCCGACGCGGAGCGCGCGGGCCTCGGCCCTATCGAGCGCGACGTGCGGGCCTTCTTCCACCACTGCTTCGCGACCTTCCTCGATGAGGTCTACCTGCCCGACAGCGCGGTGTGCGCACGCGGCGTCGACGCGATCCCCCTCGAAGAGACCGCGTGGCACTACTTCCGCAAGAACCACCTCGTGATGATGCGGTGGCTCGATCTGAGGGCGCGCCTGCTCGGCCTCGCGCCTCGGGCGCACGCGCGCGCGATTCGACGCTGGGGGTACGTCCTGGCGACGTTCCAGATCTTCGACGACCTGAAAGACATCCCGCTCGACCTCCGCCACCAGCCGAACTACGCGCTGCAGCTCGCCGCGGCCCGCTTCCCGTCCGAGTACGCGTGGCTCGAGCGTGCGTTCGACGACCGCTCCCGCGGCGTGAGCCGGCAGGACGTGCTGCGCGTCGACCTCTGCGCGCCTCAGACGGTGCTCGAGTGCATCCGGTTGAGCCGCCTCGTCGCCCTCGCGCACTTCGACTACGTCGCGACCTACGCGTGGGACCAGCGCTGGCGGCGGAGCTGGACGAGCCGGCGCGGCTCCTTCAACGAGGAGCGGCCGCCGGCCGGCGGCGCGCGCGGCGGCGAGCTGCTCGGCGGCGGCGAGCTGCCCGGCGGCGGCGGGGACGCGCTGGACCGCGCGTTCGCGTGCTTCCGCGGGACCGTCGGGCTCGAGCGCGCGCTCGGGGCGAGCGACGAGTACCTCGCCTACGTGCTCGAGGTGCTCGCGTACGAGCGCCCTTGGCCCCTGTACCTCGCCGCGCTGCCAAACGTCCGCCGGGCGTATCGCTTCTTGACCATGCGGATGCGGATGAGCGCCGCAGAGAAGGCCGAGATGCTGGAGCGGCTCCTCGCGCGCAGGCCGGCTCGGCTCGCGCTCGCCATCGAGGGCCTGCCGCCCGGGGCGCTGCGGCTTCGCCTGTCGCGGCTGTTGCCGCCCCGCGTCGCCGGCGCCTCGGTGGGCGGTGAGGCGAGCGGCTGAGCGATCAGCGCGGGGGCATCCGCAGCGCGCCGTCGCAGCGGATGACCTCTCCGTTCAGGTAGGCGTTGTCGACGATGTGCGCGACGAGGGCCGCGTACTCGCGCGGGTGCCCGAGCCGGCTCGGGTACGGGATCACCGCGCCGAGCTGCGTCTTGACGTCCGCGGGCAGCCCGCCGAGCAGCGGCGTGTCGAAGAGCCCGGGCGCGATGGTCATGACCCGCACGCCGAGCTTCGCGAGGTCGCGCGCGGCCGGCAGGGTCATCCCGACCACGCCGCCCTTCGACGCCGCATACGCGACCTGACCGATCTGCCCGTCGAACGCCGCGATCGAGGCGGTGTTCACCACGACCCCTCGCTCACCGTCCACCGGCTCGTTGCCCGCCATCGCGGCGGCGCACAGGCGCATGACGTTGAAGGTCCCGATGAGGTTGACCTCGATGATCCGGCGGAACGCGGCGAGGTCGTGCGGGCCGCCGTCGCGCTGCACGACGCGCTGCGCGATCCCGATCCCGGCGCAGCTCACGGCGGCCCGCAGCGCACCGAGCGACTGCGCGGCGGCGATGGCCCGGCCCACGCCGTCCGGGTCGGTCACGTCCGCCGCCACGAAGCGGACGGAGCGACCGAGCTCGGCCGCCAGCGCCTCGCCCCGTGCCGCGTCTCGATCGAGCGCGACGACCGCCGCGCCCCGCTCGGCGAACGCTCGCACGCACGCCTCACCGAGCCCCGAGGCTCCCCCAGTCACCAACGCCGCCTGTCCCTCGATGTTCATGGCCGAGATGTACCCCGGCCGGCCCTCCGCGGAAAAGCTTCTGCGTCGCCACGCGGCACTACGCTGGGCCCGCCCCTGACGCCGTGCGCAACAGATTGACTTTCCGCGGGCGAACCACAACGCTCGGCCCCCGTGGAGCTGCTGTCGCGTATCCAAGACAACTGGCTTGTCCTCACGATCCCGCTCATCGCGGGCTTCATCGGGTGGCTCACCAACGTCGTCGCGGTGAAGATGATGTTCTACCCCGTCGAGCCCTGGGGGAAGCCGCCCTGGCTCGGCTGGCAAGGCGTCATCCCGGCGAACGCGCTCCGGCTGGCGAAGCACTCGAACGAGCTGATCACCACCAAGCTGCTCTCGCTGCAGCAGCTCTTCGACGAGACCTTCGACCCCAAGAACTTCAGCGGACACATCAACGACGTCGTCGACGAGATCGTCGACCAGATCATCGCCGACGTGTCCACGAAGTACGCCAAGGCGATGTGGGACAACGCCGGCGAGGTGATGCAGGCGAAGGTCCGGGCGCAGGTGCGCGAGGAGGTGATCGGCGTGCTGTCGAAGGTCTCCGCCGACCTCGGCGAGCAGATCAGCGACGTCATCGACCTCGAGACTACGGTGCTCGAGGCCGTCGGACGCGATCGCGCGGTGATGGGGCGCATGTTCCAGGACGTCGGCGCGGCGGAGTTCCTCTTCATCGAGCGCTCAGGCTTTTGGTTCGGTCTGCTCTTCGGCATCCCGCAGATGATCATCTGGGTGATCTTCCCGGAGTGGTGGATCCTGCCGCTCGCGGGCCTCCTCGTCGGCTGGTTCACCAACCTCGTCGCGCTGCGAATGGTCTTTGCGCCGCAAGAGCCGAAGAAGGTCGGGCCGATCGTGTTCCACGGCCTCTTCCACAAGCGCCAGCGCGAGGTGGCCGCAGCGTTCGCGTCGGTCGTCACCGATCACGTGCTCAACGCCGACAACCTCGTCCACACCGTGATGAACGGCCCTGGCAAGGAGCGGCTCGAGGCGATCGTCGAGCGACGCGTCGGCGAGCTGATCGACCGCTACGAGGCGCACCCGATGGCCGCGATGATCATCGCGCCGGACCAACGCGCCGCGCTCCGCGAGGACATCCTGCGCCAGATCCGCGAGGAGCTGCCGAAGCCGGGAGGGTTCTTTCACACCTTCGCTGGCGAGGCCGTGAACCTCCGCGGTGAGCTCGAGGCGCGCATGGCCGCGCTCGACCCGGAGAGCTACGAGGGCGTCCTCCGGCCGGCGTTCCAGCAGGACGAGTGGAAGCTCATCGCCGCGGGCGCCGTGCTCGGTCTGGTCGCAGGCATCTTGCAGGTCGTGTACCTCTTCGGCGACACGATGAAGAACCTGCAGTGACGCGGCGCGACCCCAGCGACGAACGGTCGGGCGAGACCGCGACGCTGCTCGTCACCTGCCCGGACCGCACCGGGCTCGTCGCCGCGCTCGCGCAGACGCTCTATGGGCACGGCGCGAACATCCTCGACGCCGACCAGCACACCGACCCCGTGGCGGGGCAGTTCTTCCAGCGCATCCGGTTCGAGACCGCGGGGCTGCACACCGACCGCCTGACCCTCGAGCGCGCCATCGCGGAGGTGGCCGAGCGCTTGTCGATGCGCTGGAGGCTCACCTACGCCGGGGCGACCAAGCGCGTCGCCATCTTCGTGTCGCGCTACGACCACTGCCTCGTCGACCTGCTGCTGCGGCACCGCGCGGGCGAGATCGAGTGCGAGATCGCGTGGGTCGCGAGCAACCACGACACCCTCCAGCCACTGGTCGAGCAGTTCGGCGTCGCGTTCCACCACATCCTCGTGACGGCGCAGACGAAGGCCGAGGCCGAGGCCGCGCAGCTCGCCCTGATCGAGCGGTCCCGCATCGACCTCGTGGTGCTCGCTCGTTACATGCAGATCCTAAGCCCCGGCTTCCTCGAGCAGTGCGCGGCGGACGTCATCAACATCCACCACTCGTTCTTGCCAGCGTTCGTCGGCGGCAAGCCCTACCGGCGCGCGTACGAGCGCGGTGTGAAGCTCATCGGCGCTACCGCGCACTACGCGACCGCGGACCTCGACGAGGGGCCGATCATCGAGCAGGACGTCATGCGCTGCTCGCACCGGGACCACGTCGCCGACCTCATGCGGAAGGGTCGCGACCTCGAGAAGCTCGTCCTCGCGCGCGCCGTCCGCTGGCACCTTCAAGATCGCGTGCTGATCTGTGGGAACAAGACGGTCGTCTTCGACTGATCTCCGCGGGCGGCCAGCGCGCGCTACAATGCGCTCGTACGCGACTCGCCGCAGCCGCGGCACGTCGACACCCACCGCGCCCAAGGACCTGGTCGCCCCATACGCGACACGCCGACGCACCGCTCAGACAGTCCCCCGCCCAAAGGAGCCCATGTGCGCATACCGCTCGCCAATCTCCTGGTCCGCAGCCCGCTCCCTCGCGTCAGCGAGCTCATGGAGCAGGTCGTCGTCTGCGCGCAGCACGTGCCGCAGATCGTTCACGCGCTCATCGACGGTGATCAGACCGCCGTCGAGCGCCTCGCCAAGGAGGTGAGCGCGCTCGAGGCGCGTGCGGACGAGGCCAAAGACAGCGTCCGCTCGAACCTCCCGGTGCGCATCTTCTTGCCTGTCGACCGGCGCGACGTCCTGAAGCTCATCAGCCAGATCGACAGCATCGCCGACTGCTCCGAGGACGTCGGGGTGCTGCTGACGATCCGACCGCTGCAGGTGCCCGAGGAGATGAAGACGATTCTGGTCTTGTTCACCGAGCGAGTGCTCGAGACGGTCAAGACCGCGGCCGACCTCGTCGCGACGATGGACGACCTGCTCGAGCAGGGCTTCAGCGGACCGGCCAAGGAGCGGGTCTTGTCTCTCGCGAAGGAGGTGGGCCGCAAGGAACACGAGGCGGACAAGCTCCAGGACCAGTGCGCGCGGGTCCTGTTCCGCTCGGAGGACCAGATGTCCGCGGTCGCGATCTTCATGTGGACCAAGGTCCTGAACAAGATCGGTGACATCGCCAACCACGCCGAGAACGTTGGGGATCAGTTCCGCCTCTTCGTGGCGGGCTGAGCGCGGGATCCCAACGCTCGATGGAGCTGTCCCTGCACACGGCGGTGCTCGCCGCCGCCACGATCACAGGCCTGTACATGGCCTGGAACATCGGCGCGAACGACGTCGCCAACGCGATGGGCACGTCGGTCGGCTCGGGCGCGCTCACCCTCCGTCGCGCCATCATCGTCGCCGCGGTGTTCGAGTTCGCGGGCGCCATGCTCGTCGGCGGCACGGTCACCGAGACGATCCAAAAGGGCATCGTCGACCTGCACGCGGTGTCGCACCAGCCGCTGTTGATCGCCATCGGCATGACGTGCAGCCTCCTGGCGGCCGCGATCTGGCTCAACATCGCGACGTACATGGGCTGGCCCGTGTCGACGACCCACAGCATCGTCGGCGCGGTCGTCGGGTTCGGCATCGTGATCGGCGGCCTGCGGGTGGTCGACTGGGGCACGATGGCCTTCATCGCGGCGAGCTGGGTGCTCTCGCCGCTGCTCGGCGGCATCCTCGCCTACATCCTGTTCACCTTCCTGCGCGCGCGCATCCTGAACGCCGACCGCCCGCTGCTCGCGCTCCGCGGCTGGGGCCCGTTCATGATCGGGCCCATCTTCGTCGTGCTGACGCTGAGCGTCGTGTTCAAGGGCCTCGAGCCGCTGCACCTCGATCTGAGCTTTGGCGCCGCGTTCGGCATCGCGTGCGTCGTCGGCCTCCTCGCGGCGTTCGTCTCGGTGCCCCTCCTCCGCCGCGCGACTCGGTCGAAGCGCCGTGACCGGGACGCGCGCCTCAAGCAGACCGAGCGGGTCTTCCTGGTCCTGCAGGTGATGACGGCCTGCTTCGTCGCGTTCGCGCACGGCAGCAACGACGTCGCGAACGCGGTCGGACCGATGGCCGCCGTCTACGGGGCGCTCGAGCACGGGTTCGCGGAGACCGTCTCGGTTTCGTACAAGATCTTGCTGATCGGCGCCGCAGGCATCCTGTTCGGGCTCGCGACCTACGGCTACAAGATCATGGCGACGGTCGGCGAGCGCATCACCGAGCTCACGCCGTCGCGCGGTTTCGTGGCCGAGTTCGCGGCCGCGACCACGATCGTGACCGCGAGCAAGCTCGGGCTGCCCGTGAGCACGACGCACACCCTCGTCGGCGCGGTGATCGGGGTGGGCTTCGCCCGCGGCATCGGCGCCATCAACACGGGCGTGCTCCGCGGTATCGCCGCGAGCTGGCTGATCACCGTGCCCTTCGCCGCCGGCCTGTGCGCGACGCTCTTCCTCATCGCACGCGCCATCTGGCTCTGACGCGCGCGGCGCGCTCGCGTCGCGCCACCCACGCCGCCCTGACACCACGATGCACCTCTCTTTGCTCCTATTCGCGCTGGCCGCCGCGGTCGGCCTCTGGCTCGCGACGCGAGCCGCCCGCGCGAGGTCGGTCCCGACGACGGTCGCCGTCCTGCACGGGCTACTCGCGGGCGGCGGCATCGTCGCGCTCTTCGCGGCGATCGCCAGAGGCGCCCCGGGCCGCACCGGCATGATGCCGACGCTCACGCTCGCCGTGTTCATCGTCGCGGCGATCGTCGGGCTCATCCTCTTCGGCAGTCAGCTCCGGCGGCGCCCGCTCTCGATGCCCCTCATCGTGATCCACGCGGTCGCGGCGCTGTCGGCGCTCGCGCTCCTCGCGCTCGCTGCGATGGCCGCCGCGCCGCCCGGCTGAGGGCACCCACCGCCCCGCCGCGCGAAGCCACCCCGCTCGCGTCCGCGCGCGCGCCCGCGCGGCGCTTCCGAGAGCACCCGCCCGGCTCAGCCGCGATCGAGCAGGCGCTCGGCGAGCACCTGCGCCATGCCCATGATCGTGTGCTGTGGGTTGACACCGAGGTTCGTCGGGATCGACGACGCGTCGCTGACGTAGAGGCCCTCGTACCCGTGGACGCGCCCGTCGCCGTCGCAGACCGACTCGCGCGGGTCGCGGCCCATCATGCAGCCCCCGAACAGGTGCGACATGATCGCCACGTAAGCGCGGGGGTCGAGCGGCGCGCTCTCCATCAGCGAGAGCTGGTCGGCTGTGAGCTTGTAGGGCATCCCGTGCACGCCCGGGATGATGGCCTTGGCGCCGGCGGCGAAGTGCATCTTCGCGACGAGCGTCATCCCCGCGCGGAAGCGGAGCATGTCGGCTCGATCGAGCGAGTACTTCACGTTCGGCTTGCCGAGGACCGTCGAGATGCGCCCGACCGACTCCGCGCGGGTCGCCTGCACCCACATCGCGAGGTGCCGGAACTCTCCGAGGCGCGCCATGAGCTGGTGTCCGCCGCCCGACAGGCGGCTCGCGACGAGCTCGAGCGGGAGCGAGAGGGTCTCGAGCTTCAGCCCTGGCTCGTCGCGGAACGCCGTCGAGGCCCAGCCCTGGGTCGCGCCGGTGTTCATGTCGACGGGGTCGTCGTAGCAGCCGAGCACGCCCGTTCCGGGGTGCGCGCGGAAGCCAGCCCCGAGGTTGCGGTTTCGGACGCCGGAGCGGCGCAGCAGGCGCGGGCTGTGCGTGACGGACGCCGCGACGAGCACGCCCTTGCGCGCGCGTACGAAAAAGCGCGCGCCGCCCTTGCGCTTCGCGAGCGGGTCCGGGCTCTCGAAGCTGCCCTCGACGCCGATCGCGCGGTGCCCGTCGAAGCGCACGCGGTCGACCGGGGCGCACGACAGGATATGACCGCCGCGTCGGAGCACCTCCGGCAGGTAGTTCAAGTTGGTGCTCTGCTTGCGCAGCGCGCGGCAGCCCTGCAGGCACTGCCCGGTGCCGAGGCAGCCCTTCACGTAGCGGCGCATCACATACCCGCCCATGCCCGCCGCGCGGTCCCCTTCGACCGCGAGCTCGTTCGAGCGGCCGAGCGACTCGCGCGGCACCTCTTCGACGCAGAGATCGCGCTCGATCTGGTCCTGGGCCTTCCAGACGCGCTCGGCGTACCAGTCGCCGCCGACGCCGCGCTCGCGCCGCCACTGCCGGAAGATATCGCCCGGCGTCCGCACGCAGATCGCGGAGTTGATCACGGTCGTGCCGCCGACCAGCCGCGCCTGGACGACGGGCCAGAACGCCCTACCCCGCGCGAGGGTCGCGCCCCAGTCGTCCATCATGTCGCGCATCGCGCCGTAGGTGGAGATCGGGTAGTCGTGCGGATCGCGCCACGGGCCGGCTTCGACGACGGCGACCTCCTCGCCGCCGCGCGCGAGCGTCACCGCGCTGGTCGATCCACCCGCGCCGCTGCCGACGACGACGTAGTCGACCTCGAGCTCGACGTCCTGCCCGTCGGGCTGAAACGCGACGTGGCTCATTCGGTCCTCCAGGTCCCCGGATCACCCGGAAGGGGCGGCAGGTTCATGCGGGCGCGCACCTCGGGGTCCGCGCCCCAGCACAGCCCCGCGACCATCTTCAGCACGAAGGTGAGCTGCCGCACGACGTAGAACGGCGCGCTGCCCATGCGCTCCGCGTGCAGCTCCCGCAGCCGCCGCGAGAGCAAGAAGCTCGGCGCGGGCATGCCCACGGTGAGGATCGGCGCGGCCGTGTACGCCCACGCGCCGAGGACGACACCCGCCCACGTCGCGCGGTTCGTCTCGCGGCGAAAGCGCCGCAAGAACTCGTCGAGGCTGGCCTGCTCGATGCCTGGGAGCTCGTCGGTCGACGGGTACAGGTCACAGAGCGCGTGTCGGATGAGCCACAGCAAAGTGGCCGCACTGTAGATCCGCTCGGCGCGAACGGTCCAGCCGCGCGGCCGTGTTTCGTAGCGACGCGCGCTCGCACGCGCGGTCGAGCCACGTGGCCCACGCGCGCGGCTCCGCGCGCTCAGCCGGCGTGTCGCTCGAGGAGCGCGCCGAGCCCGGGCGCGGCCTCCTCGACGTGCTTCTTGGCGCCGCCACGCAGCCGCTTGTACGCGCCCTTGACGACGCTGTTCGACGACTCCGCGGCCTTCGCGTCCGTGACCGACAAGAGCGCCTCGGACACCTCGCCGCGGTGGTTGTCGAAGTACGTGTCGAGCGGCTTGCCGGCCGCGACCGCCTGCTCATGCAGCGGCTCGAGCGCGTCCGCGAAGTCCGGCAAGAGCGCCTCGACGACGTGCCGCACGAACCCGGGCCTCACGCCCTGGACAGCCTTGTAGCCCATCTTGAGGGCCGCGCCGCCGAGCCCGCTCTTGCGCGCGACCTCACCGTCGATGAGGGCGACGCAGTCGTCGATGGCGGCCGCGCGGCGGGCGTCGTCCTGGAGTGCTTCGAGCAAGGTGGTCATGGCGTCGATAGGTAAGCCGGCGCCCGGCCGAACGCAACCGAGACGTCACCCGACGCGCAGCACTCGGCTCAGAGCGCCGCGCGGATCTTCTCGGCGAGCGCGGCGCCGGCCTCTTGATCGAGGCGCTTCGCGGGCCAGCCGACCCCGAGCCCTTCGGTCGCGTTGGGCTTCGGGATGATGTGGAAGTGCACGTGGTCGACCACCTGGTGGGCGGCGCGGCCGTTGTTCTGGAGGATGTTGTACTCGCGGACCGCCGTCGCGGCCTGCACCGCGCGGCAGAGCCGGGGCAAGACGCGACCGATCGCGGCGGCGGACTCGTCCGAGAGCGCGTCGAGCGTCACCGCGGGCTCCTTCGGGATGACGAGGGCGTGCCCCTCGCTGAGCGGGCCCACGTCGAGGAAGGCGAGCACGAGGTCGTCCTCGTAGAGCTTGTGGCAGGGCAGCTCGCCGCGGAGGATTTTCGCGAAGACGGTTTCGGCCATGCGGCGGTTATACCAACCCGGCGCGCGACGCCACAGCGGGTCCTCGGGGTGTGTGCCGGCGACGCCTCGGCCCGAGCGGGCTGCTGACGACGGGGCGGCTAGCTCGCGGAGGGAACTTTCGCTACACCCACGCGAACCGCGACGACGCGGTACCGAGGTATCGAGGAGAGGGACCATGCACACTGCCATTCGCTTGCTTTTCACCGTCGCGCTGACAAGCGCGATCGTCGCCGGCTGCGGCGGCACGACCAAGATCGACACCGGCCCCGCCGGCACCGTACAGATCAGCGTCCAGTCGAGCCGCGACGTCACCAAGCCCTTCACCACGGACGACGGATGGACGGTGCACTTCACACGCTACCTGGTGTCGATCGGCGACCCGGTGGTCACGCGTCGGGCGAGTGCGCAGGCGGACGGGGGCGTCGGGTCCGGCCCGATGATGGTCCAGAACTCGAAGCGGCTCTACCTCGTCGACTTTGCCAAAGAGCAGTCGGTCGTCCTGCAGTTCCTCTCGAACATCAGGGTCGGCGACTACGACCTCACGTGGGTGATGGACACCCCGGACACCTGCGCCGCTCCGATCACCGACGACCCGGAGCACCCGGACAGGCTGGGCATCAGCACCCTCATCGCCGGCAAGAACACCTTCCTGGTCACCGGCGAAGCGAGCAAGGACGCCGTCACGCGCACGTTCCGGATGTACGGCACGGTGCAGCCGACCTGGTCGAACTGTACGACCGGCGCGGCGGGCTCCCCGAGCTTCACGATCGAGGAAGGACAGACGACCGAGGTCGCGCTGAGCTTCGACGTCGACCGAATCCTCGCGACCGACTTCACCGGGGCGAGCGACGCGGTCGACGCAGGCTGGATCGACCGGGCGTTCGACGGCACGAGCCTCACCGTCATGACCGGCCAAGGTGAGCCGCTGAAGATCGACGTCGACTCGCAGACGGACCTCGGGATGCCGAACAAGCTCGACGAGGTCTTTCCGGCCGCCGATGGGTACGACCTCACCGGGAGCCTGGTCGACAACCCCCGCGGCTACGTGAACTATTGGCTGCGCGGGCAGGTCGCGATCGCGGGCGGCATCGGCAACGGGGGCACCTGCACCGCCACCGTCACGCCGCACACGCGCCCGCCCGACGAGTGCGAGCACAACCCGGGGCCGGATGCCGGCATGCCGGACGCCGGCATGGCGGACGCCGGCGAGCTCGACGCCGCGCTGTAGCGGCTCGGCTAGAGGCTAGAAGCTCGAGCCGGGCTGCTTCAGGAACTCACGCTCCTCGGCCGTCGTCTCGCGGCCGAGGATGTCGTTCCGGTGCGGGAAGCGCCCAAAGCGCTCGACGATGTCCCGATGCGCACGGGCGAACTTGAGGTTCGCCTCGATCGAGGCCTTCGCCCAGCCGTCGAGCGAGCCCGCGAGCCGCTCGAAGCAGGCGACGCACGCGCGCTGGTCCGCCACCGCCTCGCTGTGCATCAGCGGCATGTAGAGAAAGACCCGCTCGTGCACGGCGAGCGCCGCCTCGGTCGCGCCATCGGCGAGGGCCGCCTTCGCGACCTCGAGCGCGCGCGCGTCGGCGGTGTACATCTCCGGCGTGTCCCGGTGGATGTTGCGGCTGACCTGATCGAGCAGGATCACGTACGCGAGCGTGCCTCGCGGCGTCTTCAGCCACGCGCGTAGCCCGCCCTCACGAGCCTCCGCGTTCAGCGCGCCGAAGCGCTCTCGCAGCTCGGCGTCGAACGCCGGGTCTTTCTTCCACCAGCGCTCGACGTGCGCGTCGTCCGCGAGCCCTTCCCGGTCAAGCTCACCGAACCACGCGGTGAGGAGGTCACGAGCGTCGTCCGGCAGGTCGTGTTTCGTCATCGCGCGCCTCCTGTTCCTGAGACGAGGATACATGCGGCGGTCGGCGCCAAACCGCCACCCTTCTGCGGGAGCGGGAGCGGGGGCGGGAGCGGGGTCGGGCACGAGTTCGGGCACGGGTGCGGGCTCGGGAGCGGGGACGGGTGCGGGTTCGGGAGCGGGAGCGGGATCGGCCACGGACACGGACTCGGACTCGGTCACGGGATCGGGATCGGCCACGGTCACGGGATCGGGCACGGGAGCGGGAGCGGGAGCGGGAGCGATTCGTGGGAAGCAACTCGATGTCGACGGGAGGCACCACAACATATCGTGGCCACCGACCGTCGTCGACCACATCATGTAGTGGGCCGTAGCCGGCCTGAGGAGTTGCTTCCCACGAATCGGGAGCGGACACGGACTCGGTCACGGACTCGGGGGCGGGGGCGGGGGCGGAGCCGTGGTGCGGCGAGGGGTTGGGGATGGGGGCGCGCTGCCCCATGCTCTGCACATGAAGCTCGAGCTTTGGTCGATCGCGGGTAACTCGCAGCGCCTCGACGGCGGGGCGATGTTCGGAAACGTGCCGCGGGCGCTCTGGTCGCGGTGGATCGCGCCCGACGACGCGCACCGCATTCCGCTAGCGTGCCGGGCGCTGCTCGCCGTCGAGCCCAACCGCGTCGTGCTCTTCGAGACGGGGATCGGCGCGTTCTTCCCGCCGCACCTGCGCGACCGCTATGGCGTGCAGGAACCGGAGCACATCTTGCTCGAGAGCCTGCGCGCGGCCGGCGTCTCGCACGAGGACGTCGACGCGGTCGTGCTCTCCCATCTGCACTTCGACCACGCCGGCGGGTTGCTGGATGCCTACGAGGAGGGCCGCCCGCCGGCGCTGCTCTTCCCGAAGGCGCGTTTCATCGTCGGCAAGCGCGCGTGGGAGCGCGCGTGCCACCCGCACCCGCGGGATCGCGCGTCGTTCATCCCCGAGCTGCCGGGGCTGCTCGAGGCGAGCGGGCGCCTCGTGCTGGTGGACGACACCGCGCAGCGCCCAGAGGCGGCGCTCGGGTCCGAGTATCGCCTGCACTTCGCGGACGGCCACACGCCCGGCCTGATGATGACCGAGCTGCCGAGCGAGGAGGGCCCGCTCGTCTTCGCGAGCGACCTCATCCCAGGCGCGCCGTGGATGCACCTGCCCGTGACGATGGGGTACGACCGCTTCCCGGAGCGGCTCATCGACGAGAAGCGCGCCCTGCTCACCGACCTCATCGAGCGTGAGGGGCGGGTGTTCTTCACGCACGACGCCGAGGTGGCGACGGGGCGCGTCGCCCGGGACGACAAGGGCCGGTTCCGCGCGAGCGACCCGGCCCCCAGCCTCAAGGGCGCGGCCTGACGACCCGCCCCGGCTCGCCTCGGGTTACGAGGCCGCGGCGGCGGCGTAGATGTCCATGATGTCCGAGAGGAGCTTCTTCGCGTCCTCCGGGCTGCGCTGAAAGGCGTTCCGGCCGACGATCGAGCCGTAGGCGCCGCCTTCGGCGAGCCCGCGGATCTCCTCGAGCACGGCGTCGGTGCCCTTCGCCGGACCGCCGCTGAAGATGACGATGCGCTTGCCGTCGAACGCGGACTGCACGACGTGGCGCGCGCGCTCGGCGAGCGTGCCGATGGGGATCGACTCGTACGACTTCTTCGCCGCGGCCTCCGCGACCACCTCGGTCGGCGGCTTGACCTTGACGACGTGCGCCCCGAGCTGACAGGCGATCTGCGCGGCGTAGGCGATGACGTCGATCGCGGTCTCGCCGTCCTTGTCGAGCGCGCCGCGCGGATACGACCACACGACCGTCGGCAGCCCGACGGCGCGCGCCTCGCGGATGAGGTCGCGCAGGTCCTCGTACATACGGTTACGCAGGCCACTCGACGGGTAGATGGTGTAACCGATCGCCGCGCAGCCGAGGCGCAGCGCGTCCGGGACGGCCGAGGTGAGCGCGGAGCACGGCGCGTCGGGACCGCCGAGGCTGTCGCTGTTGTTGACCTTCAAGATGAGCGGGAGCTCGCCCGCGTAGCGGTGCGCGATCGCCTCGATGAAGCCGAGCGGCGCGGCGTAGGCGTTGCAGCCGGACTCGACGGCGAGCCGCGGGTGGTAGGCGGGGTCGTAGCCGGCCGGGTTCGGCGCGAAGCTGCGCGCGGGCCCATGCTCGAAGCCCTGATCGACCGGGAGGATGACGAGCTTTCCGGTCCCCCCGAGCCGCCCGTGGTTCAGGAGCCTCCGGAGGTTGCCGAGGACCCCGGGGTTCTCCCCCGCGTAGTTCGCCAAGATGCGCTCGACCGCTTTAGTCATCTCTGTCTCCTGGTGAGCGACGCGCCCAATCGCGCCGCGGGCTGCGTGCCGAACGCGGCTCGGCCGGCGGCCCTACGAAGGCATCGTAGCGCGCGCGGGCAGATCGTCACCTGGCAGAGGAGGAGGGATTCGAACCCCCGAGACCCTCACGGGCCCAACGGATTTCAAGTCCGCCGCCTTCGACCGCTCGGCCACTCCTCCGAAGGCCACCCGCCGCGGACGCTCGCTGAAGACGAAGCGCCGCCCGCGACGCGATGGCTCGGCGCGACGCATAGCACGGGGCGTCAGGCGCGGACAGCTCCGCCGCGCGCGCGACGCGGCCCGACCAGGCGACCGACCGACCTCCCGAGAGTAGGCGGAACGCTGCGCAATTGTGCGACCGGTGAGACCCCACTACACTCGCCCGGCGCCGCCCCGCGGTGCCCCTCCCCTCGAACGGAGCCGCCTGTGCCGACCGACACAATCCCGCACCGTCTGTTGCAGCAAGCCCAGATTCGCCCGAGCCGCCCGGCGTACTACACGCGCGAAGGCGGCGTGTGGCGCGCCACCGACTGGGCCACCTACGCGGCTCAGGTGACGCAGGCCGGGCGCGCGCTGATCGCGCTCGGGCTCGAGCCGGGCGCGGCGACGTGCATCCTCGGCTTCAACCGTCCGGAGTGGGTGGTCTTCGACGTGGCGACGATGGCGGTCGGTGGGTGCCCGGCGGGCATCTACACGACATGCTCCCCGACCGAGGTCGCGTACATCGTGCGGCACTCGGAGGCCCGCGTCGCGCTCGTCGAGAACGAAGACCAGTGGAAGAAGATCGACGCGGAGCGCGCGAACCTCCCGCAGCTCGAGCACGTCGTGACGATGAAGGGCGTCGGCCCGATCGACGACGAGCTCGTGATGACGTGGGACGAGTTCCTCGCGAAGGGCGACCCGGTCGAGCGCGCGCGCTTCCTCGACCGCGTCGACTCCCTCGAGCTCGCCGACCGCGGCACGTTCATCTACACGTCGGGCACGACCGGCCCGCCGAAGGCCGTGATGCTGAGCCACGCGAACCTCTCGTGGACCGCGCGGACGGCTCAGAGCATCGCCGGCCTCACGCCGGACGATCGATCGCTGTCCTATCTGCCGCTCTCGCACATCGCCGAGCAGATGTTCTCGATTCACGGGCCGATCACCTCGGGCGCGGCGGTCTACTTCGCCGAGTCGATCGACAAAGTCCCCGACAACCTCAAAGAGGTGCAGCCGACCGTGTTCTTCGGCGTGCCGCGCATCTGGGAGAAGCTCCACACGGGCATCGACGCGCGCCTCAGAGAGGCGACCGGGGCGAAGGCGAAGCTCGTCCAGTGGGCGCGCAAGGTTGGCTTCGCCGCCAACGAGACGCCGCGCGGGCGCAAGGGGCTTCAGTACAAGCTCGCCAAGCGCCTCGTGTTCGACAAGCTCAGGCCGGCGGTGGGTCTCGGGAGCGCGCGCGTCTGCGTCAGCGGCGCGGCGCCGATCGGGCGCGAGGTGCTCGAGTTTTTCGCGAGCCTCGACATCATCGTGCTCGAGGTCTACGGGCAGTCCGAGGACACCGGCCCGACCAGCTTCAACCTGCCGGACCGCTATCGCTTCGGCAGCGTCGGCCCGGTCGTCCAGGGCGTGCAGGTGAAGATCGCGGACGACGGGGAGATCCTGGTGCAGGGCCCGAACCTCTTCATGGGGTACTACAAGGACCAGGCGGCGACCGACGAGGTGCTCGTAGACGGCTGGCTGCACTCCGGGGATCTCGGCGAGTTCCGAGACGGGTTCCTGTACGTCACGGGCCGCAAGAAGGACATCATCATCACCGCCGGCGGCAAGAACATCACGCCGGCCAACATCGAGTCGGCGCTCAAGCAGCACGAGCTGATCAACGAGGCCGTCGTGATCGGCGATCGGCGAAAGTTCCTGTCGGCGCTGGTCACGCTCGACCCCGATGTCGGCGCGGCGTGGGCGGCGGACAACGGCGCGGACGCCGGAGCGCTGCACGACAACCCGAAGGTGCGCGAGCTCATCCAGGCGCACATCGACTCGGCGAACGAGCACCTCGCGCGCGTCGAGCAGATCAAGCGCTTCACGATCTTGCCGCGCAACCTCAGCATCGAAGACGGCGAGCTGACGCCGACGCTCAAGGTCAAGCGCAACAAGGTCAACGAGCACTTCGCCAAAGAGATCGACGCGATGTACGCCTGACCGCGCCCTCCCCTCGGCCGCGGTGAAGCCCGGCCGCCGGGGGCGCAGGCGGTGGTGCGGCCGCGCTTCGGACGCGAGGCGGCTTCGCGGGGTCGAGAGGCCGAGGGCGCTGCGGTTTTCGGGGTCGAGGCGCCCGGTGTAAGATGCGGCCCATGGCCCGGGTGCAGCTCACGAAGCACCTCCACACCTTCTTCCCGGCGCTCGCCGGAGACGAGCTGGTGGTCACGGCGTCGACGGTCGCCGAGGTCATCGCGGAGATGGAGCGGCGCGCGCCGGGGTTCGCGTTCTACGTGTGTGACGAGCGAGGCAGGCTCCGTCAGCACGTCAACATCTTCGTCGAGACGGAGCGGATCGCGGACCGGCACGCCTTGAGCGATCCGGTCGGGCCCGACGCTCGAGTGTTCGTGATGCAGGCGTTGAGCGGGGGCGCGTGACCCGCCCCGCGCGAGGGGGACCCGCGTATGTCCGACCGAATCCTCATCGGCACCCGTAAGGGCACGTTCATCGCGCAGCGGCGCGCCGCGGGCTGGCGACCCGAGCTGGCCGGCCACGCGGGCGTAGGCGTCAACTTCGTCGCGCGCGATCCCTACACGGGCACGCTATGGGCGGCCCTCGGGCACGGCCACTGGGGCGCGAAGCTCTCGCGCTCTCGCGACGGCGGCGCGTCGTGGGAGGACGCGACGCAGATCAAGTACCCGCAGGGCGCGCGCCATCTCGCCGTGCCGGCGCCGAGCGAAGACGACGCGCCCGACGCGCCCCCGGCGGCCGCGACCCTCAAGCCGGCCACGCTCCTGAAGCTGTGGGTCCTCGCCTTCGGCCCCGGCGGGCGCATCTACGTCGGCACGATCCCCGGCGGGCTCTTCGAGAGCCACGACGGCGGAGAACGATTCGACCTGAACCGTCCGCTCTGGAACCACGAGTCGCGAGGCGGCGACCTGTTCACCAGCGAGGGCACCGGCGTGACGCACTGGTACGGAACGCCCGCGTCCGAGGGGGAGTTCGCGCCCGGCATCCACTCGATCGTCGTCGACCCGGGCGACCCGAACCGCCTCCTGGTCGCCGTATCGACCGCCGGTGTCCTCGAGACGCGCGACGGGGGACAGTCCTGGCGCAGCCGCAACCGCGGGTTGATTCAGGACTACCAGCCAGACCCAACGGCCGAGTGGGGGCACGACCCGCACGCGATCGCGCTCTGCCCGGGGCAGCCCGAGCACGTCTGGCAGCAAAACCACTGCGGCGTCTTCTACAGCGACGACGGCGCGGCGACCTGGCGGAAGGTGAGCGCCCCGGGACGCGGGGTGCACTTCGGCTTCCCCATCGCGGTCGACGAAGTGGACGGGCGCTCGGCGTGGGTCGTGCCGGCGATCTCCGACATGCAGCGCACGGCCATCGACGGCGGCCTGTGCGTCGCGCGGACGCGGGACGGCGGGCAGACGTGGGAGGCCCTGCGCACGGGCCTGCCCCAAGAGCACGCGTACGACGTCGTGTATCGGCACGCGCTCGCGAAGAGCGGCGACCGGCTCGCGTTCGGGAGCACCACCGGGAACCTCTACGTCAGCGAAGACCGTGGCGAGAGCTGGCGCACCGTCGCCAACAACCTCCCGCCGATCTACAGCGTCCGCTTCGAGTAGCCGCGGCACGCGCGCCCGCGCGCCCGCGGCGAGGCCCGGCCGCCGGGGACGCGGGCGGCGGTGCGGCCGCGCTTCGGACGCGGCGCGGCGACGGTCATAGCTGCTTGAGCAGGAGCTTCGACCGGCGCGCGACGTCGTAGGCCTTGCGGCGCGCCTCGGGCAGCGCGTCGAGCGTGCAGGGTGCGAAGCCTCGCTCGATGAACCAGTGGCTCGTCTGCGTCGTGAGCACGAAGATCCGCTCGAGCCCGTCGGCGCGGCACCGCCGCTCGACGTAGGCCAGCAGCTCGTCGCCGCGGCCACCCCGGCGATAGGCGCGGTCGACGACGACGCACGCGAGCTCGGCGATGCGCTCTTCGGCGTAGGGGTAGACCGCCGCGCAGCCGACGATCGCCCCGTCGCGCTCGATGACGGTGAAGCGGTCGACGTCGTGCTCGAGCATCTGGCGTGAGCGGCGGACGAGCACACCCTCGCGCTCGAGCGGCTCGATGAGCGTGAGGATGCCGGCGATGTCCTCGCGCCGCGCCGCGCGCATCCCCTCGAAGCGCGTGGAGGTCACGAGCGTGCCGAGCCCGTCGCGGGTGAACAGCTCTCGCAGCAGGCCGCCGTCTGCCGACCGCGGCACGAGGTGCGCCCGCCCGACGCCCGCGCGGCACGCTTGAACCGCCGCGGCGAGGTGACGCGCGACGTCGGTCGCGAACGGGCGCCCGGACTCGATCAGCGCCTCGGCCTCGGCCGGGGACAGCTCGGTCAGCGCCGCGCCGGCGTCGTCCTGCAGCCGCTCGCCCTCGGTCAGGCAGATGAGCTTGTCCGCCGCGAGCGCGACCGCGGTCTCCGCCGCCAGCTCCGGCGTGCTGAGGTTGAAGACCTCGCCGGTCGCCGAGTAGCCGATCGGGGTCAGCACGACGAGCGCGCCGCTGTCGAGGCGCTGGCGGATGCCCTCGGCGTCGACCCGCCGCACCTTGCCGCTGTGCTGGAAGTCGACGCCGTCGACGACGCCGATCGGGCGGGCCGTCACGAAGTTCCCCGCGGCGACGCGGACCGACGCGCCGGCCATCGGCGAGCTCGGCAGCCCCATCGAGAGCAGCGCCTCGAGCTCGACCCGGTTCGTGCCGGCCGCCTCCTTCACGCACTCGAGCGCGATCTCGTCGGTGACGCGGAGCCCACCGGCGTAGTGCGAGCGGTGACCCCGGCGCGCGATGCCGGCGTCGATCTGCGGGCGGGCGCCTGCGACGAGGACCACCCGCACCCCGAGGCTGAGCAGGAGCGCGACGTCGTGCAGCATGGGCCGGAGCCCCGGGGCGCCGAACGCCTCGCCGCCGACGACGACGACGAACGTGCGCCCGCGGTGGGCGTGGATGTACGGCGCGGAGGCGCGAAAGTTCGCGACGAACGTGTCGCTCGCGGCGGGCTCGGTCATCTTCGTCCTGGGTTCGGGGTCGGTGGCAGCGCTCGGTGCGGGCGGGGGAGGTTCGCGCGGGGTGGAGGCGGCGATCGAGCGCGCGGCGTCGGACTCGCCGGTGCCCGAACACGGCCTCGGCCGCTTGCGCGCGAGGTCATGCGCGACGTCCCGGGTCGAGCGCCCGGCCCACATGTGTCTCCCGAGCGCAATAGTGCCCCCGGGTAGCGTCGCTCTGCTACCTTCGCGGACATGTCCGACGCCGAGACGCCCAACCTGGCCGTGTTCTGCGACTTCGAAAACCTCGCGCTCGGCGTGCGAGATGCCCGCTACGACGCGTTCGACATCGATCTCGCGCTCGCGCGTGTCCTCGACAAGGGCAAGATCGTCGCCAAGCGCGCCTACGCCGACTGGGAGCGCTACAAGTCGCACAAGCGCGGCCTGCACGAGGCGGCCTTCGAGCTCATCGAGATCCCGCACGTCTCCTACTCCGGGAAGAACTCCGCGGACATCCGGCTCGTCGTCGACGCGCTCGACCTCTGCTACACGAAGGACCACGTCGACGGCTTCGTCATCATGTCGGGCGACAGCGACTTCTCGCCGCTCGTCAGCAAGCTCCGCGAGAACAACAAGCTCGTCGTCGGGCTCGGCGTGAAGAACTCGAGCAGCCACCTGCTCATCGACAACTGCGACGAGTTCATCTACTACGACGACCTCGTGCGTGGCCGAAAGGCGCGCGGCCAGAAGGCCCAGCGCCGGAGCTCGAGCGGCGCGAAGGCCAAGCCCGGCGGCGAGCGCGCCGCATCCGACAAGGCCGACAAGGCGGACAAGGGCGACAAGGCGGACAAGGCGAGCGCCGAGGCCTCGAAGTCCGGCGGCGACAAGGCCGAAGCACGCGAGCTCGTCCTCGAGACCTGCGAGTCGATCTTCCAGGACCGCGACGGCAACGTGTACGGCTCGATGATCAAGCAGGTGCTGAAGCGCAAGCGCCCGAACTTCAACGAGAGCTACTACGGCTATCGGACGTTCAATCAGCTCCTCGAGGACGCGCGCGACCAGCAGCTCCTCGAGATCCAGCGGGACGACAAGTCCGGCGGGTACCTGATCCTTGGCTTCGGGCCCAAGGCGTGACGGACGTTCTTTGAAGATTCCGGGCGCGCTTTGCCATACTTCTCGCGGTGTGAGACGGCCCCTCCGTCCGCGCCCCAGGAGCCTGTGCATGCGCCGATCCGCCCCCTCCCTGCTCTGTCTCGCGTCCGCCGCCTTGGCTGGGGCGCTGCTCTGCGCCACGTCGCCCGCCGGCGCCCAGGGGGCGTCCGTCCCGACGGGCGTCTTCTCGGCGAACCGCTTCGTGCCCGCGCCGGGCGCCGGCAACTACCTCTCGGTCGACGGCGCGCAGGTGCAGGGTCACCTGATGCCCTCGGTCGGGCTGACGATCGACTACGCGCGTGAGCCGCTCGTGGTCTTCGCGGCCACCTGCGCCGAGGGCACGACCACCGGGTGCTCGATCGAGGGGACCGAGGCCAAGCTCGTGCGGTACATCGCCACCGCGAACCTCACGGCGGCCCTCGCCATCGTCGATCGCGTGCAGGTGGGGCTCGTGCTCCCGCTCGCCATCGCGGACGGCGACGGGCTCGACCGCCGGGTGGCGGTGGGCGACGGGCGTGGGGTGCCCGTGTCGATCCCGCGGGGCCGGACCTTCGCTGTGCTCGACCCGCGGCTGAGCGTCAAGGTGCGCCTGCTCGGCCGCGGTACGGGCGGCTTCCAGCTCGCGGCCGCCGCGTTCGTGACGGCGCCCCTCGCCGAGGCCAGCGCGAACGATCGCTACCTCGGCGACCACGGCGCGACCGGTGGTGGGCACCTCATCGCCCAGCTCGTCGAGCACGGAGTACACGTCGCGGCGAACCTCGGCGGCATGTACCGCAAGAAGCGAGAGCTCTTCTCGACCACGCAGGGCTCGAACATGTACTACCGCGGGGCGCTCGGCTACGAGATCACCCCGCTGCTGCTCGCCTTCGCGGAGATCGACGGCGCGACCCGCTTCGCGAAGAGCGTCGCGGAGAACCCGCTCGAGGGGCGCCTCGCGCTGCGCCTGCGCCAGGGCGACTTCGTGTTCACCGCGGCGGGGGGCGCCGGGCTCGTCAAGGGCGTCGGCTCACCGCGCTACCGCATCATCGGCAGCTTCGCGTGGATCCCGGCGCGCGCCGACAGCGACGGCGACGGCGTCGAGGACCGCTTCGACGGCTGCCCGAACGAGCCCGAGGACAAGGACGGCTTCGAGGACGCGGACGGCTGCCCCGACCTCGACAACGACAACGACGGCATCCCGGACCGGCTCGACAAGTGCCCGAACCAGCCGGAGGACCTCGACGGGTTCCAGGACTCGGACGGCTGCCCGGACCCCGACAACGACAACGACGGCATCCGGGACGGGTTCGACTCGTGCCCCAACGAGCCCGAGACGGTGAACGGGTACCAGGACGACGACGGGTGCCCGGACGAGGCGCCCGCCCCGGCCGGTGCGGCTGCGCCACAGAGCGAGGCCGCGCCGCAGAGCGAAGGCGCGCCGGCGCCCGCGTCTGCGCCCGCGTCCGCAGCCGCGGCGAAGACGAAGGCGCCCGAGCCCGTGGCTCCGGCCAAGGCCAAGGCGCGCAAGCCGCGCCCCG
The DNA here is from genome assembly GCA_020430775.1 of Myxococcales bacterium. Lineage (GTDB taxonomy): Bacteria > Myxococcota_A > Polyangia > Polyangiales > Houyiibacteriaceae > JAGQJE01. The sequence goes on from JAGQJE010000343.1 coordinate 41,765, forward strand.
CACGCGCGCGCGGGACCTCGACGCCGGGCGGCGGCAGCACCGGAGCGCGTCGCCCATGAGGCTCGCCTACCTGGTCAACCAATACCCCATGGTCAGCCAGAGCTTCATCCGCCGGGAGATCGGCGCGCTCGAAGCGCAGGGGATGGACGTGACGCGCTTCGCGGTGCGGCGCTGGGACAGCGAGGTGGTCGACCCCGGCGACAAGGCGGAGGAGGCCAAGACCCGCTACATCCTCGACGGGGGCGTGGGTCGGCTCGCGGCCGCGCTCGCGCGCTCGGCGGCGCGTCGCCCGGTCCGCCACGCCGAGGCCTCGCGCCTCGCGATGAAGGTGGGCTGGCGCTCGGAGCGCGGGCCGCTGATCCACCTGGCCTACCTCGCCGAGGCGTGCGTGCTCGCCGACTGGCTCGCCGAAGCCCGGATAGACCACGTGCACGTGCACTTCGGCTCGAACTCGACGACCGTCGCCATGCTCGCGCAGGCGCTCGGCGGCCCGAGCTACAGCTTCACCGTCCACGGCCCCGAAGAGTTCGACAAGCCCCCAGCCATCGGCCTCCCGGAGAAGATCAAGCGGGCGGCCTTCGTCGTGGGGGTGTCGTCGTTCGGCCGCAGCCAGCTCTATCGATGGTGCGACTACGACGAGTGGGACAAGGTCCACATCATCCACTGCGGGGTCGACACGAAGTTCCTCGGCCACCCCTTCGTGCCGATCCCCGACGCGCCGCGCTTCGTCTGCATCGGGCGCCTGAACGAGCAGAAGGGGCACATGGTGCTCGTGAACGCGGCGCGGTTGCTCGCGGCGGAGGGGCTCGACTTCAAGGTCGTGTTCGTCGGCGACGGCGAGCTGCGCCCGCACATCGAGGCCGCGATCCGCGAGCACGGGCTCGAGCGTCACATCGAGATCACCGGGTGGGCGACGAGCGACGAGGTGAAGCAGCACCTGCTCGACGCGCAGGCGATGGTCTTGCCGAGCTTCGCCGAGGGGCTGCCCGTCGTCATCATGGAGGCCCTCGCCCTCTCCCGCCCGGTGATCAGCACCTACATCGCGGGCATCCCCGAGCTCATCGAGGACGGCGTGAACGGCTGGCTCGTGCCGTCCGGCGACGTAGAGGCGCTGGCGAACGCGATGCGACGTGCGCTCGCGACGCCGCACGACACGCTCGAGGCGATGGGCAAGGACGGCGCCGCGCGCGTGCAGGCGCAGCACGACGCCGCGAAGGAGGCGACCGAGCTCCGTCGCCTCTTCGACCGCTACGTCGGCCGCGGGTAGCCGCGCGTCCGGCCGGCGATCGATGCACCGCGCGCCACGAAGCCGACGCGCGGTCGGCCCGTCCGCCCGTCGGCGGTGGACGACGCGCGCACCTTTGCTTGACCCCCACCTCGGCCATGCGTACGAGCAGTGGATGCTTCGACTCGCCACCATCGCCGCCGCCGGCGTGACCGCGCTCACCCTGCTCTCGGGCAACGCCTGCAACCCCGACCCGCCCGGGGAGCCCGCCGGCACGTACGCGGTGCAGGGGACCCTCGTCGAGAACACCTGCGGGCCGGGCGTGGCGGCGGTGCCCGACCCCCTCTCGTTCAACGCCGAGCTTCGGGTCGATCCGGACGGGCCGGTGTACTGGCGGCGCGCAGGCCGGCCGATCGTGACCGGCGTCGCCAAGGGCAACGCGTACCAATTTCAGTCGCGCGGCAGCTACCCCATCAGCGGCGTCGAGCAGTGCACGCTCTCGGAGAACAACGACCTGACCTTCACGGTCGAGGGCGCCGAGGCGGCCGACCGAGACGCCGGCGCCGGGGCCGGGACCACGCTGAGCGGCAAGCTGGTCACGTTGTTCGCCGCCTCGAGCGGCTCGGACTGCCGCCGGCTCCTCGCGGTCAACGGCGGGCCATGGCTCGCGCTGCCGTGCCAGGTGACCTACACGCTCGATGGCAAGCCGACGTCGGGGTTCTGAGGGCGCGGCGCGCGTCCGGAGCGGGCCGGACACCCGCGCTCAGGAGCTCCGCTCGGCCGTCACGATGAGCCGGGCGGAGGCCGCGCCGAAGAAGGCCCCGCGCGTCGCGATCTCGCCGCTCACCTCGACGACCATCAGCCCGCACTGCTGTAGCAAGCGCCCCAGCTCGTGCAGCGCGTACAGCCGGACGCTGTACCGCGCGTCCCGCTGGCGGTCGCCGTCGAGGATGACGTTGCGCCGCACCTCGAGGCGCGCGGTGCGGAAGTTCATCTGCGTCTCCTCCATGCAGATGCAGCCCTCACCCTCGAACCAGACGGTGTTCGGCTGAAAGCGCACGACGTGGTCGCGGTTGACCACGTCGAGCAGGAGCTGGCCGCCCGGTCGCAGCGCGTTGCGCATGCGGCGCAGCGCGCGGGCGTTCGCGTCGTCCGGGAAGTACCCGAACGTCGTGCCCCAGCAGAGCACGGCGTCGTACTCGGCGTCGAAGGTGAGGTCCCGCATGTCCGAGTGGATGAGCTCGACGCGCTGGCCGCGGTCCTGCGCTTCATCCGCCGCGCGCGAGAGCATCGGGAGCGACAGGTCGACGCCGGTGACGGAGACGCCGCGCGACGCGAGCTCGACGGCGTGCAGTCCGAGCCCGCAGCCGACGTCGAGCAGCCGGACGCGCGGCCCGAGCCCGAGCGCGGACTCGATGAAGTCGCACTCGCGGGCCACCTGCGCCGGCGTGGGCGCGCGGACCGTGCGCAGGTAGTCATCGCTGAAGAAGCCCTCGAACCAGGGCCGCGTCCCCGGCTCGGAGGCGGCCCTGCCGGACGCGGCGGGCGGCGGAGGCGGCGGCGTCCGCTCGCGGCGGCGCG
>JAGQJE010000344.1 GCA_020430775.1 Myxococcales bacterium
CGCCCCGGAGGGCGGCGGGCGCGCGCAGGTCGTCGCGATCGACCCAGAGCCGGAGCGCCCCGGCCGCGACGCGGACGCGCTCCCTTCGGCCCCCTGCCCGCGCGTCGCTCCCGGCGGGACGCCCGGGGACCTCGGCCACCTCGATCACCTCGGCGTGGCCTCGCAGCGTCTCGACCCACACGCGCTCGCCGGCCGTGAGCGCCCGCTCCGCGTCGAGCGGCGCGTGGGTAGTCTGAGCACTGTCCTCACCCGCCGCGGCCGCCGCCGTCTCCGCGGCGACCTTCGCGGCCTCTTCGAGCTGACGCTGCGCCTCGGCGACGGCGGCCTCGTCGCGCGCCTCGCGCATGCGCTTGCGCGCGCGCCGGACCTCGCCCTCCGCGCGCCGGACCGCCTCGAGCAGCTTCGTCGCGGCCTCCCCGAGCGCCGTCCGCTCGCGGTCCGCCTGCGCCCGCTGGGCTCGCTCGAGCGCCAGCGTCGTCTGCTCGGCTTGCTGGCGCGCCGCGCGGGCGGCGGCCGTCTCGATCGCGAGCGCGCCGCGCTGCCCCTGCAGCTCGCGCACGAGCGCGTCGACGTTCTGCGAGTGGGCGGGCAGCACCGAGCGTGCGACCTCGACGACGTCTGCCGGGATCCCGTAGCGGAGGGCGACGGCGAACGCGCTCGACGCGCCGGGGACGTCGTAGGTCAGCTCGAAGGTCGGCTCCATCCTCGCGACGTCGAGCCCGACGGCGGCGTTGCGGATGCGCGCGTCGCTCGCGCCGAGCGCCTTGAGCGGCTCGTAGTGCGTCGTCACCACGGTGGTCGCGCCGGCGCGGCAGAGCGCGTCTACGATGGCGCACGCGAGCGCGGCGCCCTCCTCGGGGTCGGTGCCGCCGGTCAGCTCGTCGAGGAGCACGAGCGGCGCCTGCGCGTCGTCGCGCGCGTTCGCCGCGCGCAGCATCGACGCGATCACCGTGATGTGCGCCGAGAAGGTCGACAGGTTCGTCGAGAGGCTCTGCTCGTCGCCGACGTCGCTGAGGACCGGCGCGAAGAATCCGCACGCGCTGTCCTCGCCGACCGGGATCGGGACGCCCGCGCGGACCATCAGCGCGCAGAGCCCGAGCGTCTTGAGGGCGACCGTCTTGCCGCCGGCGTTCGGGCCGGAGATGACGAGCGCGTGGCCACCCTCGACGGCGATGTCGTTCGGGACGACCTCGACGCCGTCGAGCACGAGCAGCGGGTGTCGCGCTTCGGTGAGCGACGCGGCGCGCTCGGCGCTCGGCTCGACGACCCGCGCGCTCAGCTCCTCGCCGAAGCGCGCCGCCGCCGCCCGCAGGTCCATGTGGTCGAGCGTCTCGACGGCGGCCTCGAGCGAGGGCAGGTGCGTCGCGACCTCGGCGGACAGCTCGACGAGCAGGCGCGCCTCCTCGCGCGCCATCTCGGCGGTGGCCATCGTCAGGCGGTTGCCGTCCGCGATGATGGCGCGCGGCTCGACGAAGACGGACGCGCCGCTCGCGCTCGTCCCGTGCACGATGCCGGGCAAGCGCTCGTGGGCGTCGCGGCGCACGGGGACGACGTAGCGTCCATCGCGGTCGGTGTAGAAGCGGTCCTGCAGGATGTCGGCGTGCCGCACGAGCAGCTCTTCGAGGCGCCGGACGACCTTCGCGCGGAGGTTGTGGACCTCGCGCCGGAGCGTACGGAGCGCGGGGCTCGCGAGGTCCGAGAGCGTGCCGTCGGGCGCGATGACGGCGTGCAGGTCGTCGGCGAGGTCGTCGAGGGTCGGGTCGAGCGCGCACGCCGCCCAGAGGTTCGGCGCCTCGTCGCGACGCTTGCCGAGGAAGCGCCGGAGCGACCGCGCCTCGTCGAGCACCCGCGCGACCGACCGGAGCGCTGGGGCGTCGAGCGCGCCGCCTCGCGCGAGGCGGCCGAGCGAGTCCGACAGGTCCGGGAACGCGCCGACCGGCAGCGGCTCTCCCGCTTGCAGCAAGGCGACGGCCTCCCGCGCCTCACGAGCGGCCACCTGAGCACGGTCGATGGTCTCTTCGATCGGGACGACGCCGCGATCGCGCGCCGGTCCGCGGCACCGAGCGGCCACTGCGCGTGCCAGGCGGGCCCACTCGAGATCGGCGAGCGTCTTTGCAGGCGTCGGCAACGGTGCGGTCTGGGCGGCTACCGGAAGATGTCCGGGATCTTGAGGTCGCTCGGCGCCTCGGAGGGCTCGCCCTCGCCGCGCTGCCGCGCCGGCGGCTTCTTCGCGGCGGGCGCCTCGGCCGCGGCGCCGCGCGCCGTCGCATCGCTCGAGCG
>JAGQJE010000345.1 GCA_020430775.1 Myxococcales bacterium
CTGGTCGTCGTGATGATCGCGGCGGGCGCGCTGCGCCGCGGGCGCGAGCGGCGGGTGGCGTCCAACCCGGCGCGCCGGGGCGTCAAAGAGGCCGGCGCGATCCTCGCGCGCGCCGACCAGCGGGCGGCCGAAGGCGACGCCCCCGGGTTTTACGGCGAGGCCGCGCTCGCGCTCCGCACCGCCCTCGCGGCGCGGCTCGGAGAGCCGGTCGGTGGTCTCACGCGCCCCCAGCTCCGCACGGCGCTCGAGGCGCGCGGCATGAGCCCCGAGCTGATCGCGCGCGTGCTCGACGAGCTCGAGGGCTGCGACTTTGCCCGCTTCAGCGCCGCCGGCAGCTCGACCGACGAGCTCCACGCCGCCGCCGGTCGCGTGCGGACGCTCGTCGACCGCGTGCGGCGCTGGTCCGCGACGCCGCACCCGCACCCGCCCGACGACGCGGCGCTCGACCCATCGGCCGCGTCGGGCGCCCGGGACCCGAAAGGAGCGAGAGGATGACGCGCTCGCTGCACCAAGCGAGGGCCGCCCTCCGCGCCGCCCGCGTCGTCGGCGCCGTCGTGGCAGCCGCCCTGCTCGTCACGCTGGCCTCGCCGCGCCCCGCGGCGGCGCAGCGCATCGAAGACCTCTTCGACCACGCGACCACGGCGGCGGCGAGCGGCGACTACGACCGCGCCGTCGTCGGCTACGAGCAGCTCGTCGCCGCCGGCGTCGACGACCCGGACGTGCTCTACGACCTGGCGGTGAGCTGGGCTCGGCTCGGCGCCTACCCGAAGGCCGTCTACTACTTCGAGCGAGCGCTCGAGCTGCGCCCGCGTGACGCGGGTGCCCGCGCCGGCCTCCGCGCCGCCCGAGACGCCATCGCCGCCGAGCGGGCCGCGGCCGGGCACGCCGCGCCGGTCGCGGAGGCGAGCGCCTCACTGCTGTCGCGCCTGAGCCGCCCCTTCACCGAGACCACCCTCGGGTGGATGCTGCTGTGCTTCGACGCCCTCGCCTGCCTGCTGCTGCTCCTGCGGCTGCGCGTCCGCGGCGAGGCCGTGCGCCTCGGGCTGACGCTCGGGACGCTCGGCGCCGCCGCGCTCGCCGCGCTCTCGCTCGTCGCGCTCCTCGCGCGGGTGCAGCCGTTCACCCCCGGCGAGCGCGCCATCGTGCTCAGCCCGACCGTCGCGCTCCGGGAGGCCCCGTTCCCCGGCGCGGTGAAGAGCGGACAGGCCTACGGAGGCGACGCGGTCCGCGTGCTCGGACGCCACGACGACTTCGTGCAGATCCGAGACGTCGACGGCGAGCTCGGCTGGGCCCCGTCGCAGAGCGTCGGCGTGCTCTGAGCCAACAGCGACGGCAGAGCGTCCCGCCGCCGCGCCAGACTGACGTACGCAACAAAATTGGCATCGCGGTCCGCGGCTGGCAATGCTGAGGACAGAACCGCGCGCGGGGGCTTCGAAACGCGGCGGGCCTTGTGGCGCCAGGCGCACGTGTGCGCGGGCGCTCTTTCACCCCTACGGAGAGTGGTAACGATGAACCAGCACACCTTGACGAGGATCCTTTCGCTTGCAGCCGTCATGGGCTTGCTCATGGCCGGTTGTGGAGACGGCGGCGGCGGCGGCGCCCCCATCGACGACCCCCAGGCGAAGGCAGCCGCCACCGACGCGGCGCAGTCGATGGCGTCGCTCCAGGAGCTGAAGGCCAATGGCGAGGACAGCGCCGCGGTCAACAACGTGTTGTCCTCGTACTCGAGCCTTCAGGGGATGGCGCTGGCGAAGCAGTCGGCGCAGCTCAAGGCCGCGCAGTTGCCGCTCGCGCTGCCGAAGGCGGACCCCTCGCAGTGCGTCACGACCTCCGGCGGCACGACGACCTACGATCACTGCGACTACGGTGGGAGCTCGATCAACGGGACGGTCGGCGTCAGCGGCGATCACGTCACGGTGGACCTCACCTGGGACCTGTCGAGCGGCGGACAGAGCGTCATCGTGATCATGAAGGGCGACGTCGCGGTGACCGAGACGTCCGTCTCCGGAACGCTGGCGTACAACATCAAGGTGAGCGGCTCCAACGCGCTCACCTATGACCTGAAGTCCGACTTCGACGTGACCTTCGACGGCAACCGTTGCGCCACCGGCGGCTACATTCGGGTGAAGCAGAGCGCCGACGTCGCGGGCGTCGGGAACGTGGGGAACTTCAACGTCACCGTCCGCGCGGACTACGGCCCGGCCTGCGGCGACGTCGTCGTTCGCTAGGTTGCGCCACACGCTGCGCGGCGCAGCAGCCGCGCGCGCGCTGCGTCGAAGGGCGGCTCCCCGGTGGAGCCGCCCTTCCGCGTTTTGGCGACAGGCCGACTTGCGCGACCCGGTTGACACCGTGCGCGGAAAAGTCCGAGGATGACGCCTCGCTCCCCGGAGCCCCGGCGGTGCGGACCGCCAGGGCGGTCGAGCCGACACCGGATGGTCGCGCGCCACCCCTTTACGATCGAGCCCGCTTGCCATGACCACGATCCTCGTCGCCGACGACGACCTCGACATCCTCGCCCTGGTAGTTCGCCACGTGAAGCCGCTCGCCTCGACGGTGCTCGAGGCCTCGGACGGCGAAGAGGCGCTGCGCATCGCCCGCCGCGAGAAACCGACGCTCGTCGTGCTCGACGTCATGATGCCCGGGATGAGCGGCTGGGAGGTGTGCCGCGCGATCCGCGAAGACGACGCGCTCGACGGCACCGGCGTCATCATGCTGACCGGCATCGGCGAGCGCCTGAACGAGATGACCTCGCCGCTCTACGGCGCCGACGGCTTCCTCGACAAGCCCTTCGACCTCGACGAGCTCGACACGCTCATCCGCGAGGTGCTCGCGCGCCGCGGCCAGACCCTCGACGACGAGACCACGTAAGCCCCTGCGCGCGCCCACCGGCGACCGTCGCCGCCGGCGACCCAGCACCCGCGCCCGGGCCGAAGCCCGACCCCGCACCCGATCCCGGCGCCCGATCCCGGTCCCGGCGCCCGCGCCCGTTCCCGACTCCGAACCGAAGTCCCACCCGCCGCATCTGCGCCCTCGCCCCGGAAGCAGCGCCGCGCCGCCGACGCCGGGTTGCGCGCCCACGCCGGCGCCTCGATGATGGCGCCCGCAACCACCGAGGAGCACGCAGTCATGAGCCAGGCAATCGACGACCTCGCGGGCGCGTGCGTCGCCGCGGTCCGCGCGGCCGTCGGCGTCGAGCCCGATTTCACGCCCGAGACGCTGCCGCTGGTCGACCACTACGCCTCGCTCGCCGGCGGCGCGAGCGAGCCCGTCCTGGCGCTCACCGCCCCGATGGTGGGCGCGTACTTCGGCGAGGTCGTGCGGCGGCACGTCGCGGAGGCCGCGTGGTACCTGCCCGACGACGACCACGCGCGCTGGCGGCTCGAGCTCGCCGAGTGCGTGCTGCGCTTCAACCCCGTCGGCGTCGCCCGCGAAGCGCTCACGGGTGCGTTGGCGCCGGGCTGGGGCGCGCACTTCGAGACACGGCCGGGCGACGTGCCCTCGCTCGAGGCCGCGCTCCGAAACGCGGGCCCCGTCACCGAGGACGATTACTTCCGCCTGTCGGTCCGCGTCGAGGTGCTCGAGTTGGCCCACGCGACGCTGCTCGGCGCGATGGAGGCGCGGGACGAGCGTGGGCCGTTCGGTCGGCCGGACTACGCGGCGATCTTCGAGCGCTGAGCGCTGCGCCGGCTACGCGCCGTTGGCGCCGCCCGAGAGGGCCGGCGCGTGGTCGTCGGGCCGCAGCTCTGCGCGGAAGCGCGGCAGGGACTCCGGGTGGTGGTCGCGCATGAAGGTGACGAGCGCCTCGCGCACCTCGCAGCGGAGCGACCACGCGTGGCTCGAGTCGGCGGCGCTCACCGTGGCGCGGAGCTCGAGGACGTGCTCCTTGGCGTTGGTGATCACGAGGCCGAACGAGCGCCCATCCCAATGCTCGGAGGCCTTGCAGACCCGCTCGAGCTCACCGCGGAGCGCGTCCACCGGCACGGTGTAGTCCGCGAAGAGGTACACCGTGCCGACGAGCGTCGTCGTGCTGCGCGTCCAGTTCTCGATCGGCTTCTCGATGAAGTACTTCATCGGCACGACGAGGCGGCGCTCGTCCCATATCCGCACGACGACGTAGGTCAGCGTGATCTCGTCGATGGTGCCCCACTCGCCCTCGACGATGACCACGTCGTCGACCCGGATGGGTTGAGTGATGGCGATCTGGATGCCCGCGAGGAGCGTCGCGATGGACTGTTGCGCCGCGAAGCCGATCACCACGCTCGCGACGCCGGCCGAGGCGAGCAGGCTCATGCCGAGCCTCCGCACCGGCCCGAACGTCATCAACGCCACGGCCACCGTCGCAAAGATGACGAGGAAGCTGAGGATGTTCCGGAAGCCGCGGAGCTGCGTGCGGGCCGCTCGCGCGTGCACCGAGGTCTTGCGATCGCCCGAGCGGTAGTGGTCGAGCGCAAACATCTCGAGCACCCTCAAGCCCCGGACGACGAGCCAGCCGCAGCCCGCGATGAAGAGCACGACGAGCGCGTGACGAAGCGCACCCCACAGCGGCTTTCCCTCCGGCGCCGGCCACGCGGTCAGCAGCCCAAACGCCGGGAGCAGCACCCGCACGGGGGGCCGCAGGAGCTGCAGCGCTCGATCGTCGATGGGCGTGTCGGTCCGGCGCGCCCAGGCGCCGAGCAGGCGGCTGACGATCAAGTAACCGGCGACGGCCAGCAGAAACGATCCGGACAGGACGCCGAGGCGCCAGTTGTCGATCTCGGCGAGGATTCGTGCGGCGGAGGCGAGCATCGAGGGGCAGGATAGTCAGCTCACGCGTGAGGTCACGCGCCCGCCGGCGACCGAGCCTGCGCGGCGCTCGCGCGCCGGCTCTTCGACGAGCCTCGCGTGCCGCCCGCCCGCGACGTCAGAGCAGCTCGCCGAGCGCGCGCAGGTGCGCCTGGGGACCGCCCAGCGTCAGCTCGAGCTGGCGCGACGTCAGGAAGTAGCGAAAGAGCGGGTAGTCGCGGTCGAAGCCCATCCCGCCGTGGATGTGCTGCGCCGCGCAGACCACGCGCGAGCCGCCCTCGGACGCCCAGAGCTTCGCCACCGCCAGCTCCCGCGACGCGTCGAGGCGCTCGCTCAGTCGCCACGCGGCCTTCCACAGGCTCACGTCCATCGCCTGCACGTCGATGTACGCGTCCCCGAGGCGCTGCGTGACGCCTTGAAACGTCCCGATGGGCACGCCGAACTGCCTGCGCTCGGTCGCGTAGGCGGCGGTCATGGCGAGCGCGCGCCCCGCCACCCCGAACTCGAGCGCGCAGACGCCGAGCAGCGTCCACTCGACGGCGAAGCGCAGCGCCGCCGTGCCCGCGCGCGACGCGCCGGCGTCGAGCGCGAGCACGTCCTCGGCCGCCACCACGGCGCCGTCGAGGTGGACCTCGCGCAGCGGCTGCCCGTTCGTGCCGCGCTGCGCTCGGAGCGTCACCCCGTCGGCGCCGCTGTCGAGCAGGAAGACGCCGACCTCCAGTGGCCCGTCGCCCGCGGCCCCGCCGGACCGCGCCGCACCGAGCCGCGCCGGCACGAGCACCCTGGCGCTCTCGGTCGCGAACGCGACGTTCGTGAGCCGGCCGTGCAAGCGCCAGGCGCCGCCGTCCGCGACCGCGCGCACGCTCGGCGCGAGGGGATCGCGGCTATCCGGTGCCGTCAGCGCGGCCGTGAGGACGAGCTCGCCGCGCACGACGCCCGGCAGGAAGCGCGCACGCTGCGCCTCGGTCCCGTGCTCGGCGATGGGCAGGGCCGCGCTGACGAGCGTCGGCAGGGCGGGGATCGGGGCGACGTGGCGGCCGACCTGCTCGAGCAACAGGCACAGCTCGATCGCGCCCATCGCCGCGCCTCCGGCCGACTCGGGGAGCGCGAGGCCGAGCATCCCGGCTTCCGCGAGCGCCTCCCACGCAGGCCGGTGGAACCACCCGCCCTCGGCCTCGAGCGCGTCGATCGAGCTCGGGGTCACGAGATCGCCGAGCAGCTTCCCGATGGCGGCGCGGATGTCGCGCTGCTCTTGCGTGAACGACCAGTCCATCGCTAGCGCCCTCCGCGCGGCATCCGCAGGCCGAACTGGCAGATGAGGTCGCGCTGCACCTCGTTGGTCCCGCCCCCGAACGTCAGCACGAGCGACATGCGGTAGAACTTCTCGAGGCGACCGCGCAGCATCGCGCCCGCGCTCGAGTGGTGGAGCGTACCGGGCTCGCCGTGCACCTCCATCAGCAGCCGCGAGCACGCGACGTACAGCTCGGAGCCGTAGACCTTGATCGCCGACGCCTCGGCGGGGGTGAGCGTGTCCGCCGCTATGTGGAACGCCTGCCGCGTGTTGAGGAGCTCGAGCACGTCGAGCTTCGCGTAGACCCGCGCGAGGTTGGCCCGGACCCACGGCGTGTCGAAGACGACGCCGCCCTGCCCGTCCGGCGCGTCCTTCGCCCACGCGATGGTCTCGTCGAGGATGCGGCGCAGCGGACCGACCGCGCAGAGCGCCACCCGCTCGTGGTTGAGCTGGCTCGTGATGAGCTGCCAGCCGCCGTGCTCCCGGCCGACGAGGTTGTCGGCCGGGACGCGCACCTGGTCGAAGTAGCAGGCGTGCACGTTGTTCTCGCCGAGCGCGTGCATCGGCGTGATGGAGAGCCCCTCCGCGTCGGTCGGGACGATCAAGATGGAGATCGCGCGGTGCGGCGGCGCGCTCGGGTCGAGGTTCGTCCGACACGCGAGCCAGAGGTAGTCCGCGTGGTCGGCGAGGCTCGTCCAGATCTTCTGGCCGTTGACGACGTAATGGTCGCCCTCGCGCACCGCCGTCGTGCGGAGCGAGGCGAGGTCGGTCCCTGAGCCGGGCTCGGTGTAGCCGATGGAGAAGTGGCAGCGGCCCTCGAGGATGCGTGGCGGGTAGGTGCGCTTTTGAGCGTCGGTCCCGTACTTGAGCAGCGTCGGGCCGACGGTGTTCAGCGTCAGGATCGGCACCGGGAAGCCGGCGCGCTGCGCCTCGTCGAAGAAGATGAACTGCTCGATGGGCCCGCGCCCCTGGCCGCCGTGCTCCTTCGGCCAGCCGATGCCGAGCCAGCCGTCGGCGCCGAGGCGCTGGAGGGTCTCGTGATAGAGCGGCCCGCCTCCCTCGGTCGCGTCGAGCTCCGCGAGCAGCGCCTCGGACATCAAGCCGTCGAAGTACTGCCGCAGGTGCGTTCGGAGCGCGTGCTGCTCCGGCGTGTAGTCGAGATACATGCCCACCTGTGCAGAGCGGAGGGAGGGCGGGAGCCCCACGGGTCTCGGCTCGAACCGCGACGCGAGCCGAGAGGGCTTCTACTTTACACGTCGGAAAGTCGCAAGACCCACCCGACGCGCTGCGCTCGTGCGCTCGGCCAGCCGCACGAGGTTGGCGCAGAGGCGGGCGCACGCGGCCGCGTCGTCGAGCGCGTCCGGACGGAAGCCGAGGGCGTGTACAGGCAGGGCGCGGTGGGAGATGGCGACCACGTCGCCGGAGTCCGTCTGCGCGGTCACGGCGAGCGCCTCGGGCAGGCCGTCGCGGCGCGCGGCGCCGAGCGCTCCGCGCGGCAGGCTGAGCGTCGCCGGCAGCCCCTCGAAGAGCGCGCCGCGCACGCACACGGTGGTGGTCGTCGTGGCCACGGCCCCGTCTCGAGCGGCAGGAGGGAGGCCCGCGTCTGCGCCGAAGAAGCGCGCCACCGCCGGCAGGGCCGCGCCGAGGCCGACGACGGTGACCCCGCGGAAGCAGAGGTAGGCGAGGAGGCAGTCGAGCGCCGCCGCCTCGGCGATGCCCGCGCGCAGGTTCGTCCCCGGCTCGGCCTCAGCCGCCGACAGCACCACGAGCGGCTGCACATGCGGGTCGTGCTGCGCCAGCGCGTCCAGGCCCTCGGCCACGCGGTGGACCCACGCGCCGCCGAGCGGGCCGGGGCCGGACGCGGGCAGCGCGCGCACCACGAGCCCGCCGCTGCTCGCCCGGAGTCCCTCGGTGAGCGCGGTCGACGAGGCACCGCCGGCGCGAACGAGCAGCGCCGGCGCGCGCGCGGCGGACCGGGTGGTTTCGGCCGTGCGGCGGTGCGTGCGCGCTGCGGCCGGCGCTCGCCCCGCCTCGGGCTCGGTAGAGGGCGCCGGAGCGGGCGCGGCGTGGGAAGCGTTCAGGAACATCGGAGCCTCTCTTCGAGGCCGAATCCTCAGGCGGCGCGCACTACACTCAACGAAAACGGCCGCCCTTGGAGGCGGCCGTTCGGTGAAGACACGTTCACGCGGGTGGCCACCTCAAAACGAGGTAAACCACCCATAGTAGCGCGCGGAGTCGTGCCGGATCATGACTTCATTGTTGGATCCACGGCGCGCGGATGTCAACACCGAAACCTCGCCACGGGTGCGGGGTCGGGGACTGCCGCTCGGGCGGGCACTGGCGCAGCCTCGAATGCGGGCGTGAATCTAGGTGTCTCACCGAGCAGAACCGCGCACATGCGGCGCTCGGACCCGGTGCGGGCTTGCCCTCCGGGCGGCGGTCTGAGACATGGCCGTCATGGCCGAGACCCTTCGCCTCACGCTGACGAAGCCGCTCGAGCGCACCCTCGCGAGCGGACACCCGTGGATTTATCGGGACGCCGTCGACGCACGATCGCTCGAGGCGATCGACGCGGTCGCGCCCGGCGCTACCGTCACGGTGTGCGGGCGCAAGGGTCGCTTCCTCGCGCGCGGCTTCTCGGACGCCGGCCCCATCGCGGTCCGCGTCGTCACCAACCGCGACGAGCCGCTCGGCCCTCACCTGTGGGCGCGGCGCGTCGCGCGCGCGGCCGAGCTGCGGGGCGCGGTCGTGCCGCCCCAGACGACGGCCTATCGCCTCGTGCACGGCGAGGGTGACCGGCTCCCGGGCTGCGTCGCCGACGTGTACGGCGCGCTCGCCGTGCTGCGCCTCTATGGCAGCGGTGTGCTGGCGCACGCCGGCGCGCTCGAAGCCGCGCTCTGGCCCCGTCTCGAAGCGCTGGGGGTCGACACGCTGCTCCTCCGGACGGGCGGTCGGCACGAGGTGACCGTCCGAGCGCTGCGCGGGGTGGCGCCCGACGCGCCGCGCGCCGTGCTCGAGCACGGGATGACGCTCCTCGTCGACCCGGTTCATGGACAGAAGACAGGCCTCTTCCTCGACCACCGGGAGTCGCGCCGGCGGGTGCGGGCGCTCTCGAGGGACCGACGGGTGCTCAACCTCTATGCCTATACCGGTGGCTTCTCGGTCGCCGCCGGGCTCGGCGGGGCGGCGCACGTGACGAGCGTCGACGTCGCGCCGGCCGCGATGACGCTGGCCGAGGCGACCTGGGCGGCGAACGGGCTTCCCGCGGACGCGCACCGCGCGGTCTCGATGGACGTGCCGGCGTTCCTCGCGGCCGAGCGGGAGCGACGGTACGACCTCATCGTGGCCGACCCGCCGAGCTTCGCGCCGAGCGCCGACGCCGTCGACGCGGCGCTCGAGAGCTACCGCCGGCTGCACGCGGCCTGCCTGCGCGCGCTGGTGCCCGGGGGCCTCTACCTCGCGGCGTCATGCTCGAGCCACGTGAGCGCGGCCGCCTTCGACGAGACGCTCTGCGACGGCGCGAGGCGGGCGGGCCGCGTCACGCAGATCCTCGAGCGGCACGGCGCACCCGCCGACCATCCGCGCCTGTCCGGCTTCCCGGAGGGCGACTACCTGAAGGTCGCGCTCACGCGGCTCATCGACTAGCGACGCGCGCGTGAGGGCGGTCCGCACGCGAGGCGCGCGGGAGGGCGGTCAGCGAGCGAGGCGCTCGAAGAGCCACGGTAGGTCTCGGGCGTCGTCCTGCGCCGCCGGGCCAAGCGCCTCGAGCGCGTCGCGCGTCGCCTGCACGATGCGCGCGGTCGCCGCGAGCGCTCGCTCGAGGGTCGGCGTCCAGCCGAGCGCCTCGGCGCGCGCGAGCCCGGCCCGCGCCAGCGCCTCCGCCTCGTCGTCGGCCGCGCCCTCGGGCGCGGCGCCTGCCGATGGGTCGCAGCAGGTGCGCGGCAGCGCGTCGTAGTACGAGCGAAAGTCGGTCGTCGGGGCGAGCACGTCGCGGAGCCCGTGCGCGTCGGCCAGCGCCGCCTGCAAGCGCAAGCACGCGTGCTCGCGTCCGCGGTGGCGGTCGGTGACGTTGTCGAGCCCCCAGTCGGCCTCGGCGAAGCGCTCCGGGCCCTCGACGAGCGCGTGGCAGAGCTCGTGCAAGATCATCTGCGCGAGCGAGTCGTCCGCGTCGAGGGTCTCCGGTGTGCCGATCGTGAGGGTCCCGCGGCCGTCGCTCGACGCGTAGACGTCCGCCGCGCGCCGCACCTCGAAGCCGAGATGCCGCGCGGCGGACAGCCAGATCGCGTCGAGCGGATCGGCGTACCGATGCGTGACGCGGCGACCCTCGGGCGCAGGATCCTGCACACCGGCCCGTCGGCGAGGCGCTAGAGCGCCGCGAGCGCCGCGTCGTACTGCGGCTCTTGGGCGATCTCCGGGACGAGCTCGCTGTGCACGACGCGATCGTTCTCGTCCAGCACCAGCACGGCGCGCGCCGTGAGGCCCGCGAGCGGGCCGTCGGTCATCTGCACGCCGTAGTCGCGCGCGAAGCTCGAGCGGAAGCTCGACAGCGGCCGCACGCCCTTCACGCCCTCCGCCTCGCAGAAGCGTCCCTGGGCGAAGGGCAGGTCCGCGCTGATCATCAGGACGACCACGTCGTCGCGGCTGCCGAGCTTCTGGTTGAACGTCCGGGCGGTCGCCTTGCAGACGCCCGTGTCGTAGCTCGGGTTGATCGTGAGCACCTTCTTCTTGCCCTTGAAGTCGGCGAGCCGCTTCTCGCTCAGATCGCCGGCGACGAGGACGAAATCCGGCGCCTTGTCGCCGACCTTCGGAAGCTGTCCGGCGGTGTGGACCGGATTGCCCTTGAACGTGATGTTCGCCACGAGACCTCCTTGATAGCTGGTACCTGAGTCCATCGCGCGCTTGCGCGTACCGGGGACCTAGTATCCAGCGCGACGAAAAGCCAGCCCGAAGCGGGGTGTCGCGCGTCAGAGCAGCTTGCGCATCCGATAGGCGAGCGTCTCGAGGCCGCGCTCGAGCGTGGGCCGGCGGCGCCATCGGTCGAGCAAGAGCGGCCTCGCGTGCTCGAGGTCCGCGTCGAAACGGCGGGCCATCACCGCGCCGAACGTCGGGTCGTCGATCACCATCGTCAGCTCGAGGTTGAAGCGGAGCGAGCGGTAGTCGAGGTTGTACGTGCCCACCGTGCACCAGCGGCGGTCGATGACCGCGGTCTTCGCGTGCAGCATCGAGCCCGACCACTCGAAGATGCGCACGCCCCCGTCGAGGAGCTCTTCGTAGAGCGAGCGGCCGGCGTAGTGCACCGCGGGCACATCGGACCGACCCGGCACCATCACGCGGACGTTCACGCCGCGGCGGACGGCGCGGATGAGTTCGCGGCGGATGGGCCGGTCCGGAACGAAGTACGCGTTGGTGAGCGAGATGCGCTCGGACGCCTCGCGGATGCGGCGCAGGTAGGCGCGCCGGATCGCGGGCCCCGCGAGGTGCCAGTCGCTCGCCAGGACATGCACCGGGGCGTCCGTGGTCGACGGCACGGGCGCCTCGTCAGACCGCGCCCGCGGCGTGTCCGTGTCGCCTGCAGAAGCGAGCGGGGGCGCCTCGGGCGACGCGACCGCGGCGACGTCTTCACCGGGCCCGGGCGAGTCATCGAAGCGCAGTTCACCGGCGAGTGGGCGCGGCGCGCTGACGTAGTGGTCGCCGAACCATCCCTCGGCGCGGCGCGACCAGCTCGTGAAGAAGACGGCCGCGAGCTGAGCGGCCGCGGGCCCCTCGACGCGCACGACATCATCGCGCCAGCCCTTCCCTCCCTGGTCGACGCCGGCCCATGCGTCGGCGAGGTTCACCCCGCCCGTAAACCCCACGCGCTCGTCGACGACGAGGAGCTTGCGGTGGTCGCGTCGGTTGACGACGCCGAGGCGAAAGCGCGTCCGCCACGGCGCGATGGGGTTGAACGCGGCGACGTCGCAGCCTGCGTCGCGGAGCCGCAGGAAGAGGCGCGGGTCGGTCTCGATGGAGCCGACGGCGTCGTACAGGACGCGCACCTGCACTCCCGCCCGCGCCCGCTCGACGAGCGCGTCGGCGAAGCGTCTGCCGGTAGCGTCCGACGCGAACCAGTACATCTCGAGGAGGATCTCGCGCCGCGCCGCGCCGATCGCGGCCAGCATCGCGGGGAAGGCCGCGGGGCCGTCGCTCAGCAGCGACACGACGTTGCCGGACACCCAGGCGTCGTGCCCGCGGGGCGGCGGGGCGAGGGAGCGAGACCGAGGGCCCATGGCTCGAGCGTAACGCGGGCGCGCCGCTCGCGCGGGTGCTCGGGGTGGTTTCAGCGCGTGGCGTCAGCGGTGGTCGGACGCGGCCAGCGCCTCGGACACCGCCGTCGACGCCGTCGCCGCCGTCGCGGCGGGAGGGGGGCGACGGGCGAAGCGCGGTCCACGAGACTCCGCTGCTCGAGCGTGCGGGCCCGTGGTATGCTGGTGTGCCTGCTTACAAAACCCATCTGCCGCGATCCTGCGCTCTTGACTTCCCGAACGGAGCAACGCCATGCGCCCCATCACCGAAGTCATGACCCGAAAGCCCGTGTCCATCCCCGTGGATGCGTCCGTCGGAGACGCGCTCAGCCTCGCGCGCGCCCGTCAGGTCGACCACCTGCTCGTCACGGTCGGCGGCCGCTTCGCCGGCGTCGTGTGCGCGCAGTGTGATCTCGCGAACGCGCTCCCCGGCGCCAACCTGAGAGACTCGATGCACGCTCCGCTGCAGACGATCGACTCGGACGCGAGCATCGAGGACGCCGCGGACGTCATGTGCCGCGAGGGCGTGGGTTCCCTGCTCGTCGTGGACGGCGAGGACGCGGTCGGCATCGCGACCCGAGGCGACCTCGTCAGGGGCGGCTACGAGTGCGACGACGCGCTCGAGTCCCGGTTCTTCTGCGCCGCGTGCGGGCAGTACTCCCACGTCACGACCGACCCAAACACGGATCTCGTCGCGTTCTGTGAGAGCTGCTGGGACCGCGCGCAGCCGCCGCGGTTCTGGGAAGACATCGGCGGCTACGACTGAGCGCGTCGCCGGCCTGAGCAGCCCGCGGCGTGGCGTCCGCCCGTCCGCGCGCCGGCGTTGGGGGTCCGCCCGTCGACCGCATGACGTCGGCGCACGACACAGCGTTGCGCGCGGCGGGCCTTTCGGCGGGCCACGCTCGGCCACACACTGAGGGGCGGGAGGTCACGCCATGACAGAACGCAGCGTTCGAGCCACTTCATCCGCACGATCAGGACAGGCGCGGACGGTCCGCGAGGTCGTCCGCGGCAGGCCCGCGAGCGACGGCGCCGGCGTGCGCCTCACGCGCATGCTCGGGACCTCCGCGCTGTCGGAGCTCGACCCGTTCCTGCTGCTCGATCAGATGCGCTCGGACGAAGCGAACGACTACATCGCCGGCTTCCCGAACCACCCGCACCGGGGGTTCGAGACGGTGACGTACATGATCGAAGGGCGGATGCGGCACCGCGACAACCAGGGCAACGAGGGGCTGCTCGGCCCGGGGAGCGTGCAGTGGATGACCGCGGGGCGCGGCATCGTGCACTCCGAGATGCCCGAGCAGGAGGGCGGCACGCTCTGGGGGTTTCAGCTCTGGGTCAACCTGCCCGCGTCGGACAAGATGATGCCCCCGCGCTATCAAGACATCCCGGCGTCGGACGTGCCCGAGGTCGCGCGCGACGGGGCTCTGGTCCGCGTGCTCGCCGGCGGGGTCGGAGACGTGGTCGGCCCGGTGCGCGGGGTCGCGACCGAGCCGGTGCTGCTCGACGTGCAGCTCTCGACGGACGCGACGCTTCGCGTACCGCTCCCTGCGGGGCACACCGCGTTCGCCGCGGTCATCGACGGCGAGGCGCGCATCGGGCCGGCCGACGACCGGCGCGTCGTGCGTGAGCGCGAGCTCGCGGTGCTCAGCCCGGGCGACGCGTTCGAGGCGGCGGCTGGGGAGCGGCCCGCGCGGGTCCTGCTCGCGGCGGGGCGTCCGCTCGGTGAGCCGGTGGCGCGGTACGGGCCCTTCGTGATGAACACGCGCGAGCAGCTCGTCGAGGCGTTCCGCGACTACGAAGCAGGCCGACTCTGACCGGGCCGGGTGTGCTGTACGCGCGGCCCGACGGGTGAGGGCACCGGCGGCAGGCGGCGCGGGTCGCCGCGCCGGGCCTGAGACGAGACGGCGTGCGACTCGGCGCCCTCCCCCGCGCGAGGAGATGCGACGCGCGGGTCCGTGTGGGCGCGCTCAGGCGTGGGCGACGGCGGGGGGCAGCGCGGCGGGCGGCGGCAAGGGGAGGGTCTCGATCGCCTTGGCGTGGCCGCCGGCGAGGCGGAAGAACTCGACGGTCCGCGCGGCGAAGTCCACGACGCAAAACCCCGGGTCGTCCTCACGACGGAGGGTCCCCGCGTTGACCACGACGAGCCCTTGGAAGACCCGCACCATCCGCTGGTGCGTGTGCCCGCAGAGGAGGTACTCGACGTTCGGGTCGACCATGAGCTCGCGCAGCGCGGGGATGTCCATCAGCGCGTACCCGCGCGTGTCGGGGAACAAGAACGACATGTCGTCGTCGCCGATCGCGTGGCAGAGCAGCGCCGGCCCGGCCGGGGTCGAGAGCGGGACCGAGGTCGGCAGCGCCTCGATGTAGGCGCGCGTCGCCGGGTCGACCGAGCGCGTGTAGCACGGGCGCTTGTCGCGCTGCTCGCCGGCGAGGAACCACCGCTCGTGGTTGCCCGCGACCGTCAGCACGTCGTGCTCGCGGAGCAGCGAGACCACGCGCGCGATGTCGCCGTGCCCGTCGACGAGGTCGCCGACGCAGAGCGTTCGATCGACCGAGAGCGCCTCGAGCGTCTCGAGCGCCACCGCCAGCGCGACGTCCTCGCAGTGCACGTCGCCGACGAGCCCTACGCGTGTCAACTGCTCGACTTCCGGCACGATCATCAGTGTGAAGGTCTGCGCGAGCGCGTGCCAGTTTGCGCAGTGCGAGCCGGGTGCCGTGCCCGGGCGACGGCGATGGGGTATGCCCGCGTCCATGTTGGATCTGCGAACCGTCACCGAGCGGCTCGACGAGACGCGCGCCGCGCTCGCGCGCCGTGGCTTCACCGACGCCCCCGCGCTGGACAGGCTCGGCGCGCTCGCGGTCGCCCGCCGCGACGCCATCGTCGACGTCGAGGCGCTGCGCCACCGGCGCAACGTCGCGAGCGAGGCGATGGCCCAGGTCGCCGACAAGCGCTCGGCCGAGTTCGCCGCGCGGCGCGACGAGCTGCGCGCGGTCGGCGCCGAGATCAAGGCGCTCGAGGCGAGGCAGAGCGAGGCGGAGCGCGAGCTGACCGACCTGCTCGCGCGCATCCCGAACCTCCCCGACGAGAGCGTGCCGAGCGGCAGCGGCGAGGCGGACAACGTCGAGCTGCGGGTCTTCGGCGAGCGGCCGCGCTTCCCCCACGAGCCACGGGATCACGTCGACCTCGGCGTGGGGCTCGGCATCCTCGACTTCGAGCGGGCGGCGAAGCTCAGCGGCGCGCGCTTCGTCGTCCTGCGGGGGCTCGGCGCACGCCTCGAGCGCGCCCTGATCCAGCTCATGCTGGACCTGCACGTAGACGAGCACGGCTACACGGAGATGTGGGTGCCGACGCTCGTCAAGGACACCGCGCTGCACGGCACGGGCCAGCTCCCGAAGTTCGCGGCCGACCTCTTCCGCATCGCCAAGGACGCGCAGTGGGAGCGCGAGGCGGAGGCGGGCGGCCACGAGCTCTTCCTGATCCCGACCGCCGAGGTCCCGCTGACCAACCTGCACGCCGGGGAGATCCTCGACGCGGGCGACCTGCCCGTGGCCTACACCGCCTACACGGCGTGCTTTCGGAGCGAGGCCGGCAGCTACGGCAAGGACACGCGCGGGATGATCCGCCAGCACCAGTTCGACAAGGTCGAGCTGGTGCGCTTCGTGCGTCCCGACGACGCGCTCGCGGAGCTCGAGCGGCTCACCGGGCACGCCGAGGCGGTGCTGCAGCGCCTCGGGCTGTGCTACCGCGTGGTCGAGCTCTGCGCCGGCGACCTCGGGTTCTCTTCCAAGAAGACCTACGACCTCGAGGTGTGGCTGCCCGGACAGAACGCCTACCGCGAGATCTCGAGCTGCTCGTGGTTCGGGGACTTCCAAGCGCGCAGGCTCAAGGCACGGTTCCGGCCCGCCCCGGACGACAAGCCGCAGCTCGTGCACACGCTGAACGGCTCGGGGCTCGCGGTCGGGCGAACGCTCGTCGCGATCCTCGAGCAGTACCAGCTCCCGGACGGCAGCGTCCGCGTCCCCCCGGCGCTCCGGCCCTACCTCGGCGGCCTCGACACCCTGCGTCCGCCCGGCTGAGCCCAGCGTGCCCCTGTCGATCGACGCGAACGTCCCGCTCGCTCCGCGCACGACGCTCGAGCTCGGGGGCCGCGCGCGCTGGCTCGCCCACGCGACGAGCGAGGCGGAGGTCGTCGAGGCCCTCGACTGGGCCGCCGGGAAGGCCGTCCCGGTCGCGGTCCTCGCCGGCGGGTCGAACACGATCATACCGGACGACGGCTTCCCGGGGCTCGTGCTCGTCCCGGCGCTGCGCGGCCTGAGCTTCGAAGACGACCGCGCCGGCGCGGTCCGGGTCACGGTCGGGGCGGGCGAGCCGTGGGACGCGCTGGTGCAAGAGACGGTCGCGCGCGACCTCGCGGGCCTCGAGTGCCTCTCGGGCATCCCCGGGTCGGCGGGCGCCACGCCCATCCAGAACGTCGGCGCCTACGGGCAGGAGGTCTCGGAGACGGTGCGCGAGGTCCGCGTGCTCCGGGTGCGCGACCGCGCGACCGAGACGCGCACTCCGACGCAGTGCGGGTTCGCCTATCGGGACAGCGCCTTCAAGCGAGACCCGGGCAAGGTCATCGTCCTGTCGGTCACGTTCGCGCTCCGGCGCGGGGGCCCGCCCGCCCTCCGCTACGGCGAGCTGATCCACGCGCTCGGCGAGCCCCCGGGCAGCCGCGGGCCGAGCCTCGCCGAGGTGCGCGCGGCCGTGCTCGCGCTCCGCCGCCGCAAGTCGATGGTCTTCGATCCGGCCGACCCGAACCACCGCAGCGCGGGGTCGTTCTTCACCAATCCGGCGGTCGACACGCAGACGGCCGACGCGGTCGCCGCCCAGGCGGTCGCCGAGGGGCTCGTCGCGTCCGCCGATGAGGTCCCGCGCTACCCCACCGAGGACGGCCGCGTGAAGCTCGCGGCCGGGTGGCTCATCGAGCGCGCGGGCCTCGCGAAGGGCACGCGCCGCGGCCCGGTCGGCCTGTCGACGCAGCACGCGCTCGCGCTCGTCCACCATGGAGGCGGCCGCACCGAAGACCTGCTCGCGTTCGCGGACGAGGTGCGCGACGCGGTGCGCGCGCGCTTCGGGGTGTCGCTCGAGCGAGAGCCCCGCCTGCTGGAGGCGCTGCCCAATGGATGAGCTGAAGGTCCGTCTCAGTCGCGTCGCCTACCGCTTCGGCCTGCGCGGCGTCACCCGCGACTACGTCGGCCTCGAGCCGGTCGCGCCGCTCCTCGGTCGGGCCTGCGCAGAGGGCGCGACGCTCGCGCTCGAGTGGCGCGTGCCAGGCACCGGCGACGCGCGCGAGGGCGCTCACCGGGCGACCTTCGTCGGGTTCGGTACCCGCGAGGGCGCCTCGATCGAGCGCGCGGCGGCGCGCCTGCTCGACGCGTACGCCTTCGCGCGGTGGCCGCGCCGGCGCGACGCACGCTACCCGCCGCTGCTCGACACCGACGCCGCACCATGGGTGGGGCTCGACGCCGCCTGCGTCGCCGCGTCCGCGGCCCACGCCGCCGGCGCCGGGGTGCAGCTCGTCGCACGCGTCGACGGCGGCCGCCTCGCGTTCGACGGCTATCGCTCGACGCGCCCGACCGCGGTCCACGGCGAGCACGCGGCGGAGGTGCTCCTGGCCTGCCTTCGCTGAACGTCCGCGCGGCGGCGGCGACCGCTACCGCTCGGGCGGGTACTTGGCGAGCTTGCGTTGCAGCGTGCGGCGGTGCAGACCGAGGCGCTTCGCCGCGAGGCTGATGTTCCCGCCGCAGTCCGCCAACACACGCTGGATGTGCTCCCACTCGACCCGCGCGAGCGACGGCGGCGTCTCGCTGCCCTCGTCGGCGAGCCGCGCGCCGCCCGCGCCACGCCCGCCGCCCGCGCACGGGTCGACGCGGCGCGTGGCGCCGGGGAGCGCCTCCCCTCGCGGCACCTGCATCGCGAACGCGTCGACGATGGCGTCGACGCTCACCGGCTTGGTCAGGTAGTGGGTCGCGCCCCGTCGAACCGCGTCGAGCGCCGTCGCGATGCTCCCATAGCCCGTGAGCACGACGACGGTCGTGCCCGCGTCGCGCGCCTTCAACGCCTCGATGAGCTCGAGCCCCGACTCTCCGGGCATCCGCAGGTCGACGAGCGCGTGTGTGAACGGACCCCGGAGCGCGAGCGCCTCGCCCACCGAGCCCGCCTCGCTGACGTCGAAGCCGCGCCGGCGCAGCGCGCGGGCGAGGCGCGTGCGAAAGCGTTCGTCGTCGTCGACCAGCACGAGCGAGCCCGCGGTGCCCGCGCTGCCCGTACTGAACGGCCCGTCTGTCGGGGAGACCTCACTCATCGCGCATCGGCGTCGGTCGGCGGGGTGCCCGCACAAGCACCCGGCAGCACCACCTGGACCGTCGTGCCACGCCCCGGCGCCGTGTCGAGCGAGAGGGACCCACCGAGGGCCTCGCTCGTCGCGCGCGCGAGGAAGAGACCGAGGCCCATGCCCTCGCCGGCTCGCTTCGTCGTGAAGAAGGGCTCGGTGGCGCGTTCGGCCGTGGCCGCGTCCATCCCGGCGCCGTGATCGATGACCGCGAAGCGCAGCGCCCCGCTCGCGGCGTCAGGGAGCGCCCGCACCCGTACGGCGGCGTCGGCGGCCGAGGCGCTGAGCGCGTTGCGCACGAGGTTCGCCAGGAGCTGGGATACGGCCGCGACGGGCAGGCGCACCGTCAACGCGTCGGGCCGCTCGAACCGAACCCGGGCCCAGGCGCCGGGGCCGAGGCGCTCGCCGAGCGCCGCGATCAGCGCCTCGATCGGAGCGTTTGTCACCGGCTCGCCGACGGTCGCGCCGGCCTTCGCGGCGAGGTGGTCGAGGATGGCTCGGCAGCGGTCGACCTCCGCCTGGATGAGAGCGGCGTCCTCGACCCAGCCCTCCGCGGCGTGACCGAGGGCCTCCGCCTCGCGGAGCATCTCCCCTGCCGCGATGGCGATCGTCCCGAGCGGCGTCGCGAGCTCGTGCGCCGCGCCCGCCGACAGGGTCGTCAGCGCCGCGAGCTGCCGGGCACGCGCCGCGCGATCCCCCGCGGCCGCGAGGTCGAGCTCCCGTCGCCGGAGGGCCTCCGAGAGGCGCGAGACGCAGTACGCGACGAGGACGGCGCAGATCGCGAACGCGACGAACATGCCGTAGAGGTGCGCCGAGACGCCGCCTGGAACGTGGTGCATCGACAGCGCGGGGACCTCCACGTGCCCGAGGAAGAGCGCGCCGTAGCCGGCGATCGCGGCGAGCACCACCGCGGCGGCCCACGCCGCCTCGAGCACGATGGCCCCGAGCGTGACGTACACGAGATAGAGCACGCTGAAGGGGTTGGTCGGGCCTCCGGAGAGATAGAGCAGCGCCGTGAGGACCGCGACGTCGAAGAGAAAGAGCGCGGAGAGCAGCCGGTCGTCCCGAAGCGCGATGGACCCGGCGCGGTCGAGCGCGACGTTCGAGACCGCGATGAGGGCGACCAGCCCGAGGAGCGACCCGGTTCGCAGCGCGATGCCGAGCCCGTACGCCGCCACGAGCACCACGAGCGCCTCGCTCGCGACGGCGCCCCAGCGCAGTCGGATGAGCCAGCGAAGGCCGATGTCGCGGTGGCGGGCGGGCGGAGCGCCGGCGCCGGTCACCGCTGCTGCGGCTCTGCGTCCGCCTGATCGGCCTCGGCCCCACCCTCTGGTGCGCCGTACATCGACTCGGCGATCGAGTAGGCGCTCAGCTCGAGCGCCTGCAGCGCCTCGCGGATCGCGACCGCGTCCGCGCCCCACTCGAGCTGCTCTTTGAGCGCGGCGATGTCGCGCTCGACGTCGTCGATGACCGACTCCGGCACGAGGTCCCTGCACTCGGTCGTCGCGCGCTCGCTCGTGTAGAGCAGCGACTGGGCGGCGTTACGGAGCTCGGCGAGCTCGCGCCGCTTGGTGTCGCTCTCGCGGTACTTCTCCGCGTCGCGGACGAGCCGCTCGACCGCGTTCTCGCTCAGCCCAGACGCGGCGACCACCTTGATGCTCTGCTTGCGGCCGCTGCCGAGGTCCTTCGCCTTGACGCTCACCATGCCGTTCACGTCGATGTCGAACGTGACCTCGATCTCGGGGACACCGCGCGGCGCCGGCGGCAGCGGCGAGAGCTCGAACTTCGCGAGCGAGATGTTGTCGGCCGCCATCTCGCGCTCGCCCTGCAGGACGTGGATCGGGACGAAGGGCTGGTTGTCCATGCTCGTCGTGAAGATCTCCTGCGCGCGGGTCGGGATCGTGGTGTTCCGCGGGATGAGCGGCGTGAACACCCCACCGCCCGTCTCGACGCCGAGGCTGAGCGGGGTGACGTCGAGGAGCAGGACCTCATCGACCGTGCCGGCGAGCGCCGCGCCCTGGATGGCGGCGCCGATCGCCACCACCTCGTCGGGGTTCACGCCCTTGTGCGGCGCGCGCCCGAAGTACTCCGAGACCTTGCGCTGCACGAGCGGCATGCGCGTCTGGCCGCCGACCAGGAGCACCGCGTCGATGCCGGTCGGATCGAGGCCGGCGTCCTCCATCGCCTGCTGGCAGGGGACCATCGTGCGGTCGACGATGTCCGCGGCGAGCAGCTCGAGCTCCGAGCGGGTCAGGCGCGTCTCGAGGTGCTTCGGGCCGGTGGCGTCCGAGGCGATGAAGGGGAGGTTGATCTCGGTCTCGAGCGAGGTCGACAGCTCCTGCTTGGCCTTCTCGGCCTGCTCCTTGAGCCGCTGGCGGGCGACCCGGTCGTCGCTGAGGTCGATCCCGTTCTCCTCCTGGAACCGGTGCATCAGCTCCTGGACGAGCACGTTGTCGATGTCCTCGCCGCCGAGGTGCGTGTCACCGACCGAGCTCTTGACGCTGAACACGCCGGCCGACAGCTCGAGGATCGAGATATCGAAGGTGCCGCCGCCGAGGTCGTACACAGCCACGGTCTGCGCGTCGTTCTCGTTGAACCCGTAGGCGATGGCCGCGGCCGTGGGCTCGTTGATGATCCGCTTGACGTCGAGCCCCGCGATGCGACCGGCCGCCTTGGTCGCGGAGCGCTGCGCGTCGTTGAAGTACGCGGGGACGGTGATGACCGCGTCGGTCACCGTCTCGCCGAGGTACGCCTCGGCGGTCTCTTTCATCATCTCGAGGATCATCGCGGAGATCTCGGGCGGCGAGAAATCGCTGCCCCCCGCCGAGACCCACGCGTCGCCGTTGGTGTTCGCGAGCACGCGATACGGCGCGTACTTGAGGTGGAGCTGCACCTCCTCCGAGTCGAAGGGCCGGCCCATCAGCCGCTTGATGGCGAAGATGGTGTTCTCCGGGTTCGTCGCCGCCTGGCGCTTCGCGACCGAGCCGAGGCGGCGCTCGCCGTCCCTGCTGAACGCGACGACGGACGGAGTGGTGCGGCTCCCGTCCGCGTTCGGGATGACAACAGCCTCGCCGCTGTCGACGAACGCGACGCAGGAGTTCGTGGTGCCGAGATCGATGCCGATGATGCGTCCCATCGGCTCCATGGTACACACGGTGGGTCCGCCGGTGCCAGCCCTTCGGACAACAGCGCGTCATCGGCCACTACCCGGCGGCTGCGAAGCGCGCCCCCGGTCTACGACGCGTCGTCGTCGCCCGGCGCCGACGGGGGCCGCGCGACGACCACCATAGCGGCGCGGAGCAGCTTCCCGCCGAGCCGATAGCCCGCCAAGATCTCGCTCATCACGGTCCCCGGCGGCTGCTCGTCCGTCTCCGCCTGCTGGATCGCGTCGTGGACGTTCGGGTCGAAGGGGAGCCCGACCGCGTCGACCCGCTCGAGGTCGAGGCGCTGCGCGATGTCCTCGAAGCTGCGCAGGACCATCTCGATGCCTTCGACGATCGCCTTGATGTCCTCGGCGCGGTGCGAGACCTCGACGGCGCGCTCGAGGTTGTCGACCATCGGGAGGATCTCGCGGAGGACCTCCTCGCGCCCCTTGCGGTACGCGTCCTCGACCTCGCGACGCGAGCGCTTCCGGAAGTTGTCGAAGTCCGCCGCCGTCCGGAGCAGCCGGTCGTGGATGCGATCCTTTTCGGCTTTGAGTTCGGCGAACCGGTCCGGCTCCGGCGCCGCTTTCGGGGCCGCGCTCGGCCCGCCCGGGGCCGCGCTCGCGTCGCGCACCTGCTCGTCTTCGAGCTCGACCAGAGAATCGTGCGGCGGCGTGTGTTCGTTCGACTCGCTCACGTCGGCGGGCTCCTGTTCTCTGATGGCGGCGTGGCCACGCGGGTCATCGGACCGCCGCGTCATCGACGCCAAGATACGCATGTTAGCCGCAATGACAAGCGCGGCCCACCCATTCGG
This sequence comes from Myxococcales bacterium, assembly GCA_020430775.1. Lineage (GTDB taxonomy): Bacteria > Myxococcota_A > Polyangia > Polyangiales > Houyiibacteriaceae > JAGQJE01. Next base: position 22,689 of record JAGQJE010000345.1, read on the forward strand.
GGGAGCGGCGTCCGGCGGGAGCGCGAGGACCTACGACGGGCGCGCGGACGGTCCGCGGCCGCCGCCGAGCACGGTCGCGGTGAAGGCGACGAGTGGGACGACCTTGTCGTAGTCCATGCGGACGGGGCCGAGGACGCAGAGCGAGCCGGCGTGGCGCGCGCCTGCGCCGTAGCCGCTCGAGATCACGCCGACGTCGTCGAGCCCGCCGAGGCCGGCCTCGCTCCCGATCCGCACCAACACGCCGGGCGCCTCGAGGGTCTCGTCGAGGAGCGCGAGCAGGTGGGTTCGGTCCTCGATGGCGCGCAAGAACGCGCGCAGCTTGTGGACGTCGTCGAGCTCCGGGCGGTCGAACAGGCGCTCCTTGCCGGCGACCACCACCTCGACGCGCTCCGCCTCCGCCGCGGCGGCGCGTTCGAGCAGGTTCGAGACCGACTCGCGCAGGGTCCCGTAGGGGTCGCGCTCGCGCGCGACGCGGTCTCGCAGCGCGCGGAGGGTGTAACCCCGGACCTTGTCGCCGAGGTAGGCGTGGACGCGCTCGAGCTCGCGCTGGCCGAGGGCGACGCCCTCGAGCGGGCGGTGGTGTACCGCCCCGGCCTCCGTCACCAGGACGGCGAGCAGCCGGCGCTCGCCGACGACGACGAAGCGCAGCTCCGCGAGGCGCTCGTCCTCCGGCCGGCCCGCCGTCACGACCGCGGCCGCCCCGCAGAGCCTGCTCAGCAGCCTGCCGGCCTCCTCGGCGGCCTCTAGCCCGCCCTCGCGTCCGGCGAGCTGTCGCTCGACGGCGCGGCGATCGGTCTCCGCGACGCCGAGCCCGGCGCTCCGGGCGCCGAGCTGGCGATGGACCAGCCACCGCGCGTAGAAGCGGAAGCCGCTGTCGGTCGGCACGCGGCCCGCGCTCGTGTGCGGGTGCGTGAGGTAGCCCCGCTCCTCGAGGTCGCGCAGCACGGCGCGCGTCGTCGCGGGCGAGTGCTCGAGGCGCGCGGCCTCGACGAGCGCCTTCGAGCCGACCGGGCGGCCCGTCTCGATGTACTGCGCCACGGCGGCGCGCAGCACGCGGCGGCTTCGTGGGTTCAACGCGTCCGGCACGGTCCAAGCCTCACGCTGCCGGACGCCGCCTCGCCCTGTCAAGCCGCGTGGGGCGCCGGCGGCCGGCGGCAGGAACTGGCCCGCGGGGAGCACCGGACGCAGGATGGCGGCGATGGATCGCTCGTCGAGCGCGCTCACCTGGCTCGTGCCCTTCGGCCTGTTGGTGGTCGCGATGGTCTCGGTGCCGCTGCACCTGCTCGACGCGCGCGGTCTGCCGCGATACCGCGCGCTCAAGGCGGAGCTCGCCGAGGTCGACGCGCGCAACGCGGACCTCGCGCGCGACAACGCCGCGCTCGAGCGCACCATCGAGGCGCTCCGGACGGACCCGGCGTCCGTCGAGCACATCGCGCGCGACCAGCTCGGGATGGTCCGTCCCGGCGAGCTCGTCGTTCAGTTCTGAGCGCCGCGCGGGCTCCCTACCGACGACGCCCAGCGCGTCAGGCGGCCCGGACCTGGTTGCGGCCGCGGTGCTTCGCGTCGTACAGGGCCTTGTCGGCCGCCTCGAAGAGCGCCGCGCCCGTACGCGCGTGGTCCGGGAACGCGGCCACCCCGAGCGAGGCCTCCACCGTGAGCGGCCCGGCGTCGGTCTGGAAGACGGTCGCCCCGAGCCGCTCACGGACCCGCTCGGCGAGCTGTACGGCGCCCGCCGTGTCCGTCTCCTCGCAGAGCACGCAGAACTCCTCACCCCCGAAGCGCGCCACGAGATCGGTCTCGCGCTTGATCTCGCGCAGGATCTTGCCGAGCTCGCGGATCACCACGTCGCCGACGGCGTGTCCGTAGGTGTCGTTCACGCGCTTGAAGTGGTCGATGTCCGTGACGATGAGCGAGAGCTGGCGGCCGAAGCGCTCGGCGGCGCGGATCTTTCGCTCGAGCTCCTCTAGGAAGGTCCGCTTGTTGAGGCAGCCCGTGAGCCCGTCGGTCGTGGCGAGCTGCTCGAGCCGCTCGACCGCCGCGGCGTTCGCGAGCGACACGGCGAGCTGGTTCGCGAGGACCTGGAGCGTGGGCCGGACGCGGTCGCCGAACGCGTGGCGGCGGCGCGCCGCGAGGATGAGCGTGCCGAGCGCGTCCTCGCGGACGACGAGCGGCAGCACGAGCATCGACGCCATGTCGCGCACGTTCGCGCGCCTCGTGAAGAGGGTCTGCTGGTCGGGGTCGAAGTCGCCGCGGTACGGGAGGTAGTGGCGGTTCTTGACCGCCATGGCCGTGAGCGAGGCGTTGTCCCGGAACACGAGCCCCTCGAAGCGCGCGGCGTCCTCCCCGACCGCGCGCCCGACCGCGTGCTTGCGGCTGGTGCCGTCGTACGTGGTGATCGCGGCGAAGTCGTACGCCGCGATCTGCCGGGCGGCGTCGAGGGCCGCGTCGATGGCGTCGCTCTTGGTGAGCGCGGCCCCGAGCGCCTGCGACGCCCCGTACAGGATGGACTGCTCCTGCTTCGAGCGCTCGAGCTGCAGAAACACGCGCTCGTTCTGAAGGACGTGGATGAAGTGCTCGGCGCAGAGCGCGAGGGTGTCGACCTCGCCGGGCGCGAAGGGCGTGTCCACGTGGCGATCCGCGCAGAGGACGCCGACGACCTGGCCGCCCTCTTCGAGCGGCACGCCGACGAACGAGCACACGTTGGTCGGTCCGCGGTAGTAGCAGAGCCCCGTGTACCCGGGCCGCACGTGCTCGAGGCGCGTGGTGCCGTTCCGGAGCACGGCGCCGACGGCCCCCTCGCCCGGCCTGAACGGCCCCTCCGCGACGTCGTCGCGATCGGTCGCGAGCTCGACGATGCGCAGCAGGCCCTGGTCGTCGCGCATCAGCACGAGCGCCGTGTCGAGCGCGAGGGCCTGACGGAGCACGTGCAGGAGCCGATAGAGGGTGTGGTGCACCTCGTCGACGCTCGCCCCGTGCCGTCGCTCGTCGCTCGCCGGGGGACCGCTCGCGCCGGCCACGAGGCGGAACATGCGGGTCTCTCGCGCCGCCCGCGCGCGCTCCCGTGCGAGCCGCTGGCGCGCGCCGAGGCGGATACGCGCGATCTCGGCGCGGGTCAGCGCGAAGCTCATCGCCCCGAAGAGCGCGACGAAGCCGATGTGCGCCGCGAGCGGACCGCGGGCGATCCCTCCCTCGGCAACCGCGTACGACGCGAGCTCGAGGGCGAGCGCGCAGGCGACGAACACCGGCGCCGCGGGGCGCCGCCCGAGCGCGACGACGCAGGCGAGCACGGCGTAGGTGAGCGGGTGCAGCGCGCCCATCGGCCCGCCGAAGCGCTGCACGATGGCGTACGCGCCGAGCAGAGCCCACAGGCCGAGCTCCAGCTCGAGACGCCCCGCCTCCGCGTGACCGGCGGGCAGCCGGGCGCGCCAGATGGCGCGGCTCGCGAAGAGCAGGACCCAGCCGAGGCCGAGCGCCGCCTGTAGCGGGAGGGCGTCGCCGCCGACGCGCGAGAACACCCCCGCGAGCAGGGCCGCGGCGAACGCGCCCGCGAGCAGCAGCCCGTGCGACGCCCGCAACGCTCGGCGGAGCGCCCAGGTCCGGTGCGCGAGGATCGGCATCCGGCTCCACCCCTACGCTCGCGGGCGGCGCGCGCCAAGAAAGAGGCTGAACATCCGTGAGCCGTGTACGAAACGCGCACACGCCCGGACGCGGGGGCGGGGGCGCACGGCGAGGCAAGGGCCGCGGCGACGGGTCAGGTGGGGAGCGGACGCGGCTCGAGCGTGGCCGCGTCGAGCATCCATCGCGCGGTCCACACGGGGGGCTCACCCTCGGCGACGGGCGCCGCCTCCACCAGGCAGGCCGTCGAGGGCGCGAAGGGCGGGACGGTCGCGCGGCCGGCGAGGTGCCCGACCAAAATGCGCACCCGCGGCTCGTGGCTGACCAGCGCGACCGCCTGCCGCGCCGACGCGTGCCTCGCGTGCGCCTCGAGCGGCGCGAGGGCCTGCGCGGTCGTCCCCTCGGGCCCGAGCCCGGCGCAGACGCGGATGGGGCGATCGGGCTGCGAGAACGGGGCGGACAGCAGCTCGCCCGTCTGCACGGCGCGCACGAGGGGGCTCGTGTAGACGGCCTCTAGGCGGAGCCCGAGCTCGCGGAGCGCGGTCCCGACCGCGCGCGTCTCCCGCCTGCCCCGCTCGGTGAGCCACCGCATGGCGTCGCTCAGCGCCGCGGGCGCGTTCGTGGCCTCGCCATGCCGCACGATGAGGACCTGCATGCCGGCATCTTACTACGGCCCGCGGCGAGGTCCCGGCGGCGCGAAGGGAGGCGCGCGCCGAAAAAAAATGCGGCCGCGACGTCGGAGGGGGGGGTGACGTCGCGGCCGCAAAGTTGAAGCCAAGCGCGAGAAGCGAGAGGGGGGGGAAATTCGCTTCGGCTGCCTGGCCCCGGAGCCAACTATAAGCACGTCTCGTGCCAGCGCAACGCCGCCGATTGACGTGTGATTTCGCGGGCGGCTAGCCGACTAGCCGGCCAACGTTGCAACGGCGTCGCTCAGGATTGAAAGGGTGGGCGTCAGCCTCGCTTGACACGCTCGGGGGCGCCGTCAACGGTTGCCGCCATGCTCCCCATCGATCTCTCGGGCAAGCGCGCGCTGGTGGCCGGCGTCGCGGACGACGGTGGCTTTGGCTTCGCGATCGCGAAGGCCCTCGCCGAAGCGGGCGCCTCGGTCGCGGTCGGGACCTGGCCGCCCGCGCTCTCGATCTTCGAGACCCTGCTCCGCCGCGGGAAGCTCGACGAGTCGCGTGCGCTCTCGGGCGGCGGACTGCTCGATTTCGAGCGCATCTACCCGCTCGACGCCGAGTACGACCGCCTCGACGACGTCCCGTCGTCCCTCCGCGAGCACAAGCGCTACCGAGACCGGGGCGACTTCACGGTGGACGGCCTCGCGAACGCGCTCGAGACGGATTTCGGCGCGCCATGCCTCGACGTCGTGGTGCACAGCCTGGCGAACGGCCCGGAGGTCAAGAACCCCCTCCTCGAGACGAGCCGCGCGGGTTACCTCGCCGCCGTCGGCGCGAGCGCGTACTCGCTCACGTCGCTGGTGCAGCGCCTCGGCCCGCTGATGCGCCCCGGCGGCGCCTTCCTCGCGCTGACCTACCTCGCGGCGGAGCGCGTCGTGCCCGGGTACGGCGGCGGGATGTCCTCCGCCAAGGCCGCGCTCGAGAGCGACACGCGGCAGCTCGCGTTCGAGGCGGGACGCAAGTGGGGCGCGCGCGTCAACGCGATCTCCGCCGGCCCCTACGCGTCCCGGGCCGCGTCGGCCATCGGCTTCATCTCCACGATGATCACCTACTGCGAGCAGAACGCCCCGCTGCCCGAGCGGATCGCCGCGGTCGAGGTCGGCCACGCCGCGGCCTTCCTGTGCAGCCCGCTCGCGAGCGGCATCACCGGCACCGTGCTGCACGTCGACAAGGGCTTCCACGCGATGGGCACGCCCGCCGACGTAGCCGCGATCGTCGGCTGAACGGCAGCACGCACAACGCCGCAGACGGCCCCGCCCCGCCCGCCCGCGCTGCGCGGCGGGGCCGGATGCGAGGCGGCGCGACGACGCATGTCCCGAACATTCGGAGGAGCGCCAACGCCGCAGACGGCCCCGCCCCGCCCGCCCGCGGTGCGCGGCGGGGCCGGATGCAAGGCGGCGCGACGACGCATGTCCCGAACATTCGGAGGAGCGCCAACGCCGCAGACGGCCCCGCCCCGCCCGCGGGTGCTACGCTCCGGGGTACCTGCATCCATCATCCATCGTAGGAGCACCTCCATGACCCGGACCGCGATCCTTGGCGTCGGCCACCATGTGCCGAGCAAGGTGGTAACCAACGACGACCTCGCCAAGCTCTTCGACACGAGCGACGAGTGGATTCAGCAGCGGACCGGCATCAAAGAGCGGCGCTTCATCGAGAAGGACAACACCGGCCCGAGCGACCTCGCCGTCCCTGCCGTGAAGATGGCGTGCGAACGCGCCGGCATCGACGTCGCGGAGATCGACGCCATCATCTTCGCGACCCTCTCGCCGGACTTCAATTTCCCCGGCAGCGGCTGCTTCCTCGGCGACAAGCTCGGCCTGCCGGGCGTGCCGGCGCTCGACGTCCGCAACCAGTGCAGCGGTTTCCTGTACGGACTGCAGGTGGCGGACGCGTGGATACGCGCCGGGATGTACCGCCGCGTGGCGCTCGTCGGCGGCGAGGTTCACTCGACGGGCCTCGACTTCTCGGACGCTGGACGTGACGTCGCGGTCCTCTTCGGCGACGGCGCCGCGTGCGCGATCCTCGGGCCGACCGAGGACACCTCGCGCTGCGTGCTCGACACGGAGATCCACGCGGACGGCAGCGGCGCGAAGCTGCTCTGGACCGAGGCGCCCGCGAGCGCGTACATCCCGCGCATCACGCACGAGATGATCGACGATCGCAGGGTGTGGCCCGCGATGAACGGCAAGCAGGTCTTCCGCTGGGCGACCGCGAAGATGCCCGAGGTGGCGCTGAGCGTGCTCGAGCGCAACGGGGTCGGCATCGACGATCTCGCGCTGCTCGTGCCACACCAGGCGAACCGGCGCATCAACGAGCTCGTCGCCCAGAAGCTCAAGCTCCCGCCCGACAAGGTGATGCACAACATCATGCACTACGGGAACACGACCGCGGCCTCGATCCCGCTCGCGTTGAGCGAGGCGATCGAGCAGGGGCGGGCGAAGGCGGGCGACCTGCTGCTCTTCGCCGCGTTCGGCTCCGGCTTCACCTGGGGCGCCTCGCTCGTCAGGCTCTGAGCGCGCGCCGTGCCTGCTCCCTCGAGCGACGAGCGCTTCGCCGTCGTCGTCAACGGCAACGCCAAGCGCGTGACGGACGATCTCATCGCGATCCTCGATGAGATCGTGCGCAGCGGTGATCTCTTCGTCTCGCGCAGCCTGGAGGAGGGCAAGGACATCGCCGCGCGCATCGTGGCGCGCGGGTATCCGCTCGTCCTGACCGGCGGCGGGGACGGGACGTTTGGGCAGATGGTCACCTGGATCGTCCGCGACTGTGACGCTCGAGGCATCGCGCCGCCGCGGTTCGGCCTGCTCAAGCTCGGCACGGGCAACGCGCTCGCCTGGGTGCTCGGCGCCGAGAACCGCCGGGGGCGAGGCGTCGTCCCGGACCTCGCCCGCCTGCGCCGCAGCAGCACCAAGCCGCTGTACCTCATCGAGGTGGACGAGCGGCTGACGCTCTTCGCGGGGATGGGCGCCGACGCGATCGCGCTACAGGACTTCGAGGAGGTCAAGGCGTGGATGCAGCGGCTACCGGTCCTGCGCTCGTACGGGACGGGCGCGCTCGCCTATGCGATCGCCATCGTCGGGCGCTCGATGCCGCGCACTCTCGTCAAGCCGAAGTTCGAGGCGCGGGTCATCAACCTGGGCGGCCCCGTCCGTCGCATCGGACCGAACGGCGCGCCGACGGGCCCAGCGATCGCGACCGGCGCGCCGCTGCTCGACGGCAAGTGCCGCGCGGTGTTCGGCTCGACGATCCCCTACTGGGGCTTCGGCGCTCGCGTGTTCCCGTTCGCGAGCGACCGCGAGGACCGCTTCCATCTGCGCATGCTCGACATCGGCCCGCTCCAGGTCGCGGGCCACATTCGCTCCATCTGGCGGGGCACGTACCGCGACCCGCGCGTGTACGACTTCCTCGTCGAGCACGTGTCGATCGAGAGCACCGCGCCCGTCCCCTGTCAGGTGGGCGGCGACGGCATCGGCGCCCGCCGAACGCTCGAGCTCCGCCTGCGCGCGACGCCGATCCAAGTCGTCGACCACTACGGCCCGCCCGAGGTCGACTGACCGGACGCGCTTCGCTACGATGGCGGCGGCCGTGCCCTGCTCGCCGCGCAACTCCCCGCCTGCTCTCGGCTCCGGCGCCGCGCGCCCACCGCGGGTTCTCGCCCGCGTCGGCGACCGCACGGGAGGCGGCGTGTGCTGAGCCGCGCGTGGTACGTGGTGGTCGCGCTGGTCGCCTGCGCGGGCCTCGCCGTCGCCGCGCTGACGAGCCACGCGGCCGACCGCAGGGCCTACGACGAGACCATGAGGGCGCTCGCGAGCGACCGCTCGCAGGTCGATCTTTGGCTGCGGCTCGACGCCCGAGAGCGCATCGACGCCCTCGCGACGGTCGCCGACGATCGCGCGCTGCGTGAGGCGCTCGACCCGAGCCAGCGCGCGCACCGGAGCCAGGTCCCGCGAGACCGGGTGCGCGCGAGGCTCGACAACCTCGCGTCCCAGCTCGGCAAGGCGAAAGGCGGCGCCCTGCTGGTCATCGACGGTGACGGCGAGGTCGTCGCAGAGGCGAGCAAGACCAAGCTCGACGACGCCGACGCGGTCGCGCGCCTGCCGCTCGTGAAGCGCGCGCTCGAGGGATACGCGCGCGACGGCGTCTGGGTCGCGCGCGGCGCGACGTACCGCACGGCCGCGCGGCCGCTGACCGCCGCGGGTCGGTACGTCGGGGCGGTGGTGCAGGCGCAGCCCATCGACGACGAGGTGGCGCGCGAGCTGACCAAGCGGCTGCCCGGCGCGATGGTCGCGTTCTACCGCGGCGCGCACGTCATCGCGGCGAACGCGTCGGCGACGCTGCCCACGCCGCCGCCGACCGAAGCGATCGCGGGCGCGCTCGCGGACGCCGCTCGACAGCCCGGGGACCGGCCGCGCGGGTCGGGCGTCGTGCAGATCGCGCAGGGCCTGGTCGGTGTCGTGACGGCCATCGTGCCCGCGGGGCGCGGCGAAGGCATCGGGTACGTCGTGGTCCGCCGCGTCGGCGAGGGCGGCGCCGCGTTGTCGGACATCGCCGCGAGCGACGTCGACGCGCTGCCGTGGGGTCTGCTGATCCTCGCCCTGGTCGTGCTCGCGGGCGTCGGCTTTCTGTCGCTGCACATCGAGCACGAGCGCCCGCTGCGACGGCTGCTCGGCGCGACGCGAGGGCTCGCGCGCGCGGACAGCCCGCGCCTCTCGGTCGCGGCGTACCGCGGAGCCTACGGGCGGCTCGCCGAGGCCATCGACGCGGCGCTGCGATCGCTCGCCGAGCGGCTCGGCCACCCACTCGACCCGCCCTCCGAGGACGCCGGCGGCCTGCTCGAGCGCCGCCCGCAGAAGGACGACGCCGCCCCCTACTTCGGCTTCGCGCGAAACCCAGCCACCACCCCGCAACCCGCCCCCAAACCCGTCCCCGCACCCGCACCC
>JAGQJE010000346.1 GCA_020430775.1 Myxococcales bacterium
CGCCGCCGTACTCGTCCGCCATCACCTTGGTGATCGCGGCCGTCAGCGTCGTCTTGCCATGATCGATGTGGCCGATCGTCCCGACGTTGACGTGCGGCTTGGTCCTGACGAACTTTTCCTTGGCCATTTTCGCGAACCTGTCTGTGTGGGTTCCGGGTTGTGTCGTTTCGTGTGTGCGCGACCGGAGCCCAGGATGAGGATTGAACTCACGACCTCCTCCTTACCAAGGAGGTGCTCTACCACTGAGCTACCTGGGCGAAGTCTGGGCGAAATCGGATGGGGACGAACGGTGGCCTTCTGGGCGGGGCGAGGTGGAGTCACTTGGAGCGGGAGACCGGGTTCGAACCGGCGACGTTCAGCTTGGAAGGCTGACGCTCTGCCAACTGAGCTACTCCCGCGAAATGCGTCAGCCGGGACGGGTGGAGGGTGGTGGGTTCGAACCACCGTAGGCATCGCCGGCAGATTTACAGTCTGCTCCCTTTGACCACTCGGGCAACCCTCCGGAATTTCGTGCGTTCTCGCGAGCTGGCGGTGGGACTCGAACCCACAGCCGCCTGTTTACAAAACAGGTGCTCTGCCAATTGAGCTACGCCAGCAGCTCCCTCTCGGGCGTATTTGGGATGCACCAGCCCCTGGGTCGACCCCAAGGGCCGCCTTAACTACGGCGTGACGGCGCGGCTGTCAAGCATATTTCAGGCCACGCGCACGGGGTTTCATGGAGCGCGATTCGCTCGGTGGCCACGGCCGCGCGCGCCGGCCTTCGCGGCGCCCTTCGCGGAGGCCTGGGCGGCGCGCTCGAGGGCGTCCGGACCGGGGGGTTGGTCGGCGAGGCGGGCGCGCGCGACGGCGAGATCCTCTCGAATGCGCGCCGCCCACGGCGTCTGCACGCCCGTACGCTCGGTCATCTCGAGCGTGAGCTCCCAATAGCTGATGGAGTGACGCAGGAGCGGCTTGATGAGGCGGGCGAGCGAGACGTGGTAGTCGTGACGGTACAGCCGGAGCGCCGAGGGGCTCTTCCGGGTCGGGGGCGGCGGCACCGGCGCGCCCATCATCGCCTCCCAGAAGCGCTCGTACATCTCGCCGACCCGGTACCCGGCGGCGGCCGCCCACCGCGCGTTCGTCCATCGCATCGTGTCGAAGTACGCGTCCTGCGCCTCGAGGAGCAGGCGCGCGCGGCGCTCGAGGGCGGCGCGCTGCACGGCCACCGGCCCCTCGGGGACCTCGATCTGTTCGGAGCGCGCGCGGATGGTCTCGGCCAGCACGAAGTTCGCCGAGGCGAGGAACTCGTCGTCCCGCACCGGGTCTGAGGCCGGGCGCAGGCGCGCGTAGCGGAGCGTCTGGTCCGCCTCGGCCGCGGCGCGAGCGAGGTCCCCGGCGCCGAAGAGCGCCTCGGCGCGGCGAGCCATCGCCTCGACGCGGAGGTCGGGGCTGAGGCTCGCGTCCTGTAACAACGCGTCGGCCGTCTCGACGGCCGCGGGCCAGCGCTCGAGCCGAACGTCCAGGTCGAGCAGCTCGAAGCGAGCGTCGCGCACGTCCGGGGAGGTCGGGACCTCGGCGACCAGCCGGGCGAAGCGCGCGGCCGCCCCCCGGAGCTCCCCGTTGCCCGCGAGGCACAGGCCCGCGTTGTAGAGGGCGGCGGAGACGTAGCGAGAGCCGGCGAAGTCGTCCGCGACGCGATCGTAGACCGGGACGGCGGCGTCGCATCGACCGGCGCGGTGCAGCGCGAGCGCGCGCTCGAACACCGACTGGGCGTCGAAGACTCGAAAACGATACCCGGACTCCCCGCGAGACGCCTCGATGTGCAGGGGCTCCACGTCGACGACGCGGCTCGGCGTCGCGACGTGGGGCGGGCGACCCGCGCAGCCGGCTGCGCTCGCGAGCATCAACATGGCCGCGGCACGCCACCAGGGCGCATCGAGCGACGGGCGCATGACGGGATAGACGCAGGGCACGCCCCTAGGGTCTACACGACCGAAGCCGCCTCGACGAGCCCCCCGCTCGTCGCATCGGCGCACAGAAGGTGCCCTAGCCGCGGCGATCGGTCAGGGTGGAGCATGGCTGGCGCGTCGCTGGCGCTCGCGGCCTACCTGCTCGGGTCGGTGAGCTTCGGGCTGCTGCTCGCGAAGCGGCGCGGCGTGGATCTGCGAGCGGTGGGCAGCGGCAACATCGGCGCGACGAACGTCCGGCGGGCGCTCGGCGCCGAGGCGGGACGAGCCGTCATGGTCCTCGACGCGCTGAAGGGGCTCGTGCCTACCCTCGCCGCCCGCGTCGCGCTCGGCCCGGGCGACCCGTGGGTGGCCGTCGCCGGGGTGTGCGCCGTGCTCGGGCACTGCTACCCGCTCTGGCACGGCGGCAGAGGTGGCAAGGGCGCCGCGACGACAGGTGGGGTGCTGCTCGCGGCCTGTCCGCCGGCCGGCGTCGTGATGCTCGCGACCTACCTGGCGCTCAAGAAGCTGACCGGCCGCGCGAGCGTCGGCTCACTGGCGGGCGCCGCGCTCGGGGCGCTCGTCACCGCGCTCGCGCTCGGCGAAGCCCCGCGGACGTGGATGGCGCTCGCGCTCTTTGCGCTCATCGTCGTGCGACATCGGGCGAACCTCGGTCGTTTGGTCCGGGGCGAGGAGCCGCGCTCGGGCTAGCGAACGCGCTGATTCGGCGCGCGCGCAGCTCCCGTGGGCGACTTGCCCGCACGGAGGGGCTCGGCGCATGCTGATCGCGCCGTTCGACCAGGCGTGCGGCTCCATCGACGGAGGATCGGGTGGCCGAGAGCCCGGCTGAGCAGCGTCCGACTGACGAGACGAGCGCCGCGCGAACGAAGCGAGGCGCCGGTGAGAAGCGCGAGCGGATCCTCGCGGCGGCGGTGCGCGTGTTCGCGAAGAAGGGGTTCTACGCGGCGCGCGTGAGCGAGATCGCGCGCGCCGCGGGGGTCGCCGACGGCACCATCTACCTGTACTTCAAGAACAAGGACGAGCTGCTGACGACGATCTTCGAGCAGGGCATCCGCAAGCTGATTGCGCGGATGCGCGAGGCGCTCGATGCGCACGAGACCGCGGCCGACCGCATCCGGCGCATGGTGGAGATCCAGCTCGGCGTGCTCGGCGAGAGCCGCGAGCTCGCGCAGGTCATCACGGTGAACCTCCGCCAGTCGAGCGAGCTGCTCGAGCACTATGGCCAGCCGCTCTTCCTCGAGTACCTGCACGTGCTCGCGCGCGTCGTGAAGGAAGGCCAGGCCTCCGGCGAGCTGCGCGCGGACGTGAGCCCACAGACCGCCGCGCGCGCGTTGTTCGGCGCGCTCGACGGCATCGCCCTGTCGTGGGCCTACGGGAGCGCCGAGCCCGAGGTGCTGCGCAAGGCCTCCGGACAGGTCGCCGCGCTCTTCCTCTCGGGGCTCGAACGCCGCTGAGCTCGAGCGCCGCGAGCGCCCGCGCTCATGCTTGACAGGAAAGACCCTCGCGCCTAGACAGGGCTTGCCTCTATCCAAGGGCAACCCGCGCCCCGTCGGGGGATGTCCGACCCGATCATCGGGCGTGCAAAACGCCCACAAAATGCGGAGGAATGGGTGAAGATCCTGGTCCCCATCAAGCGTGTTGCCGATCCGGACAACGCGAACAAGGTCAAGGTCAGCGCGGACGGCACCCAGGTGACGACCGAGGGCCTCGAATGGAAGATGAACCCGTTCGATGAGTGGGCCCTCGAGGCCGCGCTTCGTCTCACCGAGGACGGCGCCGCGAAGAGCCGGGTCGGGGAGGTGGTGCTCGTGTCGGTCGGCCCGAAAGAGGCCGTCGCGACCGTGCGCGAGGGTCTCGCGAAAGGCGCCGAGCGCGGCGTGATCGTCGAGGGCAACGACAACGACCTCGACTCGAACGTCATCGCCGCCGCCCTCGCGGCCGTCGCAAAGAAAGAATCGCCGGACCTCATCGTCATGGGCAAGCAGACGGTCGACGGAGACTCGAACGTCGCCGGCACCGTGCTCGCCGACAAGCTCGGCTGGCCGATCATCAACTACGCGATGCGCATCGAGACGAGCGACGACGGCAAGACGTTCGCCATCAAGCGCGACCTCGACGTAGGCGTCGCCAGCGTGAAGGTCACCGGCCCGGTGGTCATCACGGTCTCGGACAGCATCCTCCACCCGGAGTCCGTGAAGAACGGCGTCACCCCGGCGGACTTCAAGTACCCGGAGGCCGAGGGCGGCCGGTACGCCTCGCTGAAGGGCATCATGCAGGCGAAGAAGAAGCCGATCGCAGAGCAGACGCTCTCCGGGCTCGGCGTCGACGCCAAGCGCACGGTCACCTACAAGAAGTTCGAGTTGCCACCGGCGCGCTCCGGCCAGACCACCTTCGTCGAGTCCGTCGAAGAGCTCGTCGAGAAGCTCCGCACCGAGGCCAAGGTCCTCTAAGGCCGCGCGCCGAACCCCTTAGCAAGAGAGAGACAGAACCATGAGCAATGTTCTCGTCGTCGCGGAGCTTCTGGAGGGCGCCGCTCGCAAGACCACGCTGTCGGCCATCACGGCCGCCAAGCAAATCGCCAAGCAGTCCGGCGGCTCGTTCGACATCCTCGCCATCGGTGAGGGCGCCGAGGGCGCCGCAAAGGAGCTGGCCGGCTACGGCGCCGGCAAGGTCCTCACCGCCGAGATCCCCGGCGGCTACACCTGCGAGGGCTACGCCCCGACGGTCGCCGAGGTCGGCAAGGGCTACGGCGCGATCGTCGCCACCGCGAGCTCGTTCGGCAAGGATCTCTTGCCGAGCGTCGCCGCCAAGCTCGACGCGGGGGTCGCATCGGAGGTCACCCGCGTCAACGATGACGGCTCGTTCACGCGGCCGATGTACGCGGGCAACGTGATCGGCACCCTCACGGTCGACACGGACGTGAAGGTCGTGACCGTTCGGCAGACCGATTTCGAGGCCGCCGAGCCGAGCGGCGGAGACAGCTCGGTGGAGTCGGTCTCCGTGACCAAGGGCGACCTCGCCGGCCGCGTCGAGGTGCTCGGCGTCGAGGTCGTCAAGAGCGAGCGCCCGGAGCTGACCGAGGCCGACATCGTCGTGTCGGGCGGGCGCGCGTTCAAGAGCGCGGAGAACTTCACGAACATCCTCGAGCCGCTCGTCGACGCGTTTGGCGCCGCGATGGGCGCCTCGCGCGCCGCCTGCGACGCGGGCTACGTCTCGCCTGAGGCGCAGGTCGGACAGACGGGCAAGGTCGTCGCGCCGAAGCTCTACGTCGCCATCGGCATCTCGGGCGCGATTCAGCACCTCGCCGGCATGAAGGGCAGCAAGACGATCGTCGCCATCAACAAGGACAAAGAGGCGCCGATCGCCCAGGTGGCCGACTACTTCCTCGTGGCCGACCTCTTCGATGTCGTCCCGAAGTTCACCGAGGCCGTAAAGAAGGTCAAAGCGGCCGGCTGACTCCCCCCGCGACCCACATCGCGAACGGACGCCCGGGCTCGCCACACGAGCTCGGGCGTCGCGCGTTCGAGCGGCGTGCCCCGCGGCGAAGAGCGCGTGTGTCGGCGCGCGCGTTTGCTACGTTCGGGAGATGACCTGGCGCACGGTCGTGTTGGCGCTGGCCACGGCTGCCCTCGCCGCGGCGCACCCGCTCCGGGCGGCGGCGGACGGAGCGCTCGACGGCGCCTGGGTGAGCGGGCCGCTCGACGTGCGGTATGAGGTCGAGAGCTGGGGACCGGACTGTGGCCCTCACCCGCCGGCGACCGAGCAGGAGCCGGGCGGCACGGTGCAGGTGACCCAGCACGGCGACGACCTCACGTTTCGCGGCGCCATGCGCGGCGAAGCCGGCGCCTGCTGGACCGCGAACCCGGAGATGCGGCGTAGCACCACGTCGTATCAGTCGGGGCGATGGGTCACGGTCTGCCAGACGCCGCCGAACGACCCACGGAGCGAGCACGGGACCTACGCGCTCCGGCTGACCGAGGACGGCCGCGCGCTCGTGCAGACCGAGGTCACGCGCTACGACTGGGAGCTCAAGCGCTCGCGCTGCGTCGCGACCCGGCGCGCCGAGCGGACGCTGCGCCGGCCGGCCGCGGCGGCGCCCCCGCCACGCTGTGTCCCCGGCCACCCGGCGACCGTCGAGCTGCGGCCGTCGAGCGCGCACGTCGACCTCGGCGGCCGCGTGTGCTTCCGCGGGCGGGTGCTCGACGCGAAGGGCTGCGAGATCGACGGTGCGCCGGTCCGGCTGGACTTGGAGGCGCCGAAGGGCCGCGCCGCCACGCTCGCCGGTGCGTGCTTCACGGCGCGGAGCGGTGTCGCCGAGGGGGTGGGCTCGTTCCGCGTGGTCGCGCAGAGCGGTTCACTGCGGGCGGAGTCGACCGTCGTCGTCGACGCGCCGGACCTCGCTCGACTGACGGCGCGGCGCGAGCGGGAACGCACGGAGGCGCGCAGCGTCGGCGCCGAGACGGAGGGCGCCGCGGGTGTCATCGCGAGCGCGGCGCGCCTGTCCGGGGACGGGCCGCTCGGCGTGTCACGCGCGGGTTGGCTCGCCGTGATCGCGGCGCTGCTGTCGATGCTGGGCGCTGGCGTGCTCGTCCGCCGTCGGCGCGCGGGCCGGGCGAACGCCGCGTTGGCGGACCACTCGACCGACGGCCTCGACACCGAGCGGCGCGGGGCGACGGACTCGGCCAAGGCCCTGCCGGACGACGCACCGGAGGTGTGCGTCGACCCCGAGCGCGAGGCGGGCATGATCTGTCCGCGGTGCCGGCTCGGGCACCCGCCGGAGGCCGAGCGCTGCGCGCGAGACGGGACGCCGCTCGTGCCCTACCGCCAGTTCGCCTCCGGCGGGTCGGGCCAAAGTGACGGCGACAAGCCACGCGTGTGCCCAAAGTGTGGGCAGCGCTACGCTGCACATGTGGCATTCTGCGGTAAAGACGGAACCGCGCTGCCACCCCTTCGCTGACGCGCTGCCTTGATCCACGCTTCCGCGGACCGTTATCATGGCGACGCTCTTCCGTAATCACTACGGTTTTTAACTTCAGTTCGGCGACGCCTTCCGCTCGACGCGCGCGCGGCGGAGTGACCACGGAACATCGAGACGAGAGACCATGAAGATCGTCTGTGACAACTGCGGAGCGAAGTACGCGATCGCCGACGAGAAGGTCGCGGGGCGGGTGTTCAAGCTCCGTTGCAAGAAGTGCGGCGAGCCGGTCGTGGTCCGGGGGGACCAGATCGCGGACGAGACCGGCTTCGAGGAAGAGGCCACTCGGGTCTACGACGGCGGCGGCGACCGGACGCTCTACGCGGTCGTCGACGGCGAGCAGCGCGGCCCCTTCAACCGCCAGCAGCTCGCCGCGATGTTCGTCGACGGCACGGTGGACTGGGACACCTACCTCTGGCGCGAAGGCCTCGACGGCTGGAAAGCGGCGCGCGAGCTCCCGGAGGCGCACGAGGCATTCGCCGAGGCGCCCCAGCAGGGCGGAGCGGCGAGCGGCGCGAGCCTGTTCAGCTCGGACCAGGAAGACGCGGTACCCGCGAGCGAAGCGCGCGCCGCGGCGACCGGCGAGGCGGCCGGCGCTCCCGCGGACGCCGCCGGCGTGACCGCGACGGCCGAGGGCGACTCCGGGCATCGGCCCGCCCCGAAGCCGGGACCCGAGGACGAGGCGGACGAGGCGCCCGACGAGACCGCAGAGGTCGCCGCAGCGACGGCCGAGTCAGCGTCGCAGCCCGCCGAGCCATCGGCGGACGCCCAGTCACACGACTCCGGGACGTTTCGCACCGAAAACCCGTCCGAGAGCGGGCCGGCCCCGGCACCCACGCCGCGGCAGCCGCTCACGGGCGAGCGAAACGAGTCTTCGGTGCTCTTCTCGCTCGAGAACCTCACGGCGAAAGCCTCCGCGTCGGAGGCGGCGCCAAGCGGTGGGCGCACGTCGTCCACTTCCGGGACCACGCGGGCGGCTGCCTCGTCGACCGCCGGGCCCGCGGGGGCGCGCGCCCCCTCCCGCGAGGACGAGGGCTCGGGGTTGATCGACATCCGCGCGCTCGCGCAGGCGACCCAGACGGCTCCTCGCTCGGCGCCCGGCCGCGAGGACGCCGCGGAGGACGACCTGCTCGGCGTCGGTGCGTCCCCGCTCGGCGGGCCCGTGCTCGGCGCGCCCGTGCTCACCCCGCCCGAGCCGGAGCCCGAGCCCAAGACCCGGTGGTGGTGGCTAGCGGTCGCGGCGCTCGTCGTCGTGGTCGGTGGCGGCGTGTTCGCGATGCAACGCTCCGGCGGGCCGTCGGCGCCGTCGACTCTGGCGCCGGGCGCGAACCCGCCGTCGCAGGTCGCCGCGCCGACCGGTGGCTCGCCCGCGCCGCAAGCCGAGGCCGCCGGTCC
>JAGQJE010000347.1 GCA_020430775.1 Myxococcales bacterium
GGAGGTGGAGGAGAGCCTGCGGACGCTGCACCGGGACTTCGGCGAGACGCGGTTTGCGTTCGCGCAGGCGCTGCGGGAGTGGCCGGGCAACGTCGAGGCGCAGCGGGGGCTGTCGGCGACGTCGCTGCTGATGGCGGACTACCACCTGCGGCGGGGCGAGGAGGCGAGCGCGGCGCGGCTGCTCGACGAGATCGACGACCCCTTCGGCGACTTCGCGGGCCAGGTGGCGGACCTGCGGGCGCGCGTCGAGCGGGTGCGCCAGGCGCGGGCCGAGCTCGAGCAGCTCAGCCGCGACATGGACCCTACCGTCGGCCGCCTCAAGCTCGCGCTCTTCATCATCGCGGCCGCGGTCGTGCTCTCGGTCCCGTGGATCGTGAGCTGGGTGCTCCAGGCGTCCGCGGGGGAGCTGCGCTACGACTGGGCGCACTCGCTCGCGTTCACGGGCGCGATCGTGGCCGTCTTCGGTTTCGCGAGCACGGCGCTGCGCCGCACGCTGATGCCCAACCGGGCGGCGCGACAGATCCTGGTGGGCTTCACGTTCGTTGCGCTCGCGGTGTTCGGGGAGCAGCTCATCGCGTGGCACGCGGGCTACGACGCCCTGACGCACGTGCCGATGGGGCTGCTGCTGATCGCGGGGGGCACCGCGGTCATGGCCGAGAGCATCGATCGACGCCTCTACGTCCTCGCCGCGACCTTCTTCGTCACTGCGGTGCTCGGCGTGTTCGTCCCGAGCTTCATGATGCTCTGGGCTGGGCTCGCGGCGACCGTCGGGCCGATCACCCTCGGCATCCTCTGGCTGCGCAGCCAGAGCGCCGATGGCGACGCGCACGGCGACACCGCGGCCGGGGCGGGCGGATAGCGAGCGCCGCGGTCACCGCGCCGCCTGCGGGACGTTCTCGGCGATTCGGCGGGGGTGGTATAACCCCGGCGGGGCTCCGTGGCGCGGGTGCGTCGGTCGCGGATGGCCCCCCTGGTAGGAGCGCGCCGTGACCGACGACCGTCTGACGCGGGATCAGTTCATCGAGACGATCGACCTGCGTGAGGTCTCGGCGGACCACGCGCACGACCAGACGATCCGGCCGACGCTGACGGACGCCCCCGGCGGA
>JAGQJE010000348.1 GCA_020430775.1 Myxococcales bacterium
ACCCTCGTGCAGTCCGGCCGCCGCGTCGGCCTGCCCGTGCGCGACTACCTCACCGACATCCTCACCAAGCTCGAGGCCGGCTTCCCGATGCGCCGCATCGACGAGCTCACCCCCGACCGCTGGGCCCTCGCCCACGGCATCCCCTGCTTGCGTGGGGAGCCTGGGCGTACGACAAGGGAGCATGCGCGCCTCGAGGACTAGGTCGTTTGGGTCGGCTGCCGTGATGGCGCTCGCGCTTGGCGTGTTGTCGGCTCCGGGATGCGGGGGCTGCGCGTCGTGCAACGACCACGACGACGCCGGCGCCGACGCGGGGGTCGATGGCGGCGTCCGCGATGGCGGTGTCGACGCCGGGGCCGATGGCGGCGCGACCGCCTGCGAGACGGCGGCGCTCCCCGCGCTGACGAGCGTCTCGCTCGCGCCGGGCCATCGCTTCCAGAGCCCCGTGTTCATGACGCAGGCGCCGGGAGACGACGCGACGTTCTACGTCGTCGAGCAGGGCAACGGCGCCGCCGGGCACATCCGCGTCGTCCGCGACGGCAAGGTCCTGGACGCCCCCTTTCTTACGGTCCCCGACCTCGGCCCCGGCCTCGAAGAGGGCCTGCTCGGGCTCGCTTTCCACCCCGACTACGCGAGCAACGGGCGCTTCTTCGTGTACTACGTGACCGCCGCGCCGCGGCACGACGTGCTCGCCGAGTACGCGCGCGAGAGCGCCGACCGCGCGAACCCGACCGAGGTGCGCCGCCTCGTCGACCTGCCCGACAAGTACAGCAACCACAACGGCGGGATGATCACCTTCGGCCCGGACGGGATGCTCTACCTCGGCATCGGCGACGGGGGCTCGGGCGGCGATCCCGACCAGAACGGCCAGAACCCAACCACCTTGTTCGGGACGATCCTGCGGCTCGACGTCGACGCGGCGTCGACCGACTTCGCCGCTGCCGGCAACCCCTTCAGTGAGCCCGCCGGCGCGCCCCAGGTCTGGCTCTACGGCCTGCGCAACCCGTGGCGCTTCTCCTTCGACCGCAAGACGAACGACCTGTACATCGGCGACGTCGGCCAGAACCGCTTCGAAGAGGTCGACGTGCTGCCGGCTGGGAGCCGCGGCGGCGTGAACTACGGCTGGAGCGCGTACGAGGGCGACTCCGTCTACAACCAAGATCGCGCCGACCGCGTGAAGGGCCCCGTGACGCCGCCAGTGCTCGCCTACGCGCACGGCAGCGACCCAGTGCTACCGAACGCCTGCTCCATCACGGGCGGCTACGTCTATCGCGGCGCGGCGATCCCCGCGCTCGACGGCTTCTACCTGTTCAGCGACTACTGCTCGGACCGCGTCGCCGCGTTCAAGCTCGACGACAAGGGCGAGGCATGCGGCTACCAGGCGATCGTCGGGCTCGCCGGGGCGGACGTCGGGGAGCGGGGCGTGGCGTCCTTCGCCGAGGACCACCAGGGGGAGCTGTACGTCGTCTACCGCAGCGGCGACGTGCGGCGCATCGTCGCGCCCGACTGACGCCAGGGCTCGGCAGGCGCGTCGGCGGCGAAGAGCGGGCCCCCCGAGGGGCGACCCGTCTGCCGGCTACAGATACCAG
Source organism: Myxococcales bacterium (assembly GCA_020430775.1). Classification (GTDB taxonomy): domain Bacteria; phylum Myxococcota_A; class Polyangia; order Polyangiales; family Houyiibacteriaceae; genus JAGQJE01. The sequence continues at coordinate 1,587 of JAGQJE010000348.1, forward strand.
CGCAGGATGTGCGCCCACCACGGGGCGGGGCGGGTCGGCGGATTCCAGGCGGGTTGCTGGCGTTTGGGCATCCGGTGCTCCTTCTGTGCGGCGGCCTGCGGCGGGGTCGGTCCTGTGTCGGTGGCTCCATCGGGCGAAGCGGCCGTGTCTGCCGTGGTTCGCCTCGCTGCGTGACTCCGATCATCATATCAGACGGCACCGCGAAAGGTCATATTCACAGCACGCGCTGCCGTCTGGTGCGGTCGCTCAGACGGCGGGCGGATCGAGGGTGGCCGATGTGACACAATGGGCCCGCACGAGGAGGTGCGCTCCATGAACCCACAGATCGAGACCCTGCTGCCCGAGCCGGCGCCCGCCACCCCCGTCGAAGACATCCCGAGCACGGTGCAGGCCCTGCGGGCGACGTTCGACACCGGAAAGACGCGCCCCGCGGCGTTCCGCCGGCGGCAGCTCGAAGCCCTCCGCCGCATGCTCGTCGAGCGCGAGCGCGAGCTGGCCGAGGCCCTGTACGTCGACCTCCGCAAGTGCGAGACCGAGGCCTACGCCACCGAGATCGGGTTCACCGCGAACGAGATCGGCTACACCCTCAAGCACCTCGACCGGTGGATGCAGCCACGCCGCGTCCGGACCTCGCTCACCGCGATGCCGGGGCGCAGCGAGATCCACCGCGAGCCGCTTGGGGTAGTGCTCATCATCGGCGCCTGGAACTACCCGGTGCACCTCACGCTCGCGCCGCTCATCGGCGCGCTCGCGGCCGGCAACTGCGTCGTGCTCAAGCCGTCCGAGGTGGCGGAGCGCACATCGTCGGCGCTCGCTCGCTGGCTCCCGAAATACCTCGACCCCACCTGCGTGAAGGTCGTCGAGGGCGGGGTGCGGGAGACGACGGTCCTGCTCGAGCAGCGCTTCGACCACATCTTCTACACGGGCAACGGCAAGGTCGGGCGCATCGTGATGCGCGCCGCGGCCGAGCACCTCACCCCGGTCACGCTCGAGCTGGGTGGCAAGAGCCCCTGCATCGTCGACGAGAGCGCCGACCTCGACGCCGCCGCGCGCCGCATCGCGTGGGCGAAGTTCTTGAACGCGGGTCAGACCTGCGTCGCGCCGGACTACGTGCTCGTCACCGATGCCGCGCACGACGCGCTCGTGCACCGCGTGTCCGCCGCCATCCGCAGCATGTACGGCGACGACCCGCAGCAGAGCCCGGACTACCCCCGCATCGTCAACGAGCGGCACCTCGATCGCCTCGCCGGGTTGCTCGGGGAGGGGACGCTGGTGTGCGGCGGCGAGGTCGACCGCGGCGACCGCTACATCGCCCCGACCGTGCTCAAGGACGTGCCCCGCGACGCCGCGATCATGCAGGACGAGATCTTCGGGCCGATTCTGCCCGTGCTGCGGGTCGCGGACACGGACGCGGCGACGCGCTTCGTCAACGACCGGCCTAAGCCGCTCGCGCTCTACGTGTTCTCGACCGATGCGCGCACGCAAGACCGGGTGCTCGCGCAGACGAGCAGCGGCGGCGCCGCCGTCAACCACTGCATCCTGCAGCTAGGGGTCGAGGACCTGCCCTTCGGCGGGGTCGGGGAGAGCGGGATGGGCGCCTACCACGGCGAGCGCTCGTTTCTGACCTTCACGCACCAGAAGGCGGTCCTGCGGAAGCCGAAGTCGATGGACCCGCCGATGCTCTTCCCGCCGTTCACCGCCCTCAAGAAGCGGCTCATCAAGACGCTGCTCTAGGCGTCCGCTCGCCCGCCGGCTCGCGAGCCGAATCGGTCGCGCTCCGGGGGCCGGGCGGGGCCGTCCGCGGCGTCGTCGGTCCGCCCAGCGTCGCAGGCGACGCGTCGTTGCGCCGCTTCGGCCGGTGGCCTGTTGCGCGGTGCGGCGCGGCGCGGCGCTCGGGGCGCCGATCAGCCCTCGGCGTTCACGTAGCGGTCACGGCCGGCGCCCTCGACGTAGGCCTTGAGGCTCGCAGGCACGGCGAGCAGGGCGCGGTCGATGGAGGCGCGCACGAACGTGCTGGTCAAGGTGGGCTGCTCGAGGTCGGTGAGCGCGCCGAAGGACACGAGGCTCTTGCCGCCCGCGTAGGGTCGGACCCGGACGAAGCCCCAGGCCGCCTGGACGTCGTTGCGCTTGGTGGTGTCGAGCCGGAACATCGCGAGTCGACGCGCGTCGTTGAAGCGGACGAGCATGTGGTAGCGGACGGAGATGGAGCCGCGCCCCTGCACGACCTCGACCCGCATCGCGTCATCGTGTGCCGAAGCGACGCGCACGGCCTGCACGCCGGGCAGGATGTCGCGGTAGCGGCTGGCGTCGCGAACCGCGCTCCAGACGACGTCCGGCGGGAGGTCGACCACCTGCCAGCTATGCCCCCCGAGCCGCCCTGGGTCATCGGCGGCGCGCTCGGCGCGGGCGACGAGGTGACCGGCGGCGAGGCGCGACTGCTCGTAGCTCGAGAGGCCCTCGACGCCGCCCTGCGCCGCGGCGACGAGCGGGAAGAGCGTGAGGACGGAGGCGACGAGGGCGGTTGCGAGGCGGTTCTTCATGGCGTTTTCACAGTGACACAGAAAAAGTACGCTGACAAACGAAAAACGGTGGGAGACGGTGACGAGGTAGCCGCTTGGGGGCCGGGTGTAGGGTCGAGCCTACGATTGGGCCGAGGGTGTTGTGTGTGGGCGACGGTGGGCCGGGGTGCGAGCGGCTCGACCGGGGCCTGCGCTGCTGAAGCACCGAGCACCCACGCGTAGGCAATCCCCTACGGTCGCGTGCCATACGCATGGAAGAACGTGTTTCATTCCGCGCGCTGTGTTTTTTTCGTACGCCGCGCCCCACTACGCGCCGTGCCTCACCCCTGGCGGCGGACGGCAGCGCCGATTTGCCCCACGGACGGGGCTCGTGGACGTACGACGGCGCGCGCTCGTGCGGCCGCAGCGGAACCCCCCACCGGCGCGGCCTGGCCGCGCTCATCCGCGCGCTGCTGCGGATCGCCTGGCGGCTACGAGGACGCGATCTCGTCGATGAGCGCGAGCAACCGATCGAAGTCGAACGGCTTCTGGAGGTGCGGGTTCGGGACCTCTTCGAGGAAGCGCTGGGCCTGGCGCGTGAACGCGCCTCCCGTCATGAAGATCATCCGCGCCGCCTGGTCGGGGACGCGCTTGACCAGCGCTTCGTGCAGGTCGATGCCCGAGAGCGGGTCGAGCATCAGGTCACACAGGATGACGGCGAAGCGCTCCCCGCGATCGAATCGCGCGAGCGCTTCCTTCACGGAGCCGCACGTCGTCACCTGATACAGGTCGCCGATGGCGAGCTGTAGCGTGGTCCGGAGCGCCGGCTCGTCGTCGACGATGAGGACCTGTGCCGGGGTGTGCGCTTGGGTGGTCATGCGGGCCGTTGTCCTTTGATTCGACCTCTTCACACGTTTCCTGGAAAGGACACCTGGCGGGGCTGGTTTGATTCCGTCCCCAGCGCCGTAGCCCGATCGGGTAGTAGGGGCATGTAGGTATTCATGCGCCTTCGCGCTGTGACGTCAACTTTCGTCCGACGCTTTGCAGCGTGTGGTCTTCAGGGTTCCGTCGAACAGCGCCGACCGCAGCGCGCGCTTGTCGACCTTGCCGGAGGGGCCGAGCGGCAAGGCCTCGGCGAAGGCCACCTCGCGGGGCACCGTCGTCTTCGCGAGGCGCTCGCGGGCGAAGGCGTCGAGCGCGCCGGGCGTCAGCGCCGCGCCGTCTCGGACGACGACGACGGCGACCACCTCTTCGCCGTACTCCCGGTCGGGCCGCCCGATCACCGCCACGCGCGCGACGCTCGGGTGGGCGGCGAGCGCGTCTTCGACCTCGGAGGGGTAGACGTTGTGGCCGCCGCGGAGGATGAGGTCGATGCGGCGGTCGACGACGAAGAGCTTGCCGTCGCCGTCGAGCCGCCCGAGGTCGCCCGTGTGCACGTAACCGTCGCGCACCGTCGCGGCGGTCGCGCCCGGGTCGCCGAGGTAGCCCGCCATGACGTTCTGGCCGCGCACCAGGATCTCGCCGGTCTCGCCGCGCGCGGCCGGGGCGCCGTCCGCGCCGGCGATGCGCACCTCGACACCCCACACCGGCCTGCCCACGGAGCCCGGCGTGGGCGGTCCCGGCGGCGCGTCGATCGCGGCGAAGGTCGCCTCGGTGAGCCCGTAGCCCTCTCGGATGGGCGCGCCGAGGCGTGCCTCGGCCCTGCGGCGGACCGGGTCGGCGAGCGGAGCGCCCGCGCTCAGGCACCACCGGAGCGAGGCGTGCTGCGGCGCGTGCTCGGGTCCGGCGGACGCGTCCGCCCACCTCGCGAACATCGTCGGCACGGCCGGCACCCACGTCACGCCCTCGCGCTCGATGACCGCGCGGGTCGTCGCCGCTTCGAAGCGGTCCATGACCACGGTGCGGGCGCCCGCATAGAAGGGCGCGAGCACGGCCATTCGGAGGCCGAACGAGTGGGTGAAGGGCAGCACTCCGAGCACGCGGTCGTCCGGGTCGAGGTCGAGCGTGTGCGTCACGAGCGCGGCCGTGTGGGTCATCAGCGAGGCGTGGGTGATCGTCGCGCCTTTGGGCCGGCCGGTGGTGCCCGAGGTGTAGAGCACCATCGCGAGCGCGTCCGGCGACAGGTCGGCGGGCACGTCGATCGGCGGGGCCGCGTCGAGCAGCGCCGTCGCGTCCGAGCGGGCGACGGGTGGGCCGCCGGGATCGAGGCGCGCGAGCGCGGTCTCGGCGAGGTCGGCCCGCGCCGCGTCCGAGATGAGCAGCGCCGCGCCCGCGTGCCCGACGCGAAAGGCGATCTCGGGCGCGGCGCTCACGACGGGGATGGGGACGACCGCGCAGCCCGCGTACGCCGCGCCGAACCAGCACGTGAGGAACGCCTCGCCGTTCGCGGCGCAGAGCGCGACGCGATCGCCCTGGCGGAGCCCCCGCGCCCGCAGCGCGCCCGCGACCTTGCGCGCCGAAAGATCGAGCGCCGCGTAGCTGACCTCGGCGCGCGTGTCGCCGTCGCACAGCACCGCGGCAGTGCGCTCGGGGGTCCGCAGCGCCGGCTGCCGGAGGACGCTGGCGATCGTCACACCCATCGGCCGCGTTGTACCACCCAGCGCCGCCCGCGCAGCGACCGAGCCCCTTCGAGAGCGGGCTGCTAGGCTTGCGCCATGCTCAAGGCACGCGCGGTACGGATCGCGGAGTCGGGCGGGCCGGAGGTGCTCTCCCTCGGTGAGATCGACGTGCGCAGCCCGGGGCCGCACGAGGCGCTCGTCGAGATCGCGGCCGCGGGCCTGAACCGCGCCGACCTCTTGCAGCGCCGCGGGCTCTATCCCGCCCCTCCCGGGACGCCGAAGGACGTGCCCGGTCTCGAGTTCGCGGGCACGGTGCGCGAGGTCGGCGAGGGCGTGCGCGAGGTCGCGCCGGGCGACCGGGTGATGGCGATCGCCTCGGGTGGTGCGATGGCGACGCAGATCGTCGTGCCGGCGCGCGAGCTGATGCCGGTGCCGGCCGCGCTGACCCTCGAGCAGGCCGCGGCGATCCCGGAGGTCTTCCTGACGGCGTTCGACGCGCTCGTCACCCAGGCCGGGCTCGGGCTCGGTGAGACGCTGCTCATCCACGCGGCCGGGAGCGGCGTCGGGACGGCGGCGAGCCAGCTCGGGGCGCTCATGGGCGCGACCGTGATCGGCACGTCGCGCTCGGCCGAAAAGCTCGAGCAGTGCGCGGCGCGGGGCCTCGGTCAAACGATCCTCGTCGAGAACGCGCAGTTCGCGGACGCGACGCGCGCGATCGCGCCGCGGGGTGCCGACGTCATCCTCGACACCGTCGGCGCGGCGTACCTCGAGGAGAACGTCCGCGCGCTCGCGACGCGCGGGCGGCTCGTGGTCGTCGGCCTGCTCGGCGGGACGAAAGGCACGCTGGCGCTCGGCGCGCTGCTCCAGAAGCGGGCTCGCGTGGTCGGGACGGTCCTGCGCAGCCGGCCCCCCGAGGAGAAGGCTACGCTCACGCAGGCGTTCATCCGGCAGGTCCTGCCGCACTTCGGCGCGGGGCGGCTCCGGCCGGTCATCGGCGACGTGATGCCGATGAGCTACGTCGCCGACGCGCACCGCCGAATGGAAGCCGACGACACCTTCGGCAAGATCGTCCTGCGCTGGGAGTAGCGCCACCCGCCCGCGCGGGGTCCCGCCGGACCCTGGCGCGCAGCGAGGGCCTCGGTACGCTTGGCCTCGACCGGCGGTGCGGCGTAGTGTGACGGGCCGTGCGGGTTGGGCCGGGCGCGCCGGGCGCGCGCGCGGTCGCGAGGAGACGTCGGACCGGTCATGAGCTTCGATTTTCCGCTCTCCCACCTGGACGGCCTGGTGTGCCCCGGCTTGGTCGCGGTGCTCCTGCTCGTGTCGCTCATCGTCGCGGTGCGCAGGGCCCGGCGCGCCGAGGAGGGCCCCTGGGCGGCGCTCGGCGCCGAACTCGGGCTGACCTTCTATCGGCTCGCGCGCGTCCGCGGCGAGCGCCCGGTGCAGACCGAGGTGCTCAAGGGGCGCCGCGCGCCGGAGGTGACCATCTTCACCGACGCGCTCGGCGGTCGCTGGCACACCTACGTGCAGGCGGCGTTCGCGCGCCCGCTGCGGCTCGGGCTGACGATCGTGCCGGAGGGGCGCGTCGGTCGCGCCGTCCAGAAGCTCATCGGCGGAGAGGACGTGCACGTCGGGCACGTGCGCTTCGACCGGGAGTTCCTCGTCCGCGGGCGCGCGACCGAGCCGGTGCGCGCGCTCTTCCGGGACGGCTCGCTCGCGGAGCGCATCTGCCTGCTGCAAGAGCGGTTCGGTCACGTCGACGTCGACGACGAGCGGGTCGAGCTGCGGCTCGACGGCGTCGTCCTCGACGTGGCGCGCCTGAGCGAGGCGCTCGACGCGCTCGTGCCGCTCACGCGGGCGCTCGTCGAGCGCCGTCGCGAGGTCCCGCCGACGCCCGAGGAGCGTGAGATCGAAGCGGCGCTGAGGGCGCTCACCGAGGGACCGGCACGCTCGCTCGACGCCGACGCGCTCGAGGTGACGGTCGACCGCGAAGGGGCGCGCGTCCGCGTCTACCCGACGCTCCGTCGCGGGGAGTGGCACACGGTCATCGACGGCGAGCTCGGCCACCCCCTCGGCGTCGGGCTCATCGTGCAGCGCGCGTCGCTCCAGGCGAAGGTCAGCGAGTGGCTCGGCATGCAGGACGTGGTGCTGGGTGACGCGGAGTTCGACCGGCGCTTCGTCGTGCAGGGCGCGCCGGCCGAGGCCGTGCGCAAGCTCATCCACGCCGAGGTGCGGGCGCGCATCGTCGCGGTGTCGGAGTCTGCCGACGAGGTCCAGATCGGCGACGACGGCGTGACCATCGTGGTGCCGGAGCTGCTGGTCGACCCGGCGCGATTCGAGGCGCGCGTGCGCGAGATGCTCGAGCTGACGGACGCCCTGCGTTCGCACCGGGCGGCCTCGCAGCGAGAGTGAGCCCCGGCGCGCGGGTCGCCGGCGCGGGCGTGGTCGTTCGCTTGCGACGGCGCGCAACGCGGGCGAAGGTGTGCCCGTGACCGAGCAACCCCCGACCGCCTACGACGCGATCCTGCTGCTCTCGTTCGGAGGACCCGAGAAGGCGGCCGACGTGATGCCGTTTTTGGAGCACGTCACCGAGGGTCGCAGCGTGCCCCCGGAGCGGCTCGCGGCCGTCGCCGAGCACTACGCGGCGTTCGACGGCAAGAGCCCGGCGAACGCCCGGTGCCGCCAGCTCATCGCCGCCCTCCGAGACGAGCTGACCGCGCACGGCATCACGCTCCCCGTGTACTGGGGGAACCTCCACTGGCACCCCTTCGTCGAGGCGACGATCGACCGAATGGCCGACGACGGCGTGCAGAGGGCGCTCGTCTTCGTGACCTCGCCGTACAGCAGCTACAGCTCGTGCCGGAAGTACCTCGACGCCATCGCCCGCGCGCGCGAAGCGGTCGGCGAGCGGGCGCCCGTGGTCGACAAGATACGCGCCTACTACAACCACCCGCGCTTCATCGAGGCCGAGGCCGACAAGGTCCGCGAGGCCTTCGACCGGCTCCCCGCGCCTCGCCGCAAGGCCGCGAGGCTCGCGTTCACCGCCCACAGCATCCCCTGCGCCATGGCGGCGGAGTGCGACTACGAGGCCCAGCTCGAGGACGCCTGCCAGCTCGTCGCGGCCGCCGTGCCTCGCAAGCGCTGGCAGCTCGTCTACCAGAGCCGGAGCGGCCGGCCGACCGAGCCGTGGCTCGGCCCGAGCGTCGCCGAGCACCTCGGCGCGATCGCCGCCATCGGCGTGCAGGACGTCGTCGTCGCGCCCATCGGCTTCGTCCTCGAGCACTTCGAGGTCGTCTGGGACCTCGACCACGAGGTCCGGGCGCAGGCCGAGGAGCTCGAGCTCGGTTTCGAGCGCGCCGGCACGGTGGACGACCACCCCGCGTTCGTCGCGATGATCCGCGAGCTCATCGAGGAGCGCATCGGCCGGGGCGGCACCGGGGAGCCGGTCGAGCGCCGCCGCGCGCTCGGGAGCCGCGGTCCGGCCGAGGACCGCTGCGGGCCGAACTGCTGCCGCTACGAACGCTGAGCGCCGCGCGCAGCCGTCAGGTGCGCTGTCGACGCTATCCAGGGTACGCCGCCGTTGGGTTCAGTCTTGGCTCCGCGAGAGTGCAACCGACGGCGCACGACCACGAGGCCAATGCCGAGACGGGAGGCTCCGCTTCGGTGCCGACCCTCGCTGGGCTTGGGAGGGGCGCGCGTGCGCCCCGCACCGAGCCGCGGGCGAGGGCACTACAACAAGGCGCCAGCCGGGCTACTCGGCGTCGGGATCCGAGAAGCGCGGCTGGCGCTTTTGCATGTTGGCCTGCACCGCCTCCATCGCGTTCGGGCTGCCGAGCAGGGGGAGCTGCAGCTCGGTTTCGAGCAGGAGCGCGTCGGCCCGGCTCCGATCCTCGGCGTCCCGCAGCAGGCGCTTCGCCGCGCGGATGGCGTGCGGCGACTTGGTCGCGATGAGGCGGGCGGTCTCGAGGGCGTCCTGCAACGGGTCGTCGCTCAGACGCGTCGCGAGCCCGAGCGCCTTGGCCTCGGTGGCCTCGACGATGCGGCCCGTGAAGAGCAGCTCGCGCGCGATGTCGCGCCGCACGAGCCCGAGGAGCGTCTGCGTGATGGCCATGTCGGGGACGAGCCCCCACTTGAGCTCCATCGCCGAGAGCCGCGCGTCGGGCGCGAGGTAGCGGAGGTCGGCGCCGAGCGCGATCTGGAAGCCGCCGCCGAAGGCCACCCCGCGCACCGCGGCGATGACCGGGACCGGTACCTCCTGCCAAACCCACGCGGCCCGCTGCGCGCCGTTCGCAGGGCTCTCGTCCGGGTTGCGCTCGAGCAGCGCCTGCATCGCGGGTTGGTCCCCAAGGAACGAGGCAAAGTCGAGCCCGGCGCAGAAGCTCTTGCCCTCGCCGCTCAGGACGGCGGCGCGGATGGAGGGGTTGGCCGCCACCTGCCGCCCCGCGTCCGCGAGGGCGCGGAACATGGCCGGGTCGAGCGCGTTGTGCTTGTCCGGCCGGTTCAGGCGGACGTGTGCCACGCCGCCGTCGATGTCGATGAGGACTCGGTCGCCCATGCTGCGCTCCTGTCGAGGGGTGGGCCGCGACGTGCGGCCTACGCGGACCATAGTACCGCCGCGGCGTCAGCCGGGGCGGCCGTCGACGCGAGGTCGTATGAGGATCGGCGCGTAGATCACCGTGAACAGAAGGTAACCGGCCGCCCAGATGACGCCGCCGATGACGACGGCTTGGGGGTACTTCGCCGGCGCGACGAGCTCGGGCGTGAACACGCGGACGAGCGCGCCGGCCACGACGAGCAGGTAGGCGATGACGATCGGGGGCGAGGCGACGATGGTCCGGCCGCTGTGGCCGAGCGCCGCGCGCGTCATGACCGCGAGGATCATGGTGCCGATGGCGCCGGCAGTGAAGGCGTGCAGGGTCGTCGTCGCGGTCATCACGCCGAAGAAGCCGTCGACGGCGCGCGTCAGGAACCCGAGCGCCACGAAGCCGTAACCGATGTGGAGGATCCACACGATCGGCCAGCGCCAGGTCCGCACGGAGCGCCACCGAAAGAGTCGCCACGCGACCAGCAACCCGGCGAGGAGGCTGACCGAGGCCGTCCAGGCTGCGGGCGCCTTCGCGAGGTCGAGCACGAGGGCGAGCGCGGCGGCGCCGATCGTCGCGACGGGCTCGTAGCGAAACGCCGGCCGCAGCTCGAGGCCGCTGCCGGCTTTGCGGAGCGCGCCGGACGTGAACGCGGGGGTGATGCGGCCACCGACGATGAGGATGAGCATCACGAGCACGTAGATGCCGAGGTGCAGCCCGAGGCGCATCGTGTGGGCGACGCCGAGGACCTGCAGGTGGGTCAGCAGGTTCGCGGCGAAGAGCACCAGCAGCAGCACGGGGAAGGGCATGTTGCGGGCGCGCTTCGCCCGGATGAGCGGCCCGGCCAGGGTCAGGGCGAGCGTCGGGAAGAGCGCGAGGTCGACCACCGTGACGAGCCACGCCGGCAGCCAAGCCGAGCACCACATCGCGACGCGCCCCGCGAGCCAGAGCGCCGCGAGCGCCGCGAGCTTCGGGCCGTGGACGCGGTCGGTGCCCGTCCAGTTGGGGACCGCGGTCAGCAGGAAGCCGGTGACGGCCGCCGCCGCGAAGCCGAACACCATCTCGTGGCCGTGGAAGAACATCGCGCTCCAGCGCGCGGTCAAATCGGTCCCCGTGCTGAACTCGAAGAGCCACACGAGCAGCGGCGCGAAGGCGTAGATGCCCGCGGCGAGGAAAAAGGGCCGAAAGCCCCAGCCGAACAGCACCGTCCGTGGCGGCGAGGCGGCGCGCTCCGGCTCCGTGGTGCTACCTGCGACTGGCAAGCGGGTCGTGCTCATGGGTGTCCTCTGGTCGGCGTCGGGCGGCCCTCGGGCCTGGCGCGGAGGGGCGGCCTGGCGCCGTCGTGGTTGCGTCGAAAGGAAAGCAAAGAACGTGCCCCAGTGTAATGACCGCGCGGTGACGCACGGCGCGCGCAAGCCCTGCACCCGCCGCCGGCCGGGCGTGCAACGGCTGCACCCTCGCGCGCTCCGCGGTGCTCGCCCGGCGGCCCGTCCAACGGGGCGCTAGAACCCGAACGCGTAGCCCGCCAAGGCCATGTCGAGCCGAAGGCCGTGGCTCCGCCTGTAGCGCAGGTACTCGAACGAGAGGCTCTGCGGCCCGCGACGGCTCGACGGCGGGCGCAGATACAGCCGAAGGGATGCGAGCCATTGCGCCGACCATAGGGTCGCCAGGTCGGAATCCGAAGTGCGAGGCGTGTCGCGGTCGGCGCGCTCGGGAGCGAGCGCTCGCGTCCAGGAGCGGACGGCGGTCTGGTGGTGCAGCCGGTAGCCGGCGCCCAGCAGCACGCGGTCGCCGAGGTACTGATACACGCCGAGTGCGCCCGTGCGCGCCGAGACGCCGGTGTCCTCGACGTAGCAGCGGTACCGGAGGCGCAGCGTCGTCCGCGTGCGCGGGATGTGCTGGGCGACGAGGCCGACGAACGCCGCGCGCTAGAGCCTTCCGAGCAGCGCGGCGAGGCGCAGCCGCGGCACCATGACCACCGCCTCGGTGAAGACGCGCCGCGACATCTTGCTCTCGCCCGCGCGCCGGTCGACGAAGACGATCGGCACCTCGTCGACTCGGAAGCCGCGCCGGATGGCGCGGTAGGTCAGCTCGATCTGAAACGCGTAGCCCTCCGATTGCACCGCCCCGAGGTCGAGCGCCTCGAGCGTCTCGCGCCGGAAGCCCTTGTAGCCGCTCGTGAGGTCGCGGATCGGCAGGCCGAGCAGGGTGCGGCTGTAGAGGCTGCCGCCCTTCGAGAGGATGTGCCGCCCGGGCCCCCAGCCCTCGACCCCGCCGCCCGGTACGTTGCGCGAGCCGATGACGAGCCCGGCCCCGTCGTCGAGCGCGTCGAGCATCTGCGGGAGGTAGCGCGGGTCGTGCGACAGGTCGGTGTCCATCTCGAAGATGCGGTCGTAGCCCTCGGACAGCGCCCAGCGGAAGGCGTCGAGGTAGGCGCTGCCGAGGCCGAGCTTGCCCGAGCGGTGCATGACGCGGACCCGCGGGTCGCGGGCGGCGAGCGTGTCGGCGAGGTCGCCGGTGCCGTCCGGTGACGCGTCGTCGACGACGAGGACGTGGGCGTGCGGCAAGGTGTCGAGCGTCGAGGTGACGAAGGGCTCGAGGTTGTCTCGCTCGTCGTAGGTCGGCGTGACGAGGAGCACCTTGGGCCGGTTCGCCCGTGCGCTCATGACTCGTCCTGCAGGTAGGTGTAGCCGCGGAGGCTCTCTTCGTAGTGGCGCATGAACGCGCGGAGCTGGTGCAGGTTCATGCGCCCGGCGTTGAGCGCGCGCTCGGCCTGCTTGCGGACGCGCTCGACCATGTCCTCCGGGTCGTACTGCAGGTAGCGCAGCACCTCTTCGATCGAGTCGCCCTTGATGACGTTCGAGACGGTGTAGCCGTAGTCCTCGAGGCGGACGTGCACGGCGTTGGTGTCGCCGAAGAGGTTGTGCAGGTCGCCGAGGATCTCTTGGTAGGCGCCGCCGAGGAACATCCCGAGGATGTAGGGCTCGCCGTCGCGCACCTCGTGCACGTCGAGGGTGTTCTGCACCTCGGCGACGTCGATGAAGTGGTCGACGATCCCGTCGCTGTCGCAGGTGAGGTCGGCGAGGCGCGCCTTGATGGTGGGCTCCTCGTCGAGGCGGTGGATGGGCACGAAGGGGAAGAGCTGGTCCATCGCCCAGATGTCCGGCGCGGACTGAAAGAGCGAGAAGTTGCAGTAGTAGATCGCGCCGAGCAGCTCCTCGATGGACAAGAGCTCTTCGGGGACCTGACGGAGCTGTCGGACGTGCTCGCGGATGCGCTCGCAGCAGTGCCAGAAGAGCCGCTCGGCGTGCGCCAGCTCGCGGAGGCCGAGGTACCCGAACTTGAACAAGCTGCGCGCCTCTTCGAGCCCCTGCTGCGCGTCGTGCCACGCCTCCTGGACGTTCTTCTGCCGGATGCCCTCCCACGCCTCGTACAGCTCGCGCACGATCGCGTGGCTGTCGGCCGGCGGCCGGTCGGGCTCTCCGAACGACACCTGATCGACTCCGACCGTGTCGAAGACCAGGACCGACTGGTAGGCCGCGACGGCGCGCCCGCTCTCGCTCACGAGCACGGGGTGCGGCACGTTCGCTTTGTCACAGGCGGTCTGGATGCCGGCCACGACGTCGTACGCGTACTCTTGCACGTCGTAGTTCATCGAGGCGTGGAAGTCGGTCTTCGAGCCGTCGTAGTCGACCGCGAGGCCGCCGCCGACGTCGAGGTAGCGCATCCCGCAGCCCATCTTGCACAGCTCCACGTAGAGCTGACCGGCCTCGCGCATCGCGTTCTTGACGGGGATGATGCTCGAGACCTGGCTGCCGAGGTGAAAGTGCAGGAGCTGCAGGCAGTCGAGCATGTCGCGCTTTTGGAGCTCGTCGACGACGTGCACGATCTCCGCGGTCGTCAGGCCGAACTTGGCGCGATCGCCGGCCGAGGAGGCCCACCGGCCCATGCCCTTGCTGCTCAGCTTCGCGCGCACGCCGAGGCAAGGACGGATGTCGAGCTTCTCGGACGCGACGAAGGCGTGATCGAGCTCTTCGATGCGCTCGAGGATGACCAGCACCTTGTTGTCGAAGCGCTGCGCGACGAGCGCCGCCTCGATGTACGTCAGGTCCTTGTAACCGTTGCAGAGGATGAAGCCGTCTTCGTCTTCCATCGCGGCGAGCGCGATCAGCAGCTCGGGCTTCGACCCGGCCTCGAGGCCAAATCGGTACGGCCGGCCGGAGTCGACGATCTCCTCCACCATGTGGCGCTGCTGGTTCACCTTGATGGGGAACACGCCGCGGTAGGCGCCCTTGTAGCCGTACTCCTCGATGGCGCTCTCGAAGCAGCCCGTGAGCAGCCGGATGCGATCGTGCAGGATGTTTGGGAAGCGGATCAGCAGCGGCAGGTCGAGCCCGCGCGCGACGAGCTGCTGCGTGAGCTCGTACAGGTCGATGGTGCGGTCCTGCGTCGAGTCCGGCCGGACCTGGATGTGCCCGGCGTCGTTGATGGAGAAGTACGGCGCGCCCCAGCCTTCGATCTGGTAGCGGCGCGCGCTGTCGCGGATCGACCAACGGTGCGGCTTCGTCATCACTCCCCAGGGTACAGCTTCGCGCGGGAACCTGGCGCGCCGGGTTGGGTCACGTGCGCCGCGCGGCGCCGATGGGGCGCAGTACTAGCAGCTAGGCTCCGGCGGGCCAAGATGCCCCGCGCGCCGGCGACTCGGCTGTCGCGGGGTGGGGGCCGCTGGTAGCATGGGGCGTCCGCGCACCGACTCGCGCCATGGCCTTGCCCCCTCTCGACCTCTACGACGTGCGCTCGCTGCTCAGCGACGAAGAGCGCGCGATCCAGTCGGCCGTCGCCGACTTCACCGACACGCGCGTGCTCCCCATCATCGGCGACTGCTTCGCCGAGGGGCGCTTTCCGCGAGAGCTGGTGCCGGAGCTCGCGCGGCTCGGGTTGTTCGGCGCGACGCTGCCCGAGGCCTACGGCGGCGGCGGCCTCGGCCCGGTGAGCTACGGCCTCATCTGCCAGGAGCTCGAGCGCGGCGACAGCGGCGTCCGCAGCTTCGCGAGCGTGCAGTCCTCGCTGTGCATGTACCCCATCTTCGCGTACGGCAGCGACGCGCAGAGGAGACGCTGGCTGCCGGGCATGGCGGCCGGCGAGATCATCGGCTGCTTCGGCCTGACCGAGGCGCACGGAGGCTCTGACCCGGCGAACATGCAGACCCGCGCACGCAAGGCGGGCGGAGACTGGGTCCTCGACGGCGCCAAGATGTGGATCACCAACGGCACCCTCGCGGACGTCGCGGTGGTGTGGGCGCAGACCGACGACGGGGTGCAGGGCTTCCTCGTCGAGTCGGCGATGGAGGGCTTCGCCGCGCACGACATCCGCAACAAGATGAGCCTGCGCGCCTCCGTGACGAGCGCGCTCTACCTCGACGGCGTGCGCGTGCCGGAGGCGAACCGGCTCGCCGGGGTCCGCGGCCTCAAGGGCGCGCTCGGGTGTCTCACCGAGGCGCGGTACGGCATCACGTGGGGCGCGATCGGGGCCGCGACGGCGTGCCTCGACGAGGCGCTCGGCTACAGCAAGGAGCGGGTGTTGTTCGGTCGGCCGGTGGCGGCGACGCAGAGCGCGCAGGTGAAGCTCGCCGACTGGGCGCGGCGCCTCACCGCGGCGCAGCTCCTGTCCCTGCACCTCGGCCGCTTGAAAGAGGCGGGCACCATGCACCCCACGCAGGTGAGCCTCGCAAAGTGGAACAACGTGCGCATGGCGCTCGACGTCGCCCGAGGGGCGCGCGACCTGCTCGGCGGGGCGGGCATCACGACCGACTACTGCCCGATCCGCCACGCGCTGAACCTCGAGTCCGTCATCACCTACGAGGGGACGGAGACCGTCCACCAGCTCGCCGTCGGACGCGAGCTCACCGGTATCAACGCCTTCGCCGGCTGAGCGCGCCGCCCTCGGCCCCGCGGGAGAAGTGGCGGTCGTCGTCATGGAGCAGTGGGAGGCGGGCGCATCGGTCGGCCTTCAACCCCCAACGTGCGCTCGCCGAGACAGCGCGCGCCGTCGGCCGCCGTCCCGGGTACACTCGCTGCATGCCGACCTCGACCGCGACCTCGGTCCACGCCGCGGGTGATCGCGCCGGCCTCGCGCCCTTCGCGCGGGGCTGGTACCTCGTCGCGTGGAGCGCCGAGCTCGAGCCCCGCGACGTCGTGCCGCTGCGCTGCCTCGGGCGCGACTTCGTGCTCTTCCGCCGTGAAGGCGGCGAGCCCGCCCTGCTCGACGCGCACTGCCCCCACCTCGGCGCTCACCTCGGGCACGGCGGTCGCGTCGAGGGCGACACCATCGTGTGCCCGTTTCACGCCTGGCGCTTCGACGAGTCCGGGCGCTGCGTCGAGGTGCCCTACGCCTCGCGCATCCCGCCGCGGGCGTGCGTGCGGTCGTACGCGACGCGCGAGCACAGCGGCATGGTCCTCGCCTACCTGGGCGACGCGGGCGAGGTGCCCGAGTACGAGGTCCCGGTCGCGGCCGAGCTGAGCGACCCGGCGTGGACCCCGCTCGCGTGCGCGCAGATCACCATCGCGACCCAGCCGCGCGAGGTCGTCGAGAACGTCGCGGACCTCGCGCACTTCAAGCCGGTGCACGCGCAGATCATCGACGACTTCGAGATGATCGTCGACGGGCCGCGCGTGACGCAGCGCACGGTCGGCCGCGGGACCAACCTCAAAGGCGAGCGCATCCCGGTGCACACCGTCGCGACCTACCACGGCCCGGCCGTCCAGTTCACCCGACTCGCGTGGGCGTTCGACATGCTGCTCATCAACGCGCACTTGCCGATCGACGAGGCGACGCTGCTCCTGCGCTTCGGGGTCAGCCTGCGGGCAGGCGAGGGCGTCGAGCTGCCGCGCGAGGTGATCGACGCGCACGTCGCCGCGGCGCGAGACGGGTACTTCCAGGATGTCGCCATCTGGGAGCACAAGCGGTGGCGCGACCGGCCGACGCTCGCCGATGGTGACGGCCCGATCGGAGCGCTGCGCCGGTGGCATCGGACGTTCTACGAGCCGCGCGAGACGCGCCGCGCGCCCGAGGACGCGCAGTGACCGGTCGTTCCGGGACGGGCAGCGCCCGCGTGGACGAGCCGCGCCCGCGCGGGGACGCTATCGGTGATGGGAGGTGCACGTGGACCGCTATCTGATCGTCTCGACCGACGGACACGCCGGCCTCTTACCCGAGGAGTACAGGCCGTACGTGGACCCCGCGTACAGGGACGCGTTCGACGCGACGGTCGCCGAGGAGATCGCCGCGCGCGCCGCGCGAGAGAAGGATTTCCTCATCCAGTCCTTCAACGACGAGTGGCGCCGGAACAACGCCGGTAAGCTCGCGGCCGCCTGGGACTCGGATCTGCGCCTCGAGGTCATCGACGCCGACGGCGTGGCCGCGGAGGTGCTCTTCCCCGACGGCATCACGGAGAGGAACGCCCCGCCCTTCGGTGCGGGTCTTGGCCTCAAGCCGTGGGGGGTCGAGCCGGCGCTCCAGTGGGCAGGCGCGCGCGCGCACAACCGCTGGATCGCGGAGTTCTGTGCGCAGGCCCCGCTTCGCCGCATCGGCGTCGCCATCGTGCCGGTGCTCTACGACGTCGACCAGGCCGTCGCCGAGGTCGTCTGGGCGCACGAGCACGGGCTCAAGGGCATCCTCATCCCGGCGGTGACCGGCGAGTACGCGCCCTACAACCACCCGAAGTACTACCCGGTCTGGCGCGAGTGCGAGGCGCGCGGGATGGTCGTGCACAACCACTCCGGGCCGACGCCGGAGTACGACTTCTCGCTGCCCGGTGCGATGGGCGTGTTCATGGTCGAGTTCGCCTGGTGGGCTGCGCGCCCGCTCTGGCATCTCATCTTTGGTGGTGTCTTCGAGCACTTCCCGCAGCTCAAGTACTGCCTCACCGAGGTGAGCGAGTTCTGGGTGCCCTCGCTGCTCGAGCTGATGGACGTGCGCGCGTCGGTGAAGCACACGAGCGGCAAGCTCGGCGACTTCCGCTCGAACCTCACGATGAAGCCGAGCGAGTACTTCGACCGCAACTGCTGGCTCGGCGCCTCGGCGCTCTTCGACGAAGGGAGCACGGCCGTGCGCAAAGAGATCGGGCTCGACAACATCATGTGGGGGACCGATTTTCCGCACCCGGAGGGGAGCTGGCCGCACACCCGGGAGAAGATGGTGCGCTACATGGCGGGCATCCCGGAGGACGAGCTGACCCGCATGCTCAGCACCAACGCGATCGCGTGCTACGGGCTCGAGGGCGACGCGGACGCGTTGAACGCGCTCGCTTCGCAGATCGGCCCGGAGAAGTCGCTCTTCGTCGCGGAGCCCGCCGAGTGAGCGCCGCGTCGACGCGCACCGCCTCGCGCACGCGGTGCCGTTGATGGCGCGCCTGCGCTACGTGACCGACCTCGCGAGGCCGGCGCGTGCCTCGGCCGGAGGGCGGGGCGCCGCCATCGACCACACCGTGCGCTCGCTTCGCGCGCGCTACGAGACCGCCCCGGAGATCGCGCGCGCCGTCTTGCCGCCGCCGCTCGAGCCCGCGGGCTCTCCCGAGGTGTTCGTCCAGGTCGCAGACGTCGCGATGCACCTCAGCCGCGACAGGACGGTGCAGGTGCGCGCGGCGACCGTCGGCGTCGCGTGCTCCTACGAGGGCTGCGCGGGCTACTACGTGCTGGCGATGCCGATGGAGGGCGAGGACAGCGTCCTGCGCGGGCGCGAGCGCTATGGTGAGCCGAAGAAGCTGGCGAAGCTCGAATTCACCGTGGGCCCCGCGCCCGCCTCCGCTTCCGAGGGTAGGTGCGACGGCGCACCGATCGTCGCCAAGGTCGAGCGCCACGACGTGGCGTTCCTCGAGCTGCGAGGGCAGGTGGGCGCCGAGCTCGACGCCCCGCTTCGCTTCACCGAGCGCTTTTACTGCTTCAAGGCGATGCCCGCGGCCGGCGCGACCGGAGGCTTCGACGGGGACGTGTTTCTGACGCGCCTGCTGTGGGAGCGGGACTACACGTCGAGGCGACGAGTCGATGCGGGCGAGATCGTCGTGCGTGACTCGCCCTACGACCCGCTCGCCGATGTGCCGGTCCGGCGGCTCATCTCGATGGAGCTCGCCGAGGGCGCCTCGCGAACCAGCGGTGAGGTGGTGCGAGCGGTTCCGGGCGACTGGCTCGAGGCGTTTGTCGGCCAGCGCTACGACACCCCGCAAGCCGGCGTCGAGGTCCTCACGACCGAAGCGGGGCGGGACCGAGACGCGTAACCGCCGCGGCAGAACGTCGCGACCTGGTCCGCGCGTCCTCCGCGCCCGCCCTCAGCCAAGCCAGCGCCACGACAGGTACACGAGCGGCGCGCACACCAGCAGGAAGGGGACGGACACGCGGTGCAGCAGCCGCACGCCGTGCGGAAGCCGCGCGAGCCGCAGGGCGATGAGGTTCGCGAGCGAGCCGATCGCGAGCCCAAAGCCGCCGACGTTCACGGCCACCGCGAGCGCGAGCGGGTCGTGCACGCGCTCCATCAAGAGGACGGTCGCCGGGACGTTGCTGATGACCTGTGAGAGGCCGATCCCGGCGACGTACGCGACCAGCGGCCGGCTGAGGTCGAGCCGCTCGAGCGCCCCGCGCACGGGCGGTAGCGCTCCGGCGTGGCCGAGCGCGACGAAGATCACCGCGAGGGTCGACAGCAGCAGCCAGTCCGCACGCCGAAGCGAGCCCCGCGCCAGCAGCCCGAACGCGACGAGCACCGCCCCGAGCCCCACCACTGCCCGCCCGGCCTCGAGCGTTACCACCATCCCCACCAACGCGACCACGCCAAGCGCCGCGAGCGGTCGACGCACGCGCTCCGCCTCGAGGGCGCCCGCCGCGAGCGTGATCTGTTCCGCCGGGAGCCAGCACCAGGCCAGGCCCGCCACCAGCGCGCACATCACGCTCGCCGCCGGCAGCATCGCCCACATGAACCCGACAAACGACACGCCCGCGCGCTGCCAGAGCAGGAGGTTTTGCGGGTTGCCGATCGGGCTGAGCGACGATCCGGCGTTCACCGCGAGCGCCTCCAGCACGACCACCCGGCCGACGGGCAGCCGGCACAGCCCCCCAAGCGCCAGGGTCGGCGGCACGATGAGGAAGAGGCTGACATCGTTCGTGAGCACCATCGAGAGCAGCGCCGCTGCCGCGACCATCAGCAGGCCGACGCCACGGACCGAACGCATCCGCAGCAATAGCTTCGCCGCCGCTCGTTGCACGAGCCCGCTGTCGCCGATCGCCTGGATCGCGATGAGCAGCCCCGTGAGCCCGGCGAGCGACGGCACGTGGAGCCACCGCCGGTACGCGCTCGCCGGTTGCGGATCGATCCACGCGAGGGCCACCCCGACGGCCGCGAACACCAGCAGCAGCCACTCGCGCTGCAGCGCCGCTCGCAGCGGCCGCGCGACCGCGACGTCCGCGTTCATGCTTCGCGCGCCTCCCTCGCGCGCATCGTCGGTTCGAGCCGCGGCCCGGTCGGCGGCGATGGTAGGCTCCGGCAGCGCGCAGGCGCGAGCAGCACGGCGGAGGGGTCGATGACGGGTGAGGGCACGTACGACTTCATCGTGGTGGGTGCGGGCTCGGCGGGCTGCTGTCTCGCGAACCGGCTCTCGGCCGATCCGCGCCGCAGCGTCTTGCTCCTCGAGGCGGGCGGCAAGGACAACAACCCGCTCATCAAGATGGGCATCGGGTTCAGCCGCCTGATGTACGACCGCTCGGTCAGCAACGTCTACTACACGGAGCCCGAGCCCCACCTGAACGGCCGCCGCGTGCACATCGTGCGCGGCCGCGTCCTCGGGGGCTGCTCCTCGATCAACGGCCAGATCTACATGCGCGGCCAGCGCGAGGACTATGACGCCTGGGCCGCGCTCCCCGGCTGTGAGGGCTGGAGCTACGACGCGTTGCTCCCGTACTTCAAGCGGTCCGAGCACTTCGAGCCGGGCCCCGCCGGCGCGTACCACGGCCGCGGCGGCGAGATGAACGTCACGCTCCCCGCCTGGCACTACGCCATCAGCGACACCTACGTCGACGCCGCCGTCAACGCCGGCATCCCCCGCAACGACGACCTGAACGGCGAGACGCAGGAGGGCATCGGCCGCGTCCACGTGAACCAAAAGGACCGCCAGCGGTGGAGCGCCGCGGACGCGTTCCTCTCGCCCGACGTGAAGGCGCGCCCAAACCTCACCATCACTACGCACGCGACCGCGAAGCGCGTGCGCCTCGACGGCAAGCGCGCGGTCGGCGTCGAGTACCTCGACAAGAGGGGCCGATCGCACACCGTGGATGCCAGCGTGGAGGTCATCCTCGCGGCCGGCGCCTACAACACGCCGCCGCTGCTCGAGCTGTCGGGCGTCGGTGACCCGGAGGTGCTGCGCGCCCTCGGCGTCGAGGTGCGCCACGCGCTCCCCGGCGTCGGCGCAAACCTGCAGGACCACTTTCAGGTCTGGGTCCAGATGGGCGTGAAGACGCCGAAGACGCTCTCAGAAGACGGGAAGTTCCCGCGCGTGGTCTTCAACACGCTCAAGTACCTCGTCACCAAGACCGGCCCGCTGACCTTTCCCGCCGCGGAGGTCGGTGCGTTCGTGCCGAACGAGGGCGCCGAGCGGCCCATCTTTCAGCTCCACTTCACCCCCGGCGCGGGCAGACAGGACGAGCGCGGCAAGATGGTCGCGAGCCCGGAGTGCGGCGTGAACGCGACGGTCACCTTCGTCCGACCCACCTCGCGCGGCAGCGTCCACGCGCGGAGCCTCGACCCGACAGACGCGCCGGAGGTCCTGCACCACTACCTCGCGACCGAGCACGACCAGGCGCTCGCCGTCGAGGGGTTCAAGCTGCTCCGCACGATCTACGCGACCGAGCCCTTTGCCTCGGCCGCGACGCACGAGCTGGTCCCAGGTGACGCGGTGCAGACCGACGCCGAGATCCTCGACTTCTGGCGCAGCGACGGCATGAGCGTCTACCACCCGGTGGGCTCGGCTGCGATGGGCCCCGCCGACGACCCCGCCGCGGTCGTCGACGACGCGCTGCGGGTGCATGGGCTGGCGGGCCTCCGGGTCGTCGACGCGTCGATCTTCCCGCGGCTCCCCTCGGGCAACACCCACGCCCCCGTCGTCGCCGTCGCCGAGCGCGCCGCGGATCTCATCCTCGGCAACCCGCCGCTGGCCTCGGCGTGAACACCGCGGCTCGCACCGCACGGACGACCCGCTGGTAGCCCCCGTGCCGGTCTGCGGATCTCGCTCGACCCGCCGTCTGACCTGCTAACCTCGCGGGCAGTGGTGCCGGACGCGGCGTTGAGCGGCCCGCCACCCGAGGAGGGAAACATGGCTTCAAGAGCTCTCGTGGTGGTGGCGTTCTGTGCGTTCGTAACGGCGGCGGGGTGCGGTGGCGGCACGGGCGGCGAGCAGCCGGACGGCGGCACCGGCCTCATCAACACATGCGCCAACCTCACCACGTTGTGCGCCAGTTGCGACGACGCCGACAACAGCGCGTCGTGCAAGAGCGTGGCGACCGCCGGCGACGACGCGAAGTGCGACGCCCAGTACTTGAGCTTCCTCGAGGCGTGCTCCCCCGAGAGCGCCGAATGCGAGCGCCTTCAGAAGGTCTGCGTCCAGTGCACCGATCCGAACGACGCGAACAACTGCTCGGTGGTTGCCAACGGCAGCTTCTCGACCCCCCAAGGCTGCCTCGACTTCGACTTCGCCCGCTTCGGGAGCTGCCCCGACTGACGCCCCGCGGCGCCGAGGCGTGCGAGGCGCAGAGGCGCGCTCGCAGGCCGCGTGCGCTCGCAGGCGGACCGACGTGCGCGCGCGCTAGGCCCCCGCGGTCAGCGCGCTGACGTCACGCCAGCCGATCACCTCCCCACGCGTCCGACGCTCGCGCGTCGAGCCCCCGTGCAGGAGTATCGGACGAAAGCGCGGCGCGGCGCGCACGGCGTCCCAGAGCTCTCGCAGCGCGTCGAGCGTCTCGAAGAAGTCGCTTGCCACGGTCTGCCCCGACTTGATCTCGACACCCGCGACCTCGACGCCCCGGTCGAGCAGCAGGTCGACCTCGTTTCCGCGCTTGTCGCGGTAGAACCACAGCCCCAGGGGTGCGGCTTGGTTCACCAACTGCTTGTACACGTCCGCGACGACCCAGTTCTCGAACACGGCGCCGCGCAGCGGATACGTCGCGAGGTGGTCCGGTTTGCGGATGCCGAGCAGCCAGCAGAGCAGGCCCGTGTCGTGAAAGTAGAGCTTGGGGGTCTTTACGAGCTGCTTGCCGAGGTTGCGGTGCCATGGGCGCAGCCGAAAGACCAGGAAGGATGCCTCGAGCACTGAGAGCCACGACCGCGCGGTCGGTTGAGAGATATCCGCATCGGCACCCAAGCTGGAGAGGTTGACCTGCTGTCCCGCGCGCCCTGCGCACAACGTGGTGAAGGTCTGGAACGCCGCTTGGTCGCCGATGTTCAAGAGCTGTCGGACGTCGCGCTCGACGTAGGTGCGTACGTACGCCGCGAGCCATCGCTCGGGCGGGATGCCCCGGTCGAAGATGGCGGGGTAGCCTCCGCGCCACAGCGTCGAGAACAGGTCGTCGCCCGCGTGTGCGGTCGTGCGGATTTCGCTCCATGCGAGCGGGAGGAGATGCAGCGGCGCGCTCCGGCCGGCCAGCGACTGGGAGGTGGTCGCGGTGATCGAGAGGTGCTCCGAGCCGGTCACGATGAAGCGACCGGGGCGAGGGTCCCGATCGACCTCTCCCTGCAAGTACGAGGCGAGATCGGGTACGCGCTGGACCTCGTCGAAGATGGCGCCATCGCGCCATTTCGCGAGGAACGCTCTCGGGTCGTCGCGCGCGAACGCTCGCTGATCGGGGTCTTCGAGCGGATTTGGTCAACGCCTCCGTCTGGAGGGTGGGTTCGCCCGCGATGAGCCGGGATTCGGAGGTTCCGAGAGTAGATTCGCGTGCGCTCGGGCGCCGTCGCGGAGGGTTCCGAGAGTAGCTTCGCGGTGCGGGCGCGAGGTGGCCCCGGCGCGGGACCGAGGGCACGATGACCGGCGGTGAGGGCGACGCGGCGACGGAGGTGGGCGTGTATCCTCGGCGGCGTGCTCGTCGCCATCGCCGCTCTGTTCGCCGGTCACCTCGCGTTCGCCTGGCGCTTTCAGCGCGGCATCGTCTTCCCCGGACCGCGCGGTCCGGTCTGCGAGGGCGGCGCCGACACCTCCGCGCGCCCGCGCCTGCTGCACCCGCGCCGCGTGCACTGCGCCGACGACGTCGCCCCCGGCGTCGACGCCGTGCTCTCCGTGTCTACCGACGAGGGCGTCAGCCGCGCTTGGTGGTTGCTCGGGGACGGCCGCAGCGCCGCCTCGCCGGGGCCGATGGTCCTCTTCGCGCACGGAAACGGCGAGAGCGTCGACGACTGGGTCGAGCCGCTCGAGGCCTACCGCAGGGCGGGCGTCTCCGTGCTGCTCCCGGAGTACCGCGGCTACGGCCGCTCGGACGGCTCGCCTACCGAGGCGCACCTCGTCGACGACGCGACGCGGCTGCTCGATCTCGCCCTCGAGCGCCCCGAGGTCGACCGGAGCCGCGTCGTCCTGCACGGGCGCTCGCTCGGCTCGGGCGTCGCGTGCGGTGTCGCCGCGCGGCGTGCGCCTCGGGTGCTCGTCATCCAGTCCGGCTTCGCGAGCCTCGCCCGCCTGATGCGCCGCTGGCTCATCCCGCGCCCCTTCGTCCGCGACCCCTTCGACAACGAGGCGGTCCTCCGCGACCTCGACGTGCCCGTGCTCATCCTGCACGGCACCCGCGACGCGGTGATTCCCTTCAGTCACGGCGAGCGCCTCGCGCGCGCGGCCCGCAACGGCACGCTGCACGCCCTCGACTGCGCGCACAGCGACTGCCCCTTTGCGACCCTGTGGCAGCACATCGAGCCCTTCCTCCGCGCCCACGGCGTCCTCGACGAGTAGCGGCGACCGCCGGTGCCGGCCGCGCGTCGGCGTGGGCCGGACGTCAGGCACCGGTGCCGGCTTGACACGTCTTGACGAAGCAAGCCGCACTGGCCATGCTCTTCTTTATGGCGGTCTCGGTGAAGTTCAGCTCCAAGATGGACGCGGAGGTGCTCGACGAGCTTCGCGCCTTCGCCGCGCAGAACGACCGCACGTTGGCGTCCGTGCTGAACGAGGCCGCGACGGAGTACTTGCAACGCGTCGGCGTTCGCCCCGCGTTTCGACGTGCCGCGGCTCGGGTGCTCGATGAGCACGCGGAGCTGCTCGCCCGCCTCGCGAAGTGATGCGCGAGACGGTCTACCCGACCCTCGACGAGGCGCTCTTTCTCCACGCCGTGCTGCTGGAACGCTTCGGCGGAGCAGACGGTGTGCGGTAAGGGCCTTACGGACCGCCTCGTAGCGTGGCGGCGTAGTCGCGATAGGCCGTGAGGCATGTCTTCTGTATCCCCGCGCCGACAGCGGCGCAGTCAAGAGGAGTGGCGCGCGCTGGTTGCGGAGT
>JAGQJE010000349.1 GCA_020430775.1 Myxococcales bacterium
CGCGGCCGCGCGTGTGGGGCGAGCGCTTCCGTCACGGCGCGCCCCACGGCGGCGCGCAGCGACGCGGCTTCGCGCGGGTCCGAGAGGGCGCCGTCCGCGGCCGGGACGATCGCGGCGACGACGAGCGCACCCCACTCGGGGTCCGGGACGCCGAAGACGCAGGCGGCCCGCACCGGCGCGAGCGCTTCGAGCACGCGCTCGACCGCCGCCGGATACACGTTCTCACCACCGGTGACGATGAGGTCGGTGCGCCGCCCGAGCAGATGCAGGCCGCCGTCGGCGTCGAGCCAGCCGTGATCGCCGGTCGGCCACCAGGCCCTCCAGTCGCGGTCCCCCGCGTCGTCGTCCAGGTACCCGCTGAAGAGCGTCGGCCCGGACACCTCGATCGCGTCGTCGCCGGCGACCCGAAGCCCAACGCCTGCGAGCGCCGGGCCGACCCCGCCCGGCGTAGCTCGCTCGGCGCCGGGTCGCTCGGTCGCGACCTGTGAGCAGGCCTCGGTCAGGCCGTAGGTCGTCAGCACGGGCACGTCGCGCCGCCGCGCCGCCTCGAGCAGCCCGGCGCTCGCGGCGGCGCCGCCGAGCAGGATCCCGCGCAGGGTCGCCGGTGGGCGCCAGTCGGGTCGCTCGCGGAGCACCTGATGGAGCATCGTCGGCACGAGCGAGCAGAGCGTCACGCGGTCCCGGACGAGCTGCTCCGTGAACGCCGCGACCTCGAAGCGCTCGCTGTCGCCGAGCACCACCGTCCGCCGCGCGATGAGCATCCGCGTCAACACGCTGAGGCCGCCGACGTGCGCCGGCGGGATGGCGAGCAGCCACCGCTCGTCCGGCGCGACCCCGAGGTTCGCCGCGCTGGCGAGGGCGGACGCCGCGAACGCCCGGCGCGAGAGCACGGCCGCCTTCGGCGTGCCGGAGGTGCCGGACGTGGACAGGATCGCGAGCGGGGCCTCCGGCGCGATCGGCGCTGGGGCGGGGGCACGGTCCGCGCCGCCGCGCTCGGGCAACTGAATGGGCGCGTCGAGGACGAGCGTCGGCCGCGTCGCCGCGATGAGGGCGGCGCGCTCGCGCGGTGTCAGCCGGGGGTGCACCGCGACGAAGGGGACGCCGAGCTCGATGATCGCGTAGACGAGCGCGGCCGTCTCGACCGTGCGGGTGGGCACGACGGCGACGCGCGCATCGGCGGAGCCCGGGACCACACCCCTATCAGC
This sequence comes from Myxococcales bacterium, assembly GCA_020430775.1. Classification (GTDB taxonomy): domain Bacteria; phylum Myxococcota_A; class Polyangia; order Polyangiales; family Houyiibacteriaceae; genus JAGQJE01. Next base: position 1,206 of record JAGQJE010000349.1, read on the forward strand.
GAGCCACCGCGCTACGGCCGCGCTCCGTGCGGCGAGGTCGGCATAGGTGTGAACGCGCTCGCGGGTGACGAGCGCGGGCCGGTCCGGGTGGTCGCGCGCCGCCGCCTGCAGGCTCAGCGCGCCCGCGTCGAGCGCCGCGACGGCCTCACGATGAAGCCGCTCGCTCGGGCTGGCGCGCACGGGAAGCGCCGATGCCGCGAGGGTGGGCCCCGGCGGTTGCGGCGGACGCAGCCTGCCCCGTTCGATCCACGCCGCGCAAAGATCGTCGCCGGCCGCCCCAAGCCCGGCGTGCGGCCAGAGTCCGGCCGCGAGGGACGGCCCGTCGGCGTCGAGCGCCAGCGCGAGGGCGGCTTCCGCGGCCCAGGCGACCGGCCCCCCGAAGAGGTGCGACACCGTCGGGAGGACGCCTCGCGCGCGCGCGAGGGCGGCGAGCGACAGGCAGCGCCGCGCGCCACCCAGGACGGCCGGCTTCAGGACGATCGCGCGCACGTCCGGGCGCTCGAGCCACCGCGCGACCTGCGGATCCGGGACGCCCACCATCGACTCGTCGAGCGCGAGCGCGACGGGTGGCAAACGCTCGTCGGGCTCCCACAGCGCGCGAAAGGGCACCGGCTCTTCCACCAGCTCCACCTCGGCCCCCGCGAGGCGCGCGAGCCGCGGCGTGTGCCCGCCGCGAGGCCACGTCCCGTTCGCGTCCGCCCTCAGCCGCACGCCCGGGCCGAGCGCGTCCCGCAGCGCGTCGAGCAGGTCGTAGCCGGCATCGTCGAGCCCTCCGCCGAGCTTGACCTTGAAGGTCCGGACGCCGTCGTCCATGCGGGCTCGCGCCTCCTCGAGCGCGGCGCGCAGCTCGGCGCGAGGGTCGCGCCCCGGCCCACGAGGGAGCAAGGCCGACAGCGCGACGCGGCGGCGCCCGTCTGCACCGAGCAGGCGATGGACTGCGACGCCCTCGCGCCGGCTCAGCAGGTCGAGCAGCGCCGTCTCGACCGCGAAGCGGACGCTCGGCGCCGAGACGGGGACGCGCGCGACGCACGAGTCCACCTGCGCCAGCGCCTCGCCCGGGTCCGGGGAGAGCGCAGGCAGGCCCTCGCGACACAGCGCCTCGAGCGCCTCGCCCGCGCCCTCGAAGGTGTCGGGGGAGTACCCCGGGAGCGGACACGCCTCGCCCCAACCGACGAGCGGCGGCGCGTCGCGCGTCGACACCGACACCCACACGGACCATCCCCGGCGCACGCCCCACGCCCGCGCGCCCGTCCGCACCTCGGCGATCGGCCGCTCGAACGCGGTGCGGCGGACATCGAGCCGGCGACCGGGCATCGGCAGCACCCCACCCGCCCCTACGACCCGAGCGCGAGCCCGGCGGCGAAGAGCAGCCCGTAGAAGAGCTGGAGCTTCGCCGTCCCGACGAGCACCGGGTTGAGCGCGGCGCCGTGCTCGCGTGCGATGCGCCTGCTGAGCTGCGCCCCGGCCGGCAGCGTCACGAGCGGCAGCAGCACCCACGGACCGGAGAGGCTGAGCGCGAGGAGCAGGACGGGCACGGCGTAGGCCGTCACGACGAGCGCTTGGTACTCGAGCACGCCGGCGCGCCGCCCGAGGCGCACGGCGAGCGTGCGCTTGCCGGCCCTCGCGTCACCCTCCGCGTCGCGGACGTTGTTCACGACGAGGATCGCCGTCGCGAGCGCGCCCACGGGCACCGAGGCCCAGACCGCGACGGCGGGGACCGCGCCGACCTGCACGAACGCGGTCGTGCACACGGCGACGAACCCGAAGAACACCATGACGAAGAGGTCGCCGAGCCCGTTGTAGCCGAGCGGATAGGGTCCGCCCGTGTACGCGAGGCCGGACAGTATCGCCGCGACCCCGACGACGACGACCGCCGGGCCGGCGACGGCGGTCAGGTAGACGCCCGTGAGCACCGCGAGCGCGAACACGACGAACGTCCCCACCCGGAGCGCCCGCGGCGTGAGCAACCCCGCCTGCGCGGCGCGCACCGGCCCGAGCCGATCGGCGGTGTCGGCGCCCTTCTCGAAGTCGAAAAGGTCGTTGGCGAAATTGGTGCCGACCTGGATGCAGCACGCGCCGGCGAGCGCCGCGAGCGCCGGCCCGAGCCGCAGCCCCCGCGCAGTGTAGGCGCACGCGGTCCCGACCACGACGGGGACGACGGCCGCGCTGAGCGTCGCGGGCCGCGCGGCGAGGACCCACGCGAGGAGGCTGCCGCGCGCGGGCGTCGCGCCGACCTGCTCGCTCATGCGCCGAGCACGACATCGAGCGTGGCGCGCACGACGTCGGGACGCTCGAGGACGAGGTTGTGCCCTGCACCGTCGACCACTTGCACCTCCGTCGCCGGGCGGAGCGTCCGAATGCGCTCCGCGATCGCCGCGAACTTCGCGTCCTCGGCGCCCACGAGCAAGCGGACGGGCATCGTCAGCTTGGGCAGCGCGGACCAGTACGCGGGCATGCGCCCGAGGCCGAGCACCTCGAGGCTCCGCGCGAGCCCTTCGGCCTTGTGGCAGAGGCGGCGCACGCGCTGCGCCTGCAGCCGCGCGGTGTCCAGCTGGGACTGCGAGGCGAAGAGCGCGCGGCGCTCCCAGTAGCGCACGAACCACTCCATGCCCAACCCGCGCAGCAGCGCGGCGAGCTGGTCATCGTCGCGGCGCCTCGCCTCGCGCTCGGCCGTGTCCTCGAGCCCCGGGTGCACGCCGATCAGCGTGAGCGAGGCGCAGCGGCCCGGATGCCGCACGGCGAGGCTGAGCGCGACGCGCGCACCGAGCGAGTAGCCGCAGACGTGCGCGGGCTCAGGGAGCGCGATCAGCGCGTCTCCCAAGCGGTCGATCTCCTCTTCGAAGCTCCACGGGTGGGTCGCGACGCCGGGGGTGTGCTCACCGAGCCGCGAGAGCTCGTGTCCAAGCAGATCGATCGCGAAGATGCGCAGGTGGGGCGGCAGCCCTTCACACACCTCGTCCCACATCGACGAGGATCCCGTGAAGCCATGCAGAACCAGCAGCGAGTCGCTCATGCGCCGTCCCCTGCGAGCTGAGCCATCGCGTCATGCAGTGCAGCGAAGAGCCGTGCGCCCGCCCCGCGCGCCCCGTCGTCCGGGACGCGCGCCTCGAGGACGGTGCAGGCCGTACGCCCGAGCGCCTCCCCGAGCGCGGAGCGTAGCGCGCTTTCGGACGCGACGCGCGCAAAGTGGGCGCCGTGCAGCCTCGCCGCGTGCTGCAGATCGGTCTCGTGCGGCGTGGTGAAGTGACCGATGGCGTCGCCTGCGCGCCCGGCGACGGGGAGCTGCTCGAAGATGCGCCCGCCGCCGTTGTTCAGGACGACCACGACGAAGGGCGCGGTGAGCGCGCGCGTCAGGGCGAGCCCCCCCGCGCCGTGCAGGAAGCTGACGTCGCCGAGCAGCGCGACCGTCCTCGCGCCGGAGGCGGCCGCCGCTCCGGCGCCACCGGCGATGAGCCCGTCGATCCCGCTCGCGCCGCGCTGGCTGAGGACGCCGACGTCGCGCACGCGGTGCGACGCCCAGGTGTCGAGGTGGCGCACCGGCAGGCTGTTGCCGATCATCAGGAGGTCACCGGCGTCGAGCGCGTCGACGACGGCGCGCACGACGGCGGGCTCGCCGAACCCCTCGGTCGCGATCTCGACGGCGGCGCGCGCGGCAGCCGCGTCGACGGCTTCCCAACGCGCCCTGAACGCGAGGGCCGATGGTCGAGGGCCGCCCGGCGCCCCGCCCCGGAGGCGCTCGACGACCGCCGCCGCCGTCCGCCCGACGTCCGCCCGCACGAGCCCGCGCGCGTCGCTCATCGGGTCGGGCCAGCCGGCGGGAGCGACGAGGTAGCGGGTCGGTGCGGAGCGCTCGGCGGCCAGCAGCTCCCACCCCTTGCCGACCGGCGGCGCGCCGAGCTGGAGCACGAGGTCGGGTGCGAGAGCCGCGCGGCCTGTCGCGCTCCGGAGCGCGGCGTCGAACGCGAACACGCGACCCGGGAGAGCGCCGCCGGTGAACCGGAGCTGGCTCGTCGCGTCGGCGAACAACACCGCGCCAGTCGCCCGGGTGAGCGTGGCGACGTCCGCGCGCGCGCCGCGCTGCGCGAGCGGGGCAGGTCCGGCGACGATGGCAGGCCGCTCGGCCTCGGCGAGCGCCCGCACGAGGCGGTCGAGC
>JAGQJE010000350.1 GCA_020430775.1 Myxococcales bacterium
CGCGCGAGGGCGCCGCGGGCGACGGCCGACCGCCGTCTCGGCGCCGTTCGCCCCGAGGCGGGCTGCCACCGCGAGAGGGCCCGCCGCCGGTCGGTCCGTCGCCGCCGAGCTGCGCCCGGAGCGCCTCGAGGTCGGCGATGAGCGCCGAGACCTCGCGCAGCCGGGGCCGGCTCGCCAGGCGGACGAGCCCCATCTCGAGGACGATGTCGGGAGAGGCGGACACCGTCACCTCGTCGGCGAGCTTCGAGAGCATCGCGAACGTGCGCTGGAGCTCGGGAGCGTCGACCTGGGCGGCGAGCTCCGCGGCGGCGCGCCGCTCCTCGGGGACGAGGTCGACGAGCGCGCTCTCGTCCCCGGTGACGCGCAGCACGACCAGGTCTCGCGCGTAGGACAGGAGCTGCGCGGTCAGGTGGCGGATGTCGGCGCCCTGGTCGTAGAGCGCGCGGACCGCCTCGAGCACGGCGGCGGCGTCGCCCTCGAGCGTCGCGGCGAGGAGCCCTCGAAGCGCGCCGCGGCTCGCGATGCCGAGCGCGCGGACGACCTCGGACCCGACCAGCCGCTCGCCCGCGAGCGCCACGAGCTGGTCGAGGAGCGTGAGCGCGTCGCGCATGGAGCCGGCCGCCTCGGCGCTCACGATGTCGATCGCCTCGTCGTCGGCGTCGACCGCCTCGACGGCGAGGATCTCGCGGACGCGCTCGGCGATCACCGGCTGGGGGATCAGGCGGAAGTCGTAGCGCTGGCAGCGCGAGCGGATCGTGACGGGGACTTTGTGTACCTCGGTCGTCGCGAAGATGAACTTCACGTGCGCCGGAGGCTCCTCGAGCGTCTTCAAGAACGCGTTGAACGCCCCCGTCGAGAGCATGTGCACCTCGTCGACGATGACGATCTTGAGCTTGCCGCGCGCCGGGGCGAAGGGCAGCGTCTCCTGGAGCCGGCGGACGTCGTCGACGCCGTTGTTCGAGGCGCCGTCGATCTCTTGGACGTCGACGTCGACACCGGCCGTGATGTCGCGACAGCGATCGCACTCGTTGCAGGGCGTCGGAGTCGGCCCGCGCTCGCAGCAGAGCGCCTTCGCGAGGATGCGGGCCGCCGTGGTCTTGCCGACGCCGCGGACGCCCGTGAACAAGAACGCGTGGGCGACGCGGTTCGACTCGATCGCGTTCGATAGGGTCCGGGCGACGTGCTCCTGGCCCGCCAGCGCCTCGAAGGTCTGCGGGCGGTACTTGCGCGCGAACACGGTGTAGGACATCTGGCCGCCGAGCCTAGCAGCCGAGCGCGCGGCGCGGCACCCGCCCATCGAGCGTGCCGCCGACCCGTTGCGCCGCCTCTACCCTCGGAAGCCGTCGCTTCCGCGATCCTCCGAGGCAGGAGAGACCCGCGAGCGGCCCCGCGCCGAGCGAAATCTACTCTGGGAAGGCCGCGGCCCCGCGGGAAATCTACTCTGGGAAGGCGGCGGCGCGTGCGCTGGGCGGCCGCCCTCCTTTCGTGGTACACGCGCCGCCCGGCGCATGGGGTATCCTGGGGTCGGCGTGGCCTCCCGCCGGAGGGATAGGACGGATGCAGCTCGACCACTTCCATCAGCTCCTCGCCCAGGGCGTGCGCGCCGGCGCGAGCGACGTGCACTTTCGCCCGGGAGCGCGGCCGAGCTACCGCATCCGCAAGCGTCTCATCCCGTCGCGGAACTTCCCGGTCCTCACGCCGCAGGACACCGCGGAGCTCGCCCAGGAGGTCGTCCAGGGCAGCGCCGTGGCCGCGGGGTTCGACGGCCTGCGCGAGGTGGACCTCTCGTATGCGGTGGCTGGGCTCGCGCGCTTTCGCGTGAACGTGTACCGCCAGCGCGGGTCGCTCGGGCTGGTGTTCCGCATCATCCCGAACGAGATCCCCACCCTCGAGGCGCTCGGCCTGCCTCCCATCGTGCAGCACATCGCCAACGTCGATCGCGGGCTCGTGCTGGTCACGGGGGCGACGGGCGCAGGCAAGTCGAGCACCCTCGCGGGCATCATCCGGCACATCAACGAGACCCGGATGTCGCACATCGTGACGATCGAGGACCCGATCGAGTTCCTGCACAAGAACGACAAGGCCTCGCTCTCGCAGCGAGAGATCGGCATCGACACCGAGAGCTTCGTCTCAGGCCTGCGCGCGGCGCTCCGTCAAGATCCAGACGTGATCCTCGTCGGCGAGATGCGCGACGCCGAGTCGATCGACATCGCCCTGAAGGCGGCGGAGACCGGCCACGTCGTGTACTCGACGCTCCACACGACGGACGCGCAGCGCACGATCGGGCGCATCTTGAGCAGCTTCGATCCGCGCGACCAGGCGCAGGTGCGCTCCCGCCTGTCGGAGAACCTCCAGGCGATCATCTCGCAGCGGCTGCTGCCGCGGGACCAGGACCACGGGATGTGCCCCGCGGTCGAGATCCTCCGGGCGACGGAGGCCGTGCGGCAGGTCATCCTCGAGCCGACACACGCCGGAGCGCTGAAGGAGCTGATCGAGGAGGGCGGCGAAGCGTACGGGATGCAGACCTTCGACCAGCACCTGACGCGGCTCTACCGCGACGGCGTCATCTCGAAGGAGATCGCGCTGCAGGCGGCGACGAGCGCGGCAGACTTCGAGCGGAACCTCCACTTCGACGGCTGACCGCGCCGCCGGGCGGGCCGCTCAGCGGTGCGAAGGCCGCGCCTTGATCGCGGCCTTTCCGTCCTTGACGTAGACCGAGAAGCGGACCTCGGTCGCGCCCGAGCGGGCGAGGATGCGCGCGCGGGTGCGTGCGAGGTTTGCGGCGAACGGCTCGAACCGGAGCCCCTCGGTCCGCTGGCCCTGTGCGCCGCGGCACGCGAGGTACTCCGCGAAGACGTCTCGGAGGTGCGCCTCGGTGGCCGGGTCCATCGGCGGCGCGTCGTCGTCGCCGGGCCGCTCCACGCCCGCGGGCGCCAGGGACGGTGCGGGCACCGAGACGGGCGCCGTCGCGGCGGCGGCCGCGGGGATCGTCGGCGGCCCCCTCCGGCGGACCGGCGCGGCGGCAGCGGGAGCGGGAGCGGGTGCGGGAGCG
>JAGQJE010000006.1 GCA_020430775.1 Myxococcales bacterium
CCCGCCAGCATCTACCGCCGCGACGGCCTGAGCCTGCCCGCAAAGCTCGTCTACGGGTACCTAGCGATGAGACAAGGGCGCAGCTCCAAGGCGTGGCCAAGCGTCGCGGCCATCGCGGAGGACCTCGACATCGACCGCAAGACGGCCATGCGCGCCGCGGGCGACCTCGAGCAGCTCCGCCGCGTGCTCGAATCGGCGGGCTCGGTCGGCTCGACCTATGCCGGGGCCCTGTCCGACGGCCACCTCACCGCCCGTGAGCGCGAGCAGCTCGCCGCCCTCGCGCGAGAGGCCGTCTCCGTCCTGTTAGGCGTCGTCCACGTGATGGCGCCCACCCCACCCACACCGATACGGGAGGTCCGATGACGAAGAGAAAGCCGGCCGAGGAGCGATACGCGTACTGGATCGAGGGGGCCTTTCGGGCCGAGTCGATCAACACCGGGCAGGGCTACCCGCACGCGACGCGGCGCGAGGCGCTTGACGGCGCGATCGAGGAGATCCGGTGGGACCTCGCGGAGTACGTCGGGCAACAGCCGCTCAAGGTCCGCATCGGGAGGCTCGAGCGGTTGCGGTTCGAGGACTTCGCGCCGCGGAGCCCGGGCGTCATCGAGCAGATGGAACTCTACCTCGAGGACCGGCTCGCGCCGAACGAGTTCGAGCTCTTCGAGCGCCCGTGGCCCGAGGGCGCCGCTGACGACCTCGATGCGCGCCTCGACGAGGTCTACGCGAAGTGGGCTGCGAAGTGGAACATCGACACCGGCGTAGATGACGCGGTCGACATCGAGACCCACCTCGTCGCCGTCCTCGACACCGGCATCGCCATCATCGACCCCCACGCGATCGTCGCGGAGCCGGGCGACGGGGAGCACCCGCTCTTTCAGGTCGAGGCGCGCCCGTCTCCGTCGGTGCCGTCGTGACGTGGGTCCGGCTCGATGACCGGATCATGTCGAACCGGAAGATCGTCGCGTGCGAGCCGAACGAGCTCGTGCTCTTCATCAGCGGGCTCGCCTACTGCAACTCGCAGCACTCTGGGGGGGCGATCGTCG
>JAGQJE010000351.1 GCA_020430775.1 Myxococcales bacterium
ACGGCGAGCCCTATCCGGCAGCGTCATCTCCTGTTCGAACAGGCCACGCTGCCGCGACGTCGACATGAACATGCCCCGACGATCGCATCCCCGATCCCTCAAGTCGATCCTTTGCAGCCCCAGACCCCGAGTTACTTCCCACGAATCGAGCCCGATCCCGTGCCCGCTCCCGCTCCCGTGCCCGCACCCGTGCCCGCGCCCGACCCCGTGCCCGCGCCCGACCCCGTGCCCGCGCCCGATCCCGTGCCCGCGCCCGATCCCGATCCCGCGCCCGATTCCGAATCGACCCCGCGCCCGCACCCGCGCGCTGGTTGTGTGCCCGCCGGTCTGATAGAGCGACTGTGTGCGGATCCTCGGCGTCGATCCCGGCGAGGCGCGCGTCGGTCTCGCGTGGTCGGACGACGCGCGCCGGCTCGCGTTGCCGCTGGCGACGGTGCCGGGCGCGGGTGGGCACGACGCGGTGGCGGAGCGGGTCGAGGCCGCGTTAGGGGCCGAGCGGCCCGGGGAGATCGTGGTGGGCCTCCCGCTCACGCTCGAGGGCGCCGAGGGAGCCTCCGCGCGACGCGCGCGGGCGTTTGCGGCGGCCCTCGCGGCGCGCTTTGATTGTCCGGTCGAGCTCTGGGACGAGCGGCTAACCACCGTCGCCGCCGAGCGCTCGCTCCGGGCGGCCAACGTGCGCGGTCGCGCGCAGCGCCATCTGGTCGATCAGTCGGCGGCTGCGCTCTTGCTCCAGAGCTACCTCGACGCAAAGGCCGAAGGCACGTGGGACGACGCGCAGATCGAAGCGATGATGCAGTCGCCGGGGCCGAGCCCGAGGCGCCCGAGGCGCCCGCGCCCGGCGCGCGCCGGCGGTGGCGCTGGCTCACGAAAAGGCCGGGGCGGCGGGCGCGGCTCCGAGCGCTGATCGCGGCGCTCGTCCTCGGCGTGCTGCTCGGGGTCAGTGGCCTCGCGTGGGTGCTCCTCGTCTACCCAAACGAGCCGCACGTGGGACAGGGTCGGGTCATCGCGCTCGAGGTCGCGCCCGGCACGCCGGCGCGGGTGCTCGCCCGCACCCTCGAGGCCCGCGGTGTCATCGATCACGCGTGGCTCTTCTCGATGTACATGCGGCTGCTGCACGCGGACGAGAGCCTGCGCGCGGGGACGGTGCAGCTCACCGATCGGCTCACGCCCTCGCAGCTCTTGCGCCGGCTCTCGACCGGCTTCGGTGAGGTAGACACGCGCGTGCTGATCCCGGAGGGCTTCAACCGCTTCGACATCGCGGTGCGCCTCGAGACGTTCGGCATCTGCTCGGCGCAGGGCTTCCTCGACGCGACGACCGACCGAGGGCTGCTCGACCGCCTCGACATCCCCGGCCCGAGCGCCGAGGGCTACCTCTTCCCGGACACCTACGACTTCCGGAGCGGGTCGGCGCCGTCGCTGGTGGTCGCGCGCATGGTGGACAACGAACGGGCCCGGACCGCGCCGCTGTGGGCGAGCGAGGGGATGCGTCGTCTACACGACGAGCTCGGGTGGGGGCCGTATCAAGTGCTGACGCTCGCCTCGATCGTCGAGCGCGAGGCAGCCGTTCCCGAGGAGCGGCCGATCATCGCCGGGGTGTTCCTGAACCGGCTGCGGTCGACGACGTTTCAGCCGCGCGCACGCCTCCAGGCCGATCCGACGGCGGCGTATGGTTGCCTCGTCGATCCCAAGGCCGCCCCCTCGTGCGCCGGCTACGACGGGGTCATCACACCCGCGATGCTCGCCGACCCGGCGAACCCGTACAACACGTACCGGCACTCGGGCCTCCCGCCCGGCCCCATCGCGAACCCGGGCCTGCCCGCCATCGAGGCCGTGCTCGAGCCCGCCCACCACGACTACCTCTACTTCGTCGCGCGCGGGGACGGCCGACACACCTTCAGCGAGACGCTCGTGCAGCACAACCGCGCGATCGAACGCGGCCGCGAAGCGAAGACGCCGCCGTGACCCAGGGTCCGCCACCCGCGCTGGCCGCGCGGGGACGGGTGCGGGCACGGGATCGGGCACGGGAACGGCGTCGGGTTCGGGCACGGGATCGGGTTCGGGCACGGACGCGGGCGCGGGAGCGGGCGCGGGTGCGGGTGCGGGCGCGGCGCTCGTCAAGGTAGTTGTCGGGTCGGGTGATTGTGCGGGTGTCGGTCCTAGGCGGCCGTTGCGGGGGCTTTGGCGCGCACGTCGACGATGCGGTCTGGGTTCAAGGTGACGATGGTCGGGC
>JAGQJE010000057.1 GCA_020430775.1 Myxococcales bacterium
ATGAGGATTTTGATGTTTTTTTTGGAGAATTCATCTGGTCCCATATTTCCAGGAAGGAATGGCGACCCGGGCTGGGGCGGGGGCGGGGGCGGGCTCTGCCGCAGGCGCGGGCATCCACCGAGCGGAATTGCGCCCTGGCGCGTCCCGCCCAGTTGACCCTCCGTGCCCTATGTTGAAGGCTCCCGGCCGGCTCCCGTGCAGCACCTGACCCCCATCGCAGACGCCGAGGCGCAGAGCAGCGCCCCGCTGGCCCAACAGCTCGCCGCGCTCCTCCGGTACCGCTGGCTCATCCTCATCGTCACGGCCGTCGTGGTCGCGGCGGTGACCTTCATCACGCTCCGGATGCCGAAGCGCTATGAGGCCGTCGCGACCCTCGAATACGACCCGAGCCCGACGCAGCCGCTCGGCCAGTCGGTCCAGGACATCGCGGCCCCGGTCTCGAACTTCTTGATGAGCAAGGAGTTTTTCGAGACGCAAAACCGCATCATCGCGAGCCGCGCCGTCGCCGAGCGTGTCGTCAAGGACCTCGGTCTCGACCACGACCCGTCGTTCTTCGGCGTCCCGCCGAGCGAGCGCGCCTCGTGGAAGCCGCCCTCGGTAGACGTCGCCGCCGCGCTGCTGCAAAAGAAGCTCGTCGTCGACCCCGTCAAGGATACGCGCCTCGTCCACCTGCGGGTCCGGGACACGAACCCGGAGCGCGCCGCCTCGCTCGCAAACGCGATCGCCCACGCCTACATCGAGAAGACCATGCAGGACCGGCTGGGCTCGACGGTCGACGCGCTCGACTGGCTCGGCAAGCAGCTCGACACGGCGCGCAAGGATCTTTCTGAGGCCGAGCTGGCGCTCTACGACTTCAAGAAGTCGCACCACATCCTGTCCGTCTCCCTGCACGACCGGCAGAACATCGTCGCCGAGGAGATCCAGAGCTACAACGAGCGCCTCACCAGAGCGCGTATCCATCGCATCGAGCTAGAGGCGCGCGTGAAGCGCCTCGAGCACGCCGACAAGGACCACCCCGAGAACCTCGCGGCCAGCGTCTTCGGCGACGACCCGGCGCTCGCGGATCTGCGCACCGACATCCGGGAGAAGGCGGCCAAGGAGGCCTCGCTTTCGATCCGCTACGGGCCGGAGCACCCGAAGATCAAAGAGCTCCAGAGCCAGCTCGTCGTCATGCGCAAGGAGCTCAACGACGCGCTGACCGGCCTGATGGCGTCCTCGCGCGCCGACCTCGCCGAGGTGCGAGCGGTCGAGGCCGGGATGAGCCGGGCGCTGGCGGATGCGCAGCAGGCCGGGCTGCGTCTCAACCTGCGCGAGATCGAGTACGACCGCCTGAACCGCAAGCGCACGAACGACGAGAAGCTCTACGACCTGCTCCTCAAGCGGACTACGGAGACGAACCTCACCCGCCTGCTCCGCACGACCCACGTCCGCGTCGTGGACGACGCCCTCGTCCCGCACCAAGCCGTGGCGCCGAAGGTGAGCCTCAACGTCGCCGCCGGCCTCCTCGGTGGGGGCCTGCTCGGGGTGTGCATCGCCCTGCTGCTCGGCATGCTCGACCGACGCCTGCGGACCGTCGCGGACGTCGAGGCGCTCGGCCTGACCGTGCTCGGCATCCTCCCGCGCATGGACGCCCCCGGCCGCACGAAGAAGCGACGGGAAGCGCGCGGCGCCGTCGACCCGTCCACGGCCGTCGAGCGTGTCGTGCACACGCACCCGATGTCCGCGGCGGCCGAGTCCTGCCGCACCGTCCGAACCAACCTCACGTTCATGTCGGCGACCGAGTCGCTCCGTTCGCTCGTCGTGACGAGCGCGAGCCCGCAGGACGGCAAGACCACCGTCGCCTGCAACCTCGGCATCGCCTTCGCCCAGAGCGGCCAGCGGGTGCTCCTCATCGACGGCGATCTGCGCAAGCCGCGCCTGCACCGAGTGTTCGGCCTCGACGACGAGGACGGCTTCAGCACGGCGCTCGCCGTACAGCGAGGCCTCGACGACATCATCCAGCAGACCGACGTGCCGAACCTCTCGGTCCTGCCCTGCGGGCCGGTCCCGCCGAACCCCGCCGAGCTGCTCCACACCGAGCGCCTCAAGCGGCTGCTCGACGACGCCCTGTCGCGCTACGACAGGGTCATCTTCGACAGCGCACCCCTCGGCGCCGTGACCGACGCCGCCATCCTCGCGCCACAGTGCGGCGGCGCCATCCTCGTCGTCAAGGCGCGGCAGACGACCCGGGAAGCCGTGCGGGCGGCGCTCCGTCACCTGCGCGACGTTCAGGCGAGGCTCGTAGGGGGCGTCCTGAACGACGTCGATCTGCGCATGGACGGCTCGCGCGACTACTACGCTTACTACCAGCACGCCGACGACCAGCCGGCTTCGCAGACGCGCGCCGCCTCGTCGAACCAGTCGGCCGCCTGACCGCCTGACCGCCTGACCGCCCACGCCGCCGCGTTGCCGCCCCCCGCTTGCTACACTGAGCCGCGGCGCCCTACGTAACCACGCCGCGGCACGCGCCCTGCCTCCGATCTGCCGATGCCCAAGACCTGCCCCGACTGCGCGCACGCCAACGACGACCACGCGCGCTTTTGCCACCACTGTGGGCACGGGCTCGACGTCGGGCCCGCGGTGTCGGCGGACCCGCTGATCGGGCGCACCCTGCTCGGCCGCTACCGCGTCGTCCGCCCCCTCGGCGAGGGCGGCATGGGCAAGGTCTACTTCGCGCTCCAAACGATGGGCACGGCGGAGCGACCGGTCGCGATCAAGACCCTCCACGTCGAGCTGAACAAAGACCCGCAGATCGTCGCGCGCTTCCATCGCGAGTGCGCGACCGTCATCTCGCTCAGCCACCCGAACACGGTGCAGTTCTACGACTTTGGTGAGGTGCGCGACGGGCCCCTCATCATCGTGATGGAGTACATCGAGGGCGAGAACCTCGGCGCGGCGCTCTCCCGGGGCGCCTTCACCACCGCGCGCACCGACCACATCGTCTCACAGATCTGCGGCTCGCTGTCCGAGGCGCACGGGCTCGGCATCGTGCACCGCGACCTGAAGCCCGAGAACATCTTGCTCACAGTGCGCGCCGGTCAGCGCGACTTCGTCAAGGTGCTCGACTTCGGTATCGCCAAGCGCAGCGAGGCCGAGGGGAAGGCGAGCGCGACCCTCACACAGCAGGGGATGATCCTCGGCACGCCGCCGTACATGAGCCCCGAGCAGTTCAACGGCGGCGCGCTCGACGCGCGCTCCGACATCTATTCGCTCGGCGTGCTCACGTACGAGATGCTCGCAGGGCGACTGCCCTTCGTCGCGAAGACTCCCTGGGAGTGGGCCACCAAGCACCTCATGGAAGAGCCCGCGCCGCTCGCGCTCGAACGAGGCGCGCTCAGCGAGCATCGCGAAGCGGCCATCATGCGCGCGCTGTCGAAGGCCCCGGAGGACCGCCAGCAGAGCGTCGTCGACTTCTACCACGAGCTCACTGGGCAGCAGGGCGAGCCGTCGGCCTGGTCGCTCCGGCCGGCGAGCGGCGCGTTCGCGCACGCGGCCACGATCTCACCACCGCCGGTGTCGCTCCCCGGCACATCGGTTCCAAGCGACGCTCTCCCTTCGAGGCGCTCCGGCGCCCCTCAGTCTGGACGCGGACCCGACGGATCGCAGCGCGTCGGGCCAACGGCCGTGGGCTCGGGAGCCTCCGCGACGAGCTCCCCCGGCGGCGGCGATTTCACGTACTCCCACCGCACCGACCCGCCCGCCGACGCGCCAGGGTACGCCACGCTGCCTCCGACGCTCCCGCTCAAGCGCCGCGCGCCCCTCTTTGGGCTGCTCGCCGCGGCCGTCGTCGCGGGCGGTATCGCCGCGTACGCGGGCCTGTCACGTCCGGCCGCGCACACCCCGGACGACGCGACCGCCGCCGGAAGCGCTCCCACCGGTGAAGGTCCGGGGGCGGTCACGGGCGCCGCCCATGGCGACGCGCGTGACGGCGGCGCCGAGCCATCGACGAACGGCCCGAGAGCGCTCCCGGTGGCGCCAGCCCCGCCACCGTCGCAGCCGCAGGACCACGACTCGGAGCGCGCCCCCAACGGGACCGGCGCCGAAGCACCCACGTCGGCGCACACCAGCACCGCGCAGGAACAGGCCAAGGAGGACGCCCGGGAGAAGCAGGCCGCCGAGGCGCGGCGCGCCGCGCAGGAGGCAGCCCGCCGCGCCGAAGCCGAACGCGCGAGGGCGGCGGAGCGCGCGAGAGCTGAGGAGGCGGCGCGCGCGGCCAGGGAAAAGGCCGAGGCCGAGCGCGCGGCGCAGCAGGCGGCCGCGAAGGCCGAGGCCGAGCGTGAGGCGCAGCAGGCGGCCGCAAACGCCGAGGCGAGGCGGCGAGCCGAGCAACGGGCCGCCGACGACCCCGCGACGCGCGCGGCGCAGCTCACCCGCGAGGGCTCGCAAGCCGTCGCCGAGGGCAACATGGCAGGCGCCATCGCGAACCTCAGCCGCGCGGCACGCTTGGTCGGCGACCGCGACCCGGACGTGGGCCGGCTGCGCGCGCAGATCGCCGCCCGGGGGGGTCAGCAGGTGCGCGTGCTCGTCCAGCAGCGCGCGTGCGACAGCGCCGCGGTGCTCTTTCGGCGGCTGCGCGCGGTAGGCGCGGATGGACCGGCTCGCACGCACTTCTCGCCGCGCACTTGCCCCCTCCCCTGACCGCGTCCACACCCTGGGAGCCGGCGCCGCGGGCCTGCGGATCACACTTCTGTCAACGTGTCAACCAGAAAGCGACCGCTCGGATTTTTTCTCCTTGCTCGCGCCGAAAGGGAGTGTGAAGCTTCCCTCCGCTGAAGCGAGCCCCCTCGGCCGAGGGGCTGTAGAAGCCGGCCCCTGCGAGGGGCCTTCCTTGCGACAGTGAGCAGCCCAGGCTCGCGACGAGCCGGGACGGACGGCGCCCCATCGGGCGCCGTCGCGCTCGGGAGCTGAACGATGGCCAACCGAATGACGTGGAACCAGATCTGCAACACACCGGACTTTCAGGGCCGGTGGGTCGCCCTTCAGGGCCCGGTCTACGACGCCGGGGGCCGCGCCTCTGAGGGCGCGGTCGTCGACTGCGACGCCAACCTCGCGAGCCTGTGCCAGCGCGTGCGGGACGCCTCCTGGACCGACTGCGCGATCGTTCGCGTGTCGAACTGACCGCCCTCGGCCCCCGCGGCCGGCCCCGCACGGAGCAACGGGGCGCGCTCAGTCCGTGTCCTCTTCCCCCCACGAGCCCGGCGCCGCGGCCTGTGACGGACCCCGGCATTGCGTGGGCGCCGTGTGGCGCAGCTTGACGGCGTTCCACGGCCCTCCGCCGGACTCGTGCGCGTCGAGGCCCCACACGCCGACGAGGTACTGATCTCCGTCCTGCCCGACCTCGAGGCGGAAGCGCCCGCGCCCAGAAGCCTGCTGCGGATGTGAGGGGACGAGCGCCCGCTCTTCGCTCCAGCGGAAGCGCATGAGGTCGCCCTCCACGGTCCCGAAGATGCGGCCGCGGCGATCGTCCTTCGCGTAGGTGCCGAAGGTCGCCTGCCCCGCGCGGCACAGCTCCATCCGGCCGTACTGCGGCGACTGCCAGACGCCCTCGAAGCTCGCCCCGGCGGGCAGCGGCCCCGGCCGGACGGCTGGCGTACCAGCGCAGCCGAGCGTGAGCGTTACGGCCGCGACGCACGCGAGCGCGAGGGGAACGTCCCGACGACGCCGCGCGACGCGCACGGCTGCACGGAGGGCGCCGCACCCGGCTTGGGTCGAACCGCGCGCGCCGGCTGGCTCGCTCGTACGCCGTGTGTCCATCGCAACAGACCTCCCGGCGGCACGATAGCGCAGCGGACACGCCCGCCGCACCTCCTGCGCCGCCGCCGCGCTGCTCGCCGCCCCGCGCACCGCTCGCCGCCCCGCGCAGCGTGCCCCGCGCTTGCCCAGCGCCACGCAGCCGCGCAGGCCCCGGCCGCGAGCGCTTCCGGCGGGCCGTCCCCTACCCCTACCGGAACCGCAGGTGGGCGACGAGCGGCGCGTAGTAGAGCACGCGGTCCTCCGCGCCGAGCAGCGCGAGCAGATCACCCAGCTCGGGCGCGAGCGCGCGTACCGCCGTCGCCGACATCACGGCGCCGACCGCGCTGGACGAAGGCGGCGGCGCAGGCGGCACGTCGACGTCCTGCACGTGCACGAGCCGCGGCCGAAGGCGTGCCTTGACCGCGTCCGAGACGTCGAGCCGCGACTTGAGCTCGTCGAGCGCCACTTCGAGCCCCCCGAGCCGGTCGACGAGGGACGCCTCGGCGGCCGCGGCCCCTGAGTAGACGCGCCCCCGCGCCTTGCGCTCGGTCGCCTCGAGCGAGTCCCCGCGCCCCTCCGACACCAGCGAGACGAAGCGTTCGTAAAAGGCGTCCAGCTCGCGGTCCCAGATCGCGCGCTCGTCGTCGCTCAGCGGCCGGCGCATCGACCCCATGTCCGCGTGTGGCGCCGTTCGGATGACCTCGGTGTGTAGGCCGAGGCGTTCGAGGAGCGCGCTCGCGTCGAGGCGCGCGGAGACGACGCCGATCGAGCCCGTGAGGCTGCTCGGCTGCGCGACGATCGCGTCGGCGCCGGCCGCGACGTAGTACCCGCCGCTCGCCGCGACGTCCCCGAAGTACGCGACGACGGGCTTCTTCTCGCGGACGCGCTCGACCTCTCGGTACAGCGCGTCGCTGGCGCTCGCCGAGCCACCCGGTGAGCTGACCCACAGCAGCACGCCGAGCGCGCGCTCATCCGCCCGCGCCGTCCGCAGGGCCGCGGCGACCTTCTGCCGCATCGGGCCACGCCCCGGGATCTCCTCGGCGATCGCGCCTCTGATCGCGACCACCGCGATATACGGGGGGGTGCGGAGCGGTTCGAAGAAGGGGCGCCGACGGAGCGCCTGGTAGCGACCGGCGCGCTCGACCTTGGCGGGCTGCGGATCGGCGGCAGCCACGACCGCCCCGGCGCGCTGCGTGAGCGGATCGGCGCCAGCCACCGGCGCCGCGCGATCGGCGGGTGACTCGGCGAGCCGGGCGGGCAGCTCGTCCTCGTAGCAGGTGCCGTCGAGGAGCCCGACGTCGACCGCGTCTTCCGTTTGCCACCACGCGCGCTCGAAGAGCGAGGCGACCGCCGCGTCGTCGAGGCGTGGACGCGACGCGAGCGCGGTCCGCAGGGCCCGGTCGAGCGAGCCGAGGAGCGCCTCGAGCTGCTCGCGCTGCCCCTCGCTCATCTGGTCGAGCGCGAAGCTCTCCCAGGCGGTCTTGTACTCCTTGCGCGCGAAGCGCTCGACCGAGACGCCCGCACGCTCGAGCAGCGGCCGCAGATAGATCGCTTCGACCGACATGCCGCTCAGGTCGATCAGCGCGTGCGGGGCCGCGAGCACGCGCTCGGCCGCCGTCGCTACGTACAGCTCGCGGTGCCCGCCCCCGCGCACGAGGTAGACGACGGTCTGCTTGCCGGCGCGGCGGCAGCGCTCCACCTGATCGCGCAGGCTCGTCGCGGTCGCCCAGCCGCAGTGCAGCGGCGGCACGACGAAGACCACGCCGGCGACGCGTGGATCGTCGACCGCGGTGTCGATCGCGCGACGGACCGCCTCGATGGAGGTCGCCAGCGCGGGGCGCAGCGCCGGCACGAAGCGAGCGAGCGCGCGCATCGGCTGGACGAGCTCGAGCACCCTCGGGCGGACCGAGACCTCCACCCACAGCTCGCGCGGCGCGCGCGAGCGAGCTGCGAGGCGGAGTGGATAGAGCGGCAGACGGGCGACGTTTCGCGCGAGGCGGAGTACGGTGGAGAGCACCCGAGAGTCTGAGCACGATGGCGCGCGGAAGTCGACCGCTGCGCGCTCCCCGGCCAAGGTCGCCTCGACAGTCCGCACGGCGCGAGGCACACGGTACGGGCCACCGGCGCCCAGATTTGAGGTAAGATGGCCACCCAACGGGTTCAAGGCACACTAAATCTTTACATGACAAGCAGCCTTTGCTAAACAGTGTCCACGGCTCGGGGCGACCGGAGGAAGCGCATGGCTAGTCCGCAAATGGTGATGTACGAGCGGGAGTTCCACCAGGTCCAGGCCGTGGTGGACCACCTGGTTCGCGCGGCCAACGCCCAGGTCGTCTTCATCATCGACAAGAACGGCCAGCTCATCGCGGCCGCCGGCGAGACGGGGCAGCTCGACACCACCTCGCTCGCGTCGCTGACGGCGGGTAACATCGCGGCGACCGGTGGCATCGCCAAGCTGCTCCGCGAGAACGAGTTCAGCACCCAGTTCCACGAGGGTGAGCGCTCGAACATCCACATCCAGCTCGTGGGCAAGCGCGTCATTCTCGTCGTCATCTTCGACAACAAGACCAGCCTCGGACTGGTACGTCTCCGAGTAAAGAAAGCCAGTGAACAGCTCGACTCGATCTTCGAAGCATTGGCGGTCAAGGCGGAGACCTCTCACCAGAGCGGTGCTTTCGCAGAAATCACCGATGACGATATCGATAAACTGTTTAACGACTAAGGGCTGAACAGATGTCGTTCATCAACTACCTCTCGCGAGAGATCAACTGCAAAATCGTCTACTACGGGCCCGGCCTGTGTGGGAAGACGACCAACCTCCAATACATCTACAACAAGACGAATCCCGAGGCGAAGGGGAAGATGATATCCCTCGCGACGGAGACAGAGCGGACGCTGTTCTTCGACTTTTTGCCGCTTGCGCTGGGTGAAATCCGCGGGTTCAAGACCCGCTTCCACCTCTACACCGTCCCCGGCCAGGTCTTCTACGACGCGAGCCGCAAGCTCATCCTCAAGGGCGTCGACGGCGTGGTCTTCGTCGTGGACTCGCAGATTGCACGCATGGAGGCGAACATCGAATCGATGGAAAACCTCCAATCAAACCTGGTCGAACAAGGCTACAGCCTCGACAAGGTCCCCTACGTCGTCCAGTACAACAAGCGAGACATGCCGGCGGTGGCCTCCATCGAGGAGCTGCGCGCCGAGCTGAACCCGGACGGCGTGCCGGAGTTCCCCGCGGTGGCCACGACCGGTGAGGGCGTCTTCGAGACACTGAAGGCGGTGGCGAAGTTGGTGTTGACGGAGCTCAAGCGCGGCGGCCGGTGAGAGCGCATTCGGGCCCTGAGGGCGCCCTGGGTCCGTAGTTCGCGAAGGAGGTTCGATGCGAATTTCGGGTTCTCGCAAGGCGACAAGCGCAGGCGATGCGGAGCATCGTCGAGCATTGACAACGCCGCGAGGTTCCGGAAGGCGCGCGAACATCCGATGCGCACTGCGGATTCAGGGCGCCCCAGGCCCGCTGAGCGGCTTACCTCCTCGGCCCCTCCCTGCGAAATACTCAGAGTATTCCTCAGTCGGGTCCTGCGGGGGCGCTCGCTCATCGAACCACTCAGAACCCGAAGCTCGCAGCGCTGCAACCCCCCGGTAAACGCATTCGGGCCCTGAGCGGCTTACCTCCACAGCCCGAGCCCGAGCCCGAGCCCGCGCCCGTGCCCGAACCCGAGCCCGAACCCGATTCGTGGGAAGCAACTCCTCAGGCCGTCTACGGCCCACTACATGATGTGGTCGACGACGGTCGGTGGCCACGATATGTTGTGGTGCCTCCCGTCGACATCGAGTTGCTTCCCACGAATCGAACCCGATCCCGGCCCCGAACCCGCGCACGCTCAGAGGCCGGGACGATCGGGCGCCATCTCAAATCGAAGCGAAAGCGCAAGACCGCCGTACGAGGGGTCGCGGTGAGCTCGGCGAGCGCGGCGGGACCCTCGAGATAGACCGTGTAGTAGCCCGCGTGCGCGGCCTCGTCGCGGTAGGCGCTGCCGGCCGCCTCGAACGACCCAGGCGGCGCGCCGGTGAACGGCACGACCACGGGGACGCCCAGGTCCGGGCAGCCGACCCCGCTCAGGTGCGTCATCCCGAAGCCGTGGATCTCGGGGTCGCCCCACTTGAAACCGGTCGCTACCGGCCGAGAGGCGCGTCGAAGTGCCCGTCCGGTCCGCGGGTGCGGCGGGCGCTGCCCACGGAACTGCTACGCTCGCGCGAGACTTCACGTCGGGGCACCACAGACAGGAGCGGCGAGATGACGGCAGAGCAGATTCGGTTCGACGGGCAGGTCGCGATCGTCACGGGCGCCGGTGCGGGGCTCGGTCGCGCACACGCCGTTGAGTTGGCGCGACGCGGCGCGCGCGTCGTCGTGAACGACCTCGGCGGCGCGCTCGACGGCAGCGGCGGCTCGAGCGCGGTGGCGGATGAGGTCGTGCGCGAGATCGAGGCCGCGGGCGGAGAGGCGATCGCCAACGGCGCGTCGGTCTGCGACCGGGCAGGCGCCGAGCACCTCGTCGCGTCGGCGATCGACCGATGGGGGCGGGTCGACGTGCTGATCAACAACGCCGGCATCCTCCGCGACAAGACCTTCAAGAAGGTGACCCTCGACGACTTCGAAACAGTCCTGAACGTCCACCTGCTCGGCAGCGTCTACGTCACCAAGGCCGCGTGGCCGCATATGCTCGACCGGGGCTACGGGCGCGTCCTCATGACCACGTCGTCATCGGGCCTGTACGGAAACTTCGGTCAGTCAAACTACAGCGCGGCCAAGCTCGGGCTCGTCGGCCTGATGAACACGCTCAAGCTCGAAGGCCAGCGCAACGACATCCGCGTCAACGCCGTCGCCCCGATCGCCGCGACCCGCATGACCGAGTCCCTCGGCATCGACCCTGCACTCTTCGAGCGCCTCCAGCCCGAGCTCGTCACCGCCGCCGCCCTCTACCTCTGCTCCGCCGACGCCCCCACCGGCGCCATCATCGAGGCCGGCGCCGGCTACTTTTCGACAGTCCAGATCGTCGAAGGCCGCGGCGTCTCCCTGGGTGCCGACGCGACCGCCGAAGACGTCGCCGCCCATTGGACCGCCATCTCCGACATGACCGCCGCCGCCCCCTTCAGCCACGGCGGCGAAGTCTTCGAAAGGATCGCCACCGCCCTGACGAAGGAGTGAGCGGCGGACCCATGGGGTTACGCAGGTTCGCGCGACGCCGTCCGCTCCCCAACCCCTTGCGCGCGCCGGGGCCCCTGGCGCAGGATCCCTGGCTGTCACCCTCCGAGCTCGTCGCGCGTCGAGCCTCGCGGGCTCCGAGAGGAAGAGAGGCCCATCATGAGTGTCCGACCCGCTATCGATCCTGCCTGCGCGCCGTGCGAGTCGACGCCGGTCGTCGAGACGCTCATCGACGGGCGGCCGCGAGACCTCGGCGGGTTCAGCGTCCGGCGCATCCTGCCGTCGGTCGCCAGGCGCCTGGTCGGCCCGTTCATCTTCCTCGATCACTTCGGCCCTGTGACCATGGCGCCCGGGAGCGGCATGGACGTGCGTCCACATCCGCACATCAACCTCGCCACGGTGACCTACCTCTTCGAGGGCGAGATCGTGCACCGCGATAGTCTGGGCTCGCATCTGGCGATCCGGCCCGGCGCCATCAACTGGATGACCGCCGGTCGGGGCATCGTCCACTCGGAGCGCAGCAGCGCGGAGGAGCGGGCGCGCGGTCCTCGGTTGCACGGCCTGCAGCTCTGGGTAGCCCTGCCTGTGGCGAGCGAAGAGATGGCGCCGGAGTTTCACCACCACGCGGCCGACACGCTGCCCGAGGTCGAAGTAGGCGCGGCGCGAGCGCGGGTGCTCGCAGGCTCGGCCTACGGCGTGACGTCCCCGGTCGAAACGCTCTCACCGCTCTTTTACGTCGAGGCGAGGCTCCCCGCGGGCGCGCAGATCGACGCACCAGCCGAGCACCACGACCGCGCGATCTACGTCGTCGAAGGCGAGGTGCGCTGCGACGGGCAGGAGGCCGCCGCCGGTCGCATGATGGTCCTGACGCCGGGCGTGAACGCGACCGTGCACGCGACCTCCGACAGCCGCGTCGCGCTCATCGGCGGCGAGCCCCTCGAGGGCAAGCGCCACATCTGGTGGAACTTCGTCTCGAGCCGCAAGGAGCGCATCGAAGAGGCCAAGCGCGACTGGAGAGAAGGCCGCCTCCCGAAAGTCCCGGGCGACGAGGACGAGTACATCCCGCTGCCCGAGTGAGCCGCTGCCGGGTCGAACGCCGCCTCCGTCGCCACCTCCTCCCTCGGCGGCGCGTCGAGGCGCCCGAGCCCGTTCGTCAGCACAATCATCGCGCCGATGGCCGTGTTGAATCGCATCGCCTCGATGTCCTCGGTCACCTTCGCGATGGTCTCGTGCAGGAGCCGCAACGTCGCCTCCTCGAGCGCGCCGTCGGACGCCTGCACCGGGACGCCGTCGCGCCGCGCCACGTCCGCACGACGACCGCCCACACACCCGCCTCGTCGCGGTAGCCGGTGTACTCGACCTCGCCGAGGATCATCCCCTGGTGGACGAGCGTCGCGAATGGCTCTTTCACCGGAACGAACCCGCCCCCCGACCCCGCCACCGCGAAGTAGCCCAAATCCAGGCCACGGGGACACGCTGATCGGGTACCTTGGCGCCGTCTCCCCTCGATCGGTGCGCTCCCCGGCCCCGCTCGGCGGCGCCGACCGACGAGCGCTGGGACTTGACAGCGTGGCCGCGCGGGCGGAGCGTTCGCTTGGTTTTCGAGATGTGGTGGGTTTGGGGGGCTCCGGCCGTCCGTGCCGACTCCCCTTGTAACAGCGCCGCGCTCGCTCGAGCGGACTCTGCGGCGGCATCGAAGGGGGGCGTGTCATGGCGCAGTCGAGCGCTCATCGACTCGTGGGGCTCATCACCGTTGTCCTTTGCGTCGCCGGCTGCGGCTCGTCCGGCGGGGGGAAGGCCCCGCCGACGGGAGGGTTCACGGAAGACGACGCCTGGACAGGGCGCGCGCCGACCGATGCGACGGAGCTCACGCCGGAGGACTTCCGCGCGCGCGTCGACTCCGACGAGATCGTCGTCCGGAGCAGCGGCGCGGTCGACGCGACACGCGCCGCGCGACAGACCCGCTACGACGACGACAAAGACAAGCTCGTGGCTATCCCGAACCCCGGCCCGGCTGTTGAGGCGTTGCTCGATGAGCTGGCCGAGCAGCCCACCGTCGAAGGCGAGCGGCCGGTAGATGTCCCAGGTGCCGGAACGGTGGTGCTCTACGGCCTTGGAACGCAGGCCCGAAACGCGGTCGATTCGTACGAACTCTCGCAGCGCGTCGACAACGCGACGACGGCCTACCAGCAGGTGTACGACCTCTTGCCCACCGAGTTGAGGGCGACCGTGCCGACGCCGGCGAGCCTCGACGGCAAGCCGCTCGCTGACGTGGACGCGGCGCTCGCCGCGGTCGAGAGCGCGCTCGCGGGCGCCTCGACGAAAGCCCGCCTCGAGCCACGCCCGGCGGCTCCGGGAGCGCCGACGTCGAACGCGAAGGAGGCGTTGCGCCCGGGCGCAGGGACGGACCACGACGCGTCGTGCGCCGCGCCCACGGGGCTCGCGGCGCAGTATTGGTTTCCGCTCAAGCGCTTCGTCTCGCCGGTGAAGAACCAAGCCAAGCGCGGTACGTGCTGGGCGTTCGCGGCCATCGGCTCGGTCGAGAGCCGTGAGCGCGTGCAAAACGGCAACACGTACGACCTCTCTGAGCAGTTCCTCGTCAACAAGGTCAAGCAAGACTGGGACAGCGACGACTACAGCGACGGCTACTGGTCGGACCGTGCGCTCAACACGGCCGTCGACCGCGGCCAGGCGCTCCTCGCGGAGGGCGGCTGGACGTACAACCCCGCCACGGGCCGGCCGTCGGTCAAGGACGGAGACGAGGACTCCTACGACAATACGTGCACCCCTTACGGCGAGGGCCCGAACGCGGGCACCTGCTCGAAGACGGCGCACGAGAGCAGGCGCTACTGCACGGACTACTTGCTCTTCGACGTCTGCGGGTACGCGCGCGTCAACTTCGGCGGGCCGGGCGTCGCGGCGAGCCGCGCGTACAACGTATGGACGAGCGGACAGCGCTTCGACCTCGATCGCTACCGCTTCTTGCTCGACCAAGGCGTCGTGCTCCTCGCTTCGTTCCCGGTCTACAGAGGGTTCATGGACGACGCGGCGGGCGGCGTGGTCAGCAACTACGCGAAGACCAGGCTGGACGGCATGGGCAAGGAGGTCAGCGGCTCGTACGGCGGACACGAAGTGCAGATCGTCGCCTTCATCGACAACGCGGCGCTCTCGAAGCCAGGGCGTCCTGCGGTGAACATCGGCGGAGGCGGCTACTTCATCATCAAGAACTCCTGGGGCTGCGGCGCCGGCGACGGCGGCTACTACTACGTGCCGGCGGACTACGTGAGCGGGTCGTTCTCCTCGCTCGACGCCCTCGCCTTCGACTCGCGGCGCAGTGACGCCTGGAACCGCGAGCAGGCGAACCCCGGAGGGAGCGAGCCGTTGAAGGTCGAGCTGCTGATGAACCCTGCGCGCGTCGATCTCCGGGTGCCGACTGACATCGCGCGCTTCTTCCGGGTGTCGCACCCGGTCGCCAAGAGCGTGCACCTCAACATCAGCGCGGGCGCGCTCGGGGTCATCTACGACGGTGCGTGGAGCACGGACCCTGACGCGCTCTTCGGACCGAGCTTCCGCTACACGTTCGCGCAAGCGGGATCGGTGCCCGTCACCCTGACCGCCACCTACGGCGACGTCGTCGCGAGCGCACGGCTGACGATCAACGTCATCAACAGCCCGCCCTTGCTCTCGGTCGAGACCTCCGGCGATGCCTTCGTCGGCGAGCCGTACGTCCTCACGGCGAAGGTGATCGACCAGAACGAGACGGACGCCGCGATGCTCTGCAAGAACACCACCTGGACGGTGGAGGCGCCGGACACGGTCTCCGACGGCACGGGATGCAAGGTGCAGGTGACCTTCGCCTCAGAAGGCGCGCGCAAAGTCACGGTCGCCACGCACGACAGCGAAGGGCTCGTCACCACGCGATCGCTCTCGGTCGCGGTGATGCCGGCGCCGGTGAACCCGTACCCCCGCATCACGAACGGCGGCGTCCAGTCGTCCGAGGCGCGCTTCTTTCAAGGGATGTTCCTCGGGTGCCAGAGCCCGGCCGTGGCGCTCGGCGCGACGATCGACCTGAGCGAGAGCGGGTGCGTCCTCTTCATCGGCGAGACCCCCCCCCGCTACTCGTCGTTCGTGACCGTCGAAAACCCGGACGCCGAGGCCCTGACCTACGACTGGCGCCTGTACGTCACGTACGAGGACGGCGACCACGTGTACGAGTCCGCATTCGGCTCGACGAAGGCGTCGATGCCGCTCGTCAACGTCAACAACGCGTGTCCGACGACCGTCCCTTGCCGGGTGAACGTCGTGGTCCACGCGCCGGACCCGAGCCGCGACAAGACGCAGACCGTCTGGACCGGGCAGTGCTCCTTGGAGGCCTGCCGGATCAACTGACGCGCCGGGCGTCAGCGCGCGATGAAGTTGAGGATCTTGCCCGGCACCCAGATCGTCTTGCGCAGCGTCTTGCCCTCGAGCTGAGCGGCGACCGTCGGGAGCGCGCGACCGGCGGCCACCGCGACGTCTGCGGGCGCGTCCTTCGGCAGCAGCACGCGCCCGCGGACCTTTCCGTTGACCTGCACCGGGACCTCGACCTCCGGATCCTCGCAGAGCGCCGGGTCCGCCTCGGGCCACGGCGCAGCTTGGACGCTCGGCGCGCGCCCGAGCGCCTCCCACACCTCCTCGGCGAGGTGCGGGGCGAAGGGATGCACGAGCTGCGCGAGCGTCGCCACCGCCTCCCTCGGCGGCGCGTCGAGCCGCCCGAGCTCGTTCGTCAGCACCATCATCGCGCTGATGGCCGTGTTGAAGCGCATCGCCTCGATGTCCTCGGTCACCTTCGCGATGGTCTTGTGCAGGAGCCGCAACGTCGCCTCGTCGAGCGCGCCGTCGCGCTCCTGCGCGCACGCCCGCACGGCGACCGCCCACACGCGGTCGATGAAGCGCTTCACGCCTGCGATCGAGCCGGCGTTCCACGGCTTGGTCGCCTCGAGCGGCCCCATGAACATCTCGTAGACCCGCATCGCGTCGGCGCCGTACGCCCGCACGATGTCGTCCGGGTTGACCACGTTGCCACGCGACTTGCTCATCTTGTGCGCGCGGCTCTCCACCTGCACCGTCGCGGCCCCCGCGAGCGCCGCCTCGAGCACGAAACCGCCGTCGGCGTCCTTGTGGACCTGCGCCTCGCCGAGCCGCACCTCCTCGAGCGTCGCGCCGTCGGACGCCCGCACCGGCACGCCGTCGCGCCGCGCGACGTCCGGCGCGCTCACCCACACACCTGCCTCGTCGCGGTAGCCGGTGTACTCGACCTCGCCGAGGATCATCCCCTGGTGGACGAGCTTCGCGAAGGGCTCCTTCACCGGAACGAGCCCGGCGTCGAAGAGGACCTTGTGCCAAAAACGCGCGTACAAGAGGTGCAGCACCGCGTGCTCGGCCCCGCCGACGTACAGATCGACCGGCAGCCACCGCGCGGCGGCCTCCGGGCTCCACGGCGCCTCGTCGTTGTGGGGATCGGTGAAGCGAAGGAAGTACCAGCACGACCCGGCCCACTGCGGCATCGTGTTCGTCTCGCGCGCGTACCACCGCCCGTCGCGCTCGAAGAAGCGCCAGTCCGTCGCCCGCGCCAGCACGCCCTGGGGGTCGTCGCCTGGGCGGTAGTCGTCGAGCTCGGGCAGCCGCAGCGGGAGCTCGTCGCGGCGCATGGCGATCGGCTCGTCGTAGCGGATCGTGCAGGCAGCGCCGCGGCGCGGGTCGCCGCCGTCCGGGACGTCGACCGGGAAGTAGATCGGGATGGGCTCGCCCCAGTACCGCTGCCGTGAGAAGACCCAGTCGCGCAGCTTGTACTCGACGCGGCGCTCGCCCGCGCCCCGAGCCTCGAGGTCGTCGATGATGCGCGCCTTGAACTCCGCCGTAGCGAGGCCGTCGTACTTACCCGAGCGCACCGCGAAGCCCGGCGCGACGAAGGGCTCGGACAGCGGCGCCTCGGTCGGCGGGCCCTCGGGGCTCACCACCTCGACGATGGGGATGCCGTACGCCTTGGCGAAACCGAAGTCGCGCTCGTCGTGCGCCGGGACGGCCATGATGGCGCCCGTGCCGTAGCCGTACAGCACGTAGTCGGCGACCCAGACGGGCACCTTCGCGGCGTTGACCGGGTTGATGGCGTACCCGCCGGTGAAGACGCCGCTCTTTTCCTTCGTCTGCTGGCGCTCGCGGTCGCTCTTGTTGCGCGCCGCGGCGACGTAGGCCTGCACCGCCGGGCGCGCGGCGTCCGTGGTCAGGCGGTCGACCAGCGGGTGCTCGGGCGCGATCGCCATGAACGTCGCCCCGAAGAGCGTATCGGGGCGCGTGGTGAACACCTCGATCGCCTCGCCGGCGTCGCCCTCGAGCGCGAAGCGCACCAGCGCGCCGTCCGAGCGGCCGATCCACTCGGTCTGCATCACGCGGGTGCTGTTCGGCCACTCGACCTCCGCGAGGTCTTCGAGCAGCCGGTCCGCGTACTCGGTGATCTTCAGCACCCACTGCCGGAGCGGGCGCCGCTCGACCGGGTGATCGCCGCGCTCGCTCAGCCCGTCCTTGACCTCCTCGTTCGCGAGCACTGTCCCGAGCGCCGGGCACCAGTTGACCGACACCTCGCTCTGATAGGCCAGCCCGCGCTCGAAGAGCTCGAGGAAGATCCACTGCGTCCACTTCACGTAGCCCGGGTCGGTCGTGTCCACCTCCCGCGACCAGTCGTAGCTGAACCCGAGCATCTGGAGCTGCCGCCGGAAGGTGGCGATGTTGGCCGCGGTCGTCTCGGCGGGGTGCGCGCCGGTCTCGATGGCGCGCTGCTCGGCCGGCAGCCCGAACGCGTCCCAGCCCATCGGGTGCAGCACCTGCACGCCGCACGCGCGCTTGTAGCGGGCGACGATGTCGGTCGCCGTGTAGCCCTCCGGGTGACCGACGTGCAGCCCCGCACCGGACGGATACGGGAACATGTCGAGGATGTACGCGCGCGGCCCATCGCCCGCGTCGGGCGTTCGGAACGTGTCGTTGTCGCGCCAGTACCGCTGCCACTTGGGCTCGACGATCGAGGGGTCGTAGCGCTCTGCCATCGCGCGGGTGTAGCACAGCGCCGCATCCGTGGCGCAGACGCCACACCCCCCCGCGCCCGTTTGCGCACCGGCGCCCGCACCCGCGTCTGCTCGCTGGCGCCGGTGTCGCACGGTGTAGGGTGCAAAGCGCGCGGAAGTCGGTTACAACCGGCGGCCAGAGGTGCCGCGGTCGACGTCCGGCCGAGCGGCGCCCTTCCCCCTGACGGAGCGATACCCATGGACACCCCCGCCGAGTTCTTCGACAAGGTCAACGCCGCCGCCAAGAAAAACCGCGAAGCGGCGAACGCGATGGACGCCATCCTGCAGTTCGACATCTCCGGCGACAACGGCGGCATCTGGGTCGTCGACCTGCGCAAGAGCAACACCGGTGACGTCGTCTCCCGCGAGAAGAACCCGGACGCCGCGGCGACCGTCAAGGTCAGCGACGAGGACTGGGTCGCCCTCATCAAAGGCGAGCTCGACCCGATGCAGGCGTTCATGGGCGGCAAGGTCGTCATCGACGGCGACATGACGCTCGCCATGAACATCCCGTCGCTGATGAAGCTGGTGAAGTGAGCCGCTGACGGCGACTTGCGCGCGGCTCGGGCCCTCGCCCGCGTGCGGCGAGCCTCGGTGACGCCTCGATGCCCGACGACCAGGAAAACCCGACCGACGCGCCGGCGCGAACGCGGCTCGCCCCGGATGATCGCCGCCAGCAGCTCGTCGAGACGGCGGCGGCCATCCTCGGGAGCGAGGGCGTCGAGCAGGTCCGCGTCCCGCGCGTGGCGGACGAGGCCGGCGTCAGCCGCCCGGTCGTCTACCGCTTCTTTCCGAACCGCCACGCGCTCATCCTCGCCGTGCTCGAGGACTTCCGGGCCGAGCTCGAGAGCCGCCTCCCGACCTCGACGAAGACGCCGCCCGACGACCTCTTCCGCGAGGTGCGGGTGTTCGTCGACGCGGCCTGCGGCGCCATCGAGGCGAAGGGTCCCGGCGCCTGGTACCTGATGGGCAGCAACGGGCTCGACCCGGAGCTGAACGAGCTCGGCGAGCAGCTCGAGGCGCAGCTCCTCGAGCCCTGGCTCCCCTCGCTCGGCGAGCTGACCGGCGTGTCGCCGCGCGAGGCGAAGATCATCGCCAAGATGGTCGTGGCCGCCGCCCGCGCAGTCATCGAGCTGTGGATCGCGGGACAGCTCGACCGCGAGGAGCTGCTCTTGCTCCTGTCGCGTGGCATCAGCGGCGTGCTCACCGAGTTCTTGCAGTAGCGCCTTCGTGCCTCGCTCGCTCTAACGCGTTCGCGCCCGCTTCGGGCCCCTCGGACAGGAGATTGCCTTGGTCTCGGACCTCTTCGAAGCGTCGCGCTGGGAGCCGGTCGACGTCGGCGGGCTGACCTTCAGCGACATCACCTACCACCGCGCCGTCGACCAGGGCACGGTGCGCATCGCGTTCAACCGGCCCGAGGTCCGCAACGCGTTCCGTCCGCAGACGGTCGACGAGCTGTACCGAGCGCTCGACCACGCCCGGCAGAGCAGCGACGTCGGGTGCGTGCTGCTCACCGGCAACGGCCCCTCGCCGAAGGACGGCGGCTGGGCGTTCTGCTCCGGGGGCGACCAACGCATCCGCGGCAAGGATGGGTACAAGTATGAAGGGGACCAGCCGCTCGCGGTCGATCCGGCGCGCCTCGGACGCCTGCACATCCTCGAGGTGCAGCGGCTCATCCGCTTCATGCCGAAGGTCGTCATCGCGGTCGTCAACGGCTGGGCGGTCGGCGGCGGGCACAGCCTGCACGTCGTCTGCGACCTGACGCTCGCGAGCGAGGAGCACGGCCGCTTCAAGCAGACCGACGCCGACGTCGCGAGCTTCGACGGCGGGTTTGGGTCGGCGCTGCTCGCGCGCCAGGTCGGTCAGAAGCGCGCTCGGGAGATCTTCTTCCTCGGGCGGACCTACTCCGCGCAGGAGGCGTTCGAGATGGGCATGGTCAACGCCGTCGTGCCGCACGCCGAGCTCGAGCACGTCGCCCTGCAGTGGGCCGACACGATCGGCCGGAAGAGCCCGACCGCCCAGCGGATGCTCAAGTACGCCTTCAACCTGGTGGACGACGGCCTGGTCGGCCAGCAGCTCTTCGCGGGCGAGGCGACCCGCCTCGCGTACGGCACCGACGAGGCGGTCGAGGGCCGCGACGCGTTTCTCGAGAAGCGGCCGCAAGACTACACCCCCTTCCCCTGGCACTACTGACCGCCGGGCCGCCACCGCCGCCGCCCCCGTTCGCGCCGGGTTGCGCGAGCCGGGGCGCGCGAGCCATCACGAGCTGCGCATGCACACGACCGACCTCCCCGCCGCCCTGCCCATGACGCCGGCGCCCGTGCCTGCTCGCGCACGCGCGCGAGGCCGTGTGCTCGCCGAGCTGGTGCGTGCCGGCGAGCGATCGGTGCAGGTGCGGGTCCGAGGCTCGTGCATGCACCCTGCGCTCCGCGACGGGGAGATCGTGACGCTTCGCCCAGCGCTCGCCTACCGGCCCGGCGACATCGTCGGCGTCGCCCGCGCGGACGGCACGCTCACGCTGCACCGCCTGCTCGGCTACCGGCCGAGCCGCCGCGGTCTCGCCGTGTGGACGCAGGCCGATCGCGCGGACGCACCGGATCCCGCCGCGCTCCTCGCCGCGACCGTCGGGCGCGTCGACCGCCCCGTCCCGCTTTGGCGTCGCCTGCGCGCCGGCGCGGCCTACGCGCGCGCCCTCGCGGCGTGGCTCGACCCGCGAGGACACCGATGAGCCCGTCTCCGAGCGCCATGCCCTCGTCGGCCGTCGGCGACCACGGGCGCTTTCTGACCACGCCTGGCGCGAGCCACCTCGGACGCGCCCCCGGTGACATCACCCTGCGGCTCGCCTTCGCCGGCGCCACGTACCGCTTCGTCGGCCTGAACGAGCTCGAGCGCGACGGCGTCCTCGAGCGCTTCGACAAGCTGGTCGTCGACCCCGCACCCGCGGCCGACGACGTCGTGACGACCCTCGCGCACGCCGGCAGCGCGCTCTTTCACCCCATCCCGACGACGGACTGGGAGTATCGCCTCGCCATCTCGCACGACGTGAGCCACGTGACGCTGTCCGGGATCGGCTTCTGGGCGGAGATCGTCCGCGCACCGCTCGGCGCAGAGCTCGCCGTCGACGAGGCGGACGCCCACTTCCAGGGCGCGTTCGAGAACCTCTTCCGCGTGCTCGTCGCGTACCAATTGCTGATGCGGGAGGGCGCGTTCGTGATGCACAGCGCCGGCATCGCGGACGGCGACGACGGCTTCCTCTTTTTCGGGCGATCGGGCGCCGGCAAGACCACGCTGTCCGGCCTGTCGAAGGACCGCGGCCTGCGCGTGCTGAGCGACGAGCTCAACGCCCTGCGGCCGCGCGATGACGGGACCATCGAGCTGCTCCCGATGCCCTTCGCGGGCGACTTCGGCCAGGACAACATCAGCCTCGAGCCCTGCACTCTCCGCGGGCTGTACGCGCTCGAGCAGGGCGACGCGCCCGCGAGCCGCCCGTGCTCGCGGCCTCAGGCGATCTCGCGGATAACCGCGTCGTGCCCCTTCACGAACGTGGACCCGAGCCTCGACGAGCCGCTCTTCACGCAGGTCGGCGCGCTTGTTCAGCGGATGCCGGTTCGTATACTCACCTTTGCCCTCGACGGCAGCTTCTGGGACGTGGTGCGACGTGACACAGGCATGTAAACGCTATCGGCTGCATCGCCATAGCCGCTTTCGCGTCCTCGACGATGAGGGCATCCTGATCTTGCAAGAGACGACCGAGGTGGTCGTCGTCAACGAGGTCGGTGCCGCCTTGCTGCGCGCGGTGCAGGCGTCGGTAGGCGACGGGGTGACGGCCGACGAGCTGGTCGCGCACCTCACCGACAAGTTCGAGGTCACGGCCGACCGCGCGCGAGACGATGTCCGCGCGTTCACGGACGAGCTGCGCGCGCTCGGCGCGATCGAGGCCGTGTCGGCATGACCCTGCTCGGGGATCGTCTGCGGCGCGCCTGGGACGACAATCGCCTGACGACGGCGATGCTCGAGCTGACCTACGCGTGCAACCTCGACTGCACGTTCTGCTACAACGACCTAGGCCTCGAGGGCCGGCCGCTCAGCCTCGATCAGTACTGCACGCTGCTCGACGACCTGGCGGCGCTCGGCGCGCTGCAGGTCACGCTCACCGGCGGTGAGCCGCTCGCCCATCCGCGCTTCTTCGAGATCGGCCGGCGCGCGACCGAGCTCGGCTTCATCCTGCGCATCAAGTCGAACGGCCACGCGCTCAAGGAGCCGCTCGCGCGCCGCGTCCGTGAAGAGCTCGACCCGTACATGATCGAGGTGAGCTTCCACGGCGCGAGCCCCGCCGTGCACGACCGGCAGACCCGCGTGCGCGGCAGCTTCGAGCGCCTCGTCTCGAACCTGCGCGTGATGCGCGAGCTCGGCCTGCGCGTCCTCGCGAATTGCACGATGACCCGCTGGAACGAGCACGAGATGGCGGCGCTCTACGCGCTCACCGACGAGCTCGGGATTCGGCTCAACGTCTACAACGAGGTCTCGCCGCGCGACGACGGCGACCGCTCGCCGCTCGCCCTGAGCCCCACGGTCGACGGGATGCAGGCGCTCGCGGCCCTGCAGTCGGAGCGCGCCGAGCGCCTGCGCCGTGAGCGGCCGGAGCTCTTCGAGCCGGTCAAGGGCAAGGCCGCCGAGCGCATGGGCGCCACGCCGACCAAGCACTGCGGCGCCGGCTCGTCGAACGTGACGATCGATCCCTACGGCAACGTCCTGCCCTGCGTCGAGTGGCGGCGGCCGGTCGGGAACCTCCACGAGCGGCGGCTGCGCGACCTGTGGATCGCGGGCTCACCCGAGCTCGACAAGGTGCGGGCCTCGACGCGCGCCGCCAAGGAGCGCGTCAAGGCGCTCGGGCCGGCAGGCGCCGCGATGAACTTCTGCCCGGGTAACGCGTTCACGCACTCGGGCGATCCGCTCGCCCTCTATCCCGCCGCCGAGCGCAAGCTCGCGCTTGCACGTGGCGAACGTGTACACTTGAAGATCCTATGATAGAAGGACGACTGTGAACCACGACGACGACAAGCGCTCCGAGCGCCACGCGCCGCGCAGGCCATATCAGCCGCCGCAGGTGCTCTTCCGGGAGCCGCTCGAGGCGGTCGCCACGGTGTGCACGAACGGCAAGTCGCCCGCCCAGCCGATCGGCAACTGCGCCGTCATCCCAAGCAGCTAGCGGCCGCGTCGCAGGCGCGGCGGCGCCGCGCCGGGCGTCCGAACGAGCCGCTTGCTGCGCCGCCGGGCGAGCGCGCGGACGCCGGAGCGCAGCCCTCGCGGGACGCGGTCGTTGACGAGGTGCGCGGCGACGGCGCCGAGCGCGCCCTGAGCCCGGCCGCGCCGTGTGAGCGCCGTGGCCGACCGGGCGAGCCAATCGCCTACCGGGTCCGCGCGCAAGGCCGACAGCACCGCGCGCGCCCGCGGGTCGCCCGTCCGTCGCGCGACCTCCGGGAGCACCCAACGGGCCGCCCGGGCGAGCCCGGAGCGCTCGAGGCGCTCGGCGACCGCCTCCGGCCCGAGCGCGGCGTGCTCCCCGACGCGCACGAGGTCCCGCACCGCACGATCCGGCGCGGCGGCGAAGTGGTCGCTCGCGAGCTTGCCGAGCAAGTGCGCGTACACGTCGAGCGGATCCTGGAGCACGACATCAACACCAAATAGCGAGTTGTTACGGGAACCTCTACGAAAAACCTCGTGCTCGTCGAGGCGATAACGCGCCTGGTCGAAGAGCCGCTGGTGTAGGTCGAGCCCGATGCCAAAGGGCGTCCGCAGGACCGCCGCGAGCTGCCAGCCTTCCTCGATCGCCTCGTAGCCCCGCCCCTCGAGCAGGAGGCGCGCCTCGGGGAGACGCCCGGGGGCCACGAGCAGGTCGACGTCCGTAATCGCCCGCTCCGATGGGTCGTCGTAGACCCAGCGCTGTAGGAGCACGCCCTTGATGGGCATCAGCGCGATCCCGGCCGCCCCGAGCGCACCCGCCACGTCGCGCACGACCGCCTCGGCGACCATGGCCGTCACCGCGCGGCCGCGGCGCCCGTCGCGCTCCGTCCCGCGCCGGTCCCGCGGCTGCTGCTCCGGTGCCGATCGCTCCACGCGTCGAGCGTAGCCCGAAGGCGACGGCGGTGCGCGCGACTGACCGACGCAGCCCCGTCGCCGGTCGCTACACCCGGATCTGGAGCCCGAGGTGCTCTCGGAGGGTGAAGTACGCCTCCGAGACGCTGTAGAGCAGCAGGTCCTGCACCTTCTCCTGCACGGGCACGGGGACGCTGCTGTCGTCGGCGACGGCGCGCGCCATCCGCGTCGCGGTCGCGAGGTCGTCGCACACGAGCAGGCCCGCCCGGTTCGCGGTCAGGTCGACGGCGCGCATCCAGGCCTTGATGTCGACGGCGGCCTCGGACTCGACGAAGCGGGTCGCGATCTTGCGCAGGCGGTCCTTCGTCGGCTGGTCGATGTGCTCGGCGAGCGGCTTCGCCCAGGTGTCGACCTGCGGATCCGCGCCCGCCACACCCGCGATGCGCAGCGCCGCGAGCAGCACCATGCGCAGCTCGGCGTGCGACTTCAGCAAGGTCCGCGCGAAGTGCTCCGGCCGGTAGTAGGCGAGGTGGCGCCCCATGGCGAAGTGGATCTCCCGCGGGCCGTAGCCGTGGGTGGACCCCTGCGCGAGGTCGGCGCCGCAGAGCAAGACCGGCGGAGCGCTCCCTGGCACGTCGGCGAGGCCGCCCGGCGTGCCGGGCGACAAGAGCAGGCGCACGCCGTAGGGGATCGCGTAGAACGAGACGAGCTGCGCGAAGCTGGTCGCGACCGTCCCGCTCTGCTCCGGGTGCGCGAGGTCGACGAACTTCTGCCGGTGCAGGTTGAGCTGCTTGTCGCTCTGCGCCTTGACGCGATGGAGCGCCGGGGCGAGGAGCTGGATCATCGCGGTGACGTACTTGTCGCGCTCGGGCGGCGCGAGCAGCGAGAAGTCGGCGTCGGCGATGCGGGCCGTGGCAGGGCGCGCGACGCCCTTGCCCCGGTATTGCTCGAAGAAGCGCCGCTGCTCTTCGTCCGCCTTGTCGAGGAAGCAGAGCGCGCCGGCGACGCAGAACGCCTTGTCATAGGCGTGCAGCGCGAAGTAGTGCTGGTACAGCGCACGGAACGACGCGACGCGCGCCGGGTCTCGCTGGAGCAGCCACTGGTGCTCCTCGATCGCCTTGTCGGCGTGGCCCGGGATGATCGCGTGCAGCTCCGCGAGGATCTCGTGATCGACCGCGTCGTCCGGGGCGATCTTGCTCGCCATCGTAAATGCCTCGGCCGCGGCGTCGAGGTTGCGCTGCCGGTCGCGGTAGATCAGCCCGAGCTGGTGCCACAGCTCGTGCTGGAGCTTCGGCTCCCCGCCGCCGGCCGACATCACGCGGTGGAGCATCTTGCGGTAAGCCCGCTCGAGCCCCTTCCAGTCCTTGCGGTCCTGGTGGATGCGGTTGATCGCCTCGAAGGGCTTGAGCTGGGTCGGGTCGTGGTCGAGCGCCCGATCGAACGCGCTCAGCGCCTGCGCCTGGTCGGCGAGCTCGTCACGCGCGATGACGCCCACTGTGTACGCGTACTTCGCGCGCGCGTCCGCCCGTGGGTTCGCGGCGGCGATGCGCTCGATGACGTCGATCGCCTCGGGCCACAGCCGCTGCCGCTGGTAGAGCGCGAGCAGGTCGTGCATGACGCCGAGGTCGCCCGGCCGCACGTCGAGCGCGTCGACGAGGTGCTCGGTCGCCCGGGTCGGGTCGTCGAGGTGGTCGCGGTGCACGGCGCCGAGCTCGGTCAGCAACCCAAAGCGCGTGTCGTCGTCGAGGGTCCCGTCGAGCAGGCGCTGCGTGTGCTCCGCCACCTCCGGCCAGCGGCCGGCCTCGCGGTGCAGCGCGACGAGCGCCCGAAGCGCGCCCGGATGCTGCGGGTCCTCAGCGAGCATCCGCTCGAACGCGGCCTGCGCGCCGGCGTCGTCGCCGAGCCGCCGCCGCGCCTCGCCGAGCCGCCCGAGCGCGCCGATGAGCTCGTCGCGGTCGAGGTCGGTCCCCTTCTCGTCGACGAGCGCCTGGTGCAGCTTTGCGGCGTCCGCCCAGTCGTGCGCGGCGAAGGTCGCCTCGGCGAGGCCCGCCTGCGCGCGCACGTCGTCGGGCTCCAGCTCGAGCGCGCGCCGGTAGGCCTTGATCGCCTCGGCGTGCTCCCCCTCGGCGCTCGCGGACTCGCCGAGCATGGTCGCGATGGCGTGCCGCGCCTCGCGGTCCTCGCCGCCGCCCCGATGGACGAGGCGCGACAGCAGCGGGAGCGCCGCGGCGTGCTCGCCCTGCTCGAAGTAGTGGGTCGCGAGGCGCTGCGCCGCGGCGTCGCAGGCCGGGTCGCGCGCGATGGCGGCCTTGTAGATCTCGACGGCCTGATCGGGATCGTCGAGGCGCTCCTCGTGGATGCGGGCGAGCGTCGTGAGGCGCTCGGCGGCGGCACGATCGCTGCTCGCGTGCACCGCCTCCTGCTCGAGCACGCGCACGGCGGCCGCCCAGTCCCCGGCGTCGACGTGGATCGCCCGCATCGCCTCGAGCGAGGCGACGTGGGACGGGTCGGCGTTCACGGCTCGCTCGTACGCCTCGAGCGCGCCCGCGCGGTCGCCGAGCTCCTCGTCGAGGATGCGCCCCATGCGGTAGCGGAGCGCCACCTGCTGGGGGCCAGGCTCGAGCTGGTCGGCGAGCTGCCCCATCATGTCGAGCGCGGCGGCGTGGTCGCCCCGCTCCTCGTAGAGGCGGGTGAGCGCCTCGAGGCTCTCCTGCTCGTCCGGGTCGATGGCGAGGACGTTCAGGTAGCTGTCGATCGCGTGGTCCGGGTCCTTCAGCTCGACGGCGTAGGTATCGCCGAGTCGCTTGTAGAGGCCCACGCGGGTGAGGCGATCGGGCGTCGCCGCGACGTGGCGCTCGTACGTCTCGATCACGTCGTTCCACCGGCCGAGGCGCGCGTAGAGCTGGGCGAGCTCGTCGAGGGACTCTTCGTGCGTCGGGTCGATGTCGAGGACGGCCTCGAGCCGCTCGGCGGCCGACCCGTGCTTGACGAACTGGACTCGGTCGAGCTCGGCGAGCCCGCGCAGCAAGGCGATGCGCTCCCCTTCGGTGTCGGCCAGGTCGAGCTTCGCCTCGAGCACACCGGCGAGGTCGCGCCAGCGCTCGGCCCGCCCGTACAGGCGCTGCAGTCCAGCGAGAGCGCGCGCGTCGTCCGGTGACGCCTCGCGCACCTGCTCGTACGCCTCGATCGCGCGATCGACCTGGCCGGTCTGCTGCTCGTGCAGCTCGGCGAGGGCGATGCGAGGGCCGGCGGGGTCCCCGCCTTGACGCTCGACCGCGCCGACCTGCCGCTCGAGCACGTCGGCGAGCCGGTCCCAGCGCTGCGCCCGGCGGTGCACCCGCTCGAGCCCGAGCAGCGCGGGCAGGTGGCCCTTGCGGGCCACGAGCGCGCGCTCGAAGTGCGTCTGCGCCTGCTCCATCGAGCCGAGGCGCTCCTCGGCGACCTCGCCCATCTGCGTGAAGGTCTCGGCCTGCACGGCCGGGTCGTCCGTGCTCTCGACGAGGCGCGCGAGGACCTGGTGGTAGGTGTCCCACTGCCCGGTCGCGCGGTAGAGATCCGCCATCTGCTGCATGGCCGGGACGTTCTTGGGATCGAGCGCGAGGATCTGCCGGTAGTACGGCACGGCGTACTGCGGGTGGTCGAGGCGCTGGCCGTACCACCGGGCGCAGGCGAGGCAGATCGCGATCTTGCTCGGCGCGTCCTCGACCTGCTGCACGGCGGCGTTCGCCGTGGTGAGCAGCGGCTTCCACTTGTCCGCCTCGGCGGTCACACGCTCGAGCTGCTCGACGGTGCGATCGTCGGTGTAGTCGAGGCTCCACGCGAGCAGCAGGGCGTCGAAGGCGTCGTCCTTCGATCCCTTGCGCACGTCGTAGACCTCGGCCGCCCGCCGGAGCAGGTCGACGCGCTCGGCGGTGTCGCCCGTCGCGTCGATGCGCCCGAGGTAGAGCTGCACCAGGTCGTCCCAACGCGCCTCCTCGGCGAGGAGCGCCTCGAGGCGATCGAAGGCCACGCGGTGGTTCGGGTCGAGCTCGAGCACGCGCTGGTACGCATCGATACCGCCGGCAGGGCGCGCGAGCGGCCCGGACCAGACGTCGGCGACGGCGAGCCACTGCCTGACCTTCGCGTCGGGCTCGTCGAGGGCGCGCGCGCGCTGCGACATCACGTCGACCACGTCCTCCCAGCGCTCCTCGTCCCGGTACAGGCGCTCGAGCGCGTCGAGGGTGGCGGCGTCGCCCGGCGTCAGCTCGAGCACGCGCCGGTACGCGTCGGCCGCGTCGATCGGCTGGTCGAGGTGCTCCGCGTACGCGTACCCGAGCTGGCGATACACCTGCGCGCGCCGCTCGTTGTCGAGCGCGGACGCGTCGAGGTCGAGCAGCCGGTGCAGCGTGTCGGCGACGTCCTGCCAGCGCTCGTGCGCGCGGTGGATCTCCGAGATCTGCAGCAGCGCGTGCGCGTAGGTCGGCTCGAAGTCGACGATGCGCTCCCACGCGTCGATCGCGTCGCGGTCGCGGCCGAGCTTGTCGTCGAAGACGCGGGCGAGGTCGGCGTACGCGCGCTTGCGCTCGGCCGGGTCGTCGAGGACCGCGGCCTCGCGCTCGAGCACGTCGACGAGCGCCGGCCAGCGCTTCAGGTGGGCGTAGAGGTTGCCGAGCGCGTTGAGGGCCTCCGGGTCTTCGCCGCGCAGATCGAGCACCCGGTTCCACAGCGGGATGGAGCCCTCCGGGTCGGCGAGGTGCCCGGCGCGCAGCCGCGCCATCCGCACCAACACGTCCGCCTGCTGCGAGTCCCCGAACACTGCCTGAAGCTCGTGCTCGAACGCGCCGTACAGGTGCTCCCAGTCCTCGAGCCGCGTGTAGATCGTCTCGAGCGCGTTGATGGTCTTCGTGTGCTGCGGGTCGAGCTCGCCGAGCACGTGCTGGTAGATCGCGACCGCCTGGTCCGTGCGATCGAGCTCGTTCTCGAGCACGTGCCCGAGGCGGTAGTTGAGGTCGACGAGCTGGACGGTGTCGTCGGTCGCCTCGATGCGCCGCCCGAGCACGTCGGCGAGCTCCGCGTGCGCGCCGTCCTGCACGTAGATCCGATCGAGCGCCGTGAGCGCCGTCCGGTTCGTCGCGTCGACCCCGAGCAGGTAACGGTACGTCGCCTCGGCGCGATCGATGTCGCCGAGCTCGTGCTCGTACACGCGCGCGAGCCGCGCTCCGAGCTCTCCCTTTCGCGGCGCTTCGAGCGGCGTGTCGAGGGCCTGCGCGTAGGTGTCGGCGAGCTGCGCCCACTGCCCGACCGAGCGCCCGAGCCGCTCCACCTCATGGAGCGTGTGGTCGTGCGTCGGGTCTTCGAGAAGCGCGCGCTGCATCCAAACGAACGCCGCGTCGGGGGCGCCGGCGCGCTCCTCGGCGATCTCGGCGATGCGGTGCATGGCGCCGACACGCTCGTCGAGCCCGTCGAGGTGCGCGACGCGGACCTCGTGTACGCGCATCAGCCGGTCCCAGCGCTCCTGCGCGCGGTAGAGCGGCTCGAGCGCCGCGCCGATCTGCTCGGTGCGCTCCCCGTGCTCGAAGAGCCGCTCGAGCGCGTGCCGCGCGTCGTCGTGCTCGGGTGCGGCCGCGAGGATCTCGCTGTACTGCGCGATCGCGCCGTCGAGGTCGTCGAGGTGGCGCTCCCGCACCTGTCCGAGGCGGTACTGGAGGGTCAG
The DNA here is from genome assembly GCA_020430775.1 of Myxococcales bacterium. Taxonomy (GTDB): domain Bacteria; phylum Myxococcota_A; class Polyangia; order Polyangiales; family Houyiibacteriaceae; genus JAGQJE01. The sequence continues at coordinate 29,861 of JAGQJE010000057.1, forward strand.
CACGGCGTCCGGGCTCGGCGCAAAGTCGATCTCGCGCGACAGCACGCCCACGAGGTTCGGCCAGCGCTCGGTCCTCGTGTACAGTCGATCGAGCGCCTCGAGCGCCTCGACCCTGCCGTCGTCGTGGCTCAGCGCCTCCTCGCACCGGGCGATCGCGCGCTCAGGGTCGTGCAGCCGCTGCTCGAACACCCGCGCGGCACGCATGGCCGCGTCGGGGATGTCCTCGGCGGCGCCCTCGCGCACGCGTTCGAGCACCTCGTCGTAGAGCGCGCCGAGCTCCGGCCACCGCTCATCGGCCGCCGCGAGCCGCTCGAGCGCGGCGACGGTGCGCGCATCGCGCGGGTCGACCCGCAGCGCGCGGGCGTAGGCGTCGAACGCGCGCGCGCCGTTGTCGAGGGCCTCCTCGCTGATCTGCGCGATGCGGTGCAGCAGCTCGACCTTCACGACGGGGTCGCTCTGGTGCGCGACGAGGACCTCGAGCGTCCGCGCGAGCTCCTCGGGGCGGTCGGCGTCACGGTAGACCGGCTCGAGCGTCTCGGCCGCGAGCGACGGCGCCACGCCCTCGCCGATCATCGTCTCGAGCGCGTCGAGGGTGTCCTGGTGGTCTGGGACCTCGGCGAGCACGTCGCCGTAGAGCGCGACCGCGCGCTCGGGGTCGCCGAGCCGCGTCCGGTGCAGGTCCGCGATGCGGAAGCGGTACGCCTGCGCCTCGTCGATGGTGGGGGCGAGCTCGGCCTCGCGCTCGAGCACGCCGAGCAGCTCCGGCCAGCGCTCGGTCGCGCCGTACAGCGCCTCCTTGCGCGCGAGCGCGTGCGTGTCGTCCGGCGCGAGCGTCAGGACGCGATCGTGCGCCTCGAGCGCGCGGTCGACGTCGCCGCGCTCGGTCTCGTGCACCGCGGCGATGCGGGCGAAGAGCGCGCGCTTGTCGTGCTCGTCCGTGGTCACCTCGGCCTTGCGCTCGTACACCGACACGAGCTCGTCCCACTGGCCGGCGGCCGTGTGCAACGAGATCAGCCGATCGAGGGCGTGCGCCTCGCCTGGCTCGTCCTCGAGGACGAGGTGGTACGCGGCGATCGCATCGGCGGGGCGCTCGAGGATCTCCTCGTAGACCGCCGCGGCACGGAAGCGGTACGCCTTCGTCTCGTCCGGGTCCGGCAGCTTCGCGGCCTTGCGGAGATAGACCTCCGCGAGCGCGTCGTAGCGCTCGGTGACCTGATACAGGCGCTCGAGCGCGGTCAGCGCGTCGAGGTCGTCCGGGACGAGGGTCGCCGCCTGCTCGTAGTGAGCGATCGCCCCCTCGGGGTCCGCCAGTGCCTCCTCGCGGACTCGGGCGGCCTTGTGGTGCAGCGCGTTCGCGACCGCGGGGTCCTCGCACGCGGCGGCCTGCGCCGCGTAGGTCTCGGCGAGCGCCGCGGCGGCGTCGGTCTGCGCGCCGAGCCGCTCGAGGTGCGCCTGGGTCTCGTCGTCGGACGGGTCCTCCGCGAGCGCGCGCGCGTAGGTCTCGAACGCCGCGCGCTCGTCGCCGAGAGACTGCTCGTGCAGCGCGGCGATGCGGTGGAGCATCGCCCGCCGCGGCTCGCCGGGGTCGAGGTGCCGGAGCTGCACCTCGTGGACGCCCACCAGCTTGCCGTGCTCGTCGTGGCGGGTGTAGACGCCCTCGAGCATGTCGGCCGCCCGACGCTCGTGCGCCTGCTCGCCGAGCAGCCGCTCGAGCGCGCCGATCGCCGTCGCGCTGCTCGGATCGAGCTCGAGCACGGCCTCGTACAAGTCGAGCGCGCGTGGGACGTCATCGAGGCGACGCTCTGAGACATCCGCCAGCCGGAGCATCGCGGCGCAGCGCGTCTCGTCGTCGCCGGCGAGCTCGATCCGCCGCTCTATGTTGGCGGCGAGCGCGTCCCACCGACCCTGCCGCTCGTAGAGGGCGTCGAGGCCCGCCAGCGCGCGCGCGCTCGTCGGGTCGAGCTCGAGCAGCTCCTCGTAGCACGCGATCGCCTGGTCCGGCCGCGACAGGCGCTCGTCGTAGAGCGCCGCCATCTGCGCGAGGAGCGCCTCTCGGTCGGCCATCGCGGTCGCGCGGTCGAGCCGCTGCCGGCACAGACCGACCCAGTCCTCGTAGCGCTCGGTCCGCGCGAACAGACCCTCGAGCGACTCGATGACCGCGCCGTCGTCCGGCATCTCCTGCAGCGCGTGGCGATACGCCTCGATGGCGCCGCCCGCGTCGTCGAGCCGCGTGTCACGCAGCCAGCCGGCGCGCACCCACAGGTCACGCCTGAGCGCGGGCGCGGGGACCCGCGCCTCGTCGGCCGCGAGCGACTCGAGCAGCGCGACGACCCTCGGCAGCTCGCCCTGCTCGTCGGCGATCGTCTCGAGTCGGCTCAGCGTGACCTGGCTGCTCGGCGCCTCGGTCAGCGCGTCCGAGTACACGGTGATCGCCCGCTCCGGCTCGCCGAGCGGTCCGGCGTGCAGCTCGCCGACCCGCGCGCGCAGCTCGAGGCGCTCGGCGGGGTCGTCGCTCGTCTCGCAGAGCACGGTGAGGGCGCGCGCGAGCGGCCGGTGCGCGCCGGTGGCCTCGTAGAGCGGCGTCAGCACCTCGGCGGTCCGACGCCGCACGTCGCCCTGGTCGAGCAGGGACTCGAGCGCCTCGCGGGCGCCTTCGTGCTCCGGGACCAGCGCGAGCGCGTCGCGCCACAGCTCGATCGCCCGGGGCGTGTCGTCGAGGTGCGCGTGCAGCTCGCGCCCAAGCCGGAACTTCCACGCCGCGAGCGCCTCGTCGGAGTCGGCGCCGAGCGCGATGCGCCGCTCGAGCACGTCCGCGAGCTCCGCGTGCTTGCCGAGCACCTCGTACAGGCGGTCGAGCGCCTGGAGCGCCTCGGGCTCTTCCTCGCCGTGCTCCGCGAGGATCGCCTGGTACGCCTCGACGGCGAGCTCCGGCGACTCGAGCGGCCCCTCGAGGGTCTCCGCCCGCCGGTAGGCGAGCGTGCGGCGGACCGCCGGCTCGTCCTCGAGCTCGATCTGCCGCTCGATGAGGCCGAGCAGATCGCGGTGCCGGCCGGTCCTGCCGTACAGGTCGACGAGCCGCCCGATGGCCTCGCGGTGGTCGGAGCGCTCGAGGTAGACCGTCTCGGCCTGGTCGATCGCCTCGTCGGTGCGGCCCCGCCGATCGAGCAGCCCGCTCAGCCGCATGCGGAGCGCGTGTGCCTCCGCCTCACCGTCGGCGCGGGCGATCGCGGCCCGGTACGCGTCGACCATGCGGTCCCACGCGTCGAGCGGCTCTGCCACACGCTCGACGTCCGCGCTCACCTCCGGGTCCTGCGGATCCGCCTCGAAGGCCTGCAGGTACTTGTCGAGCGCGAGCGCCGGCTCGCGCAGCCGCGCCTCGTACAGCCCGCCCGCCTCGCGCGCGAGGCGCGCCGTTTCGTGGGCGTCTTCGCTCGGGTGACCGAGCCGCACCTCGTACACCCGCACGAGCTTGCGCGGGTCGTTCGCCGCCTCGTAGATCGGCGAGAGCGCCTCGGCCGCTTCGAGGTGCGACGGCTGCAGATCGAGCACCTTCTCGTAGTCGCGCGCGGCCCGGTCCGGGCGCTCCTTCTCGTCGAGCCACAGCTTCGCCGCGCGCAGCAACAGCACCACGCGGTCGCCGTCGCTCGTCTCCTCCGCGTCCGCCTGCCGCTCGAGCACGCGGATCAGCTCGTCCCACTGCCCGTTGCTCGCGTAGAACGCCTCGAGGTCGTCCCAGGCGCCGAGCGCCACGTAGCGCCGCTTGAGCTGCTCCTGCGCCCGCCGATCGGTCGGATCGAGGTCGAGCAACCGCCGAAACGCGGCGATGGCGTGCGCGTCGTCGCCGAGCTTGTCCGCGTAGATCGTGCCGAGCTTCTGGAGCTGCGGCTTGAGCACGGCGGGGTCGGTCGTCCCGTCGACGAGCCGCCCGAGCACGTCCGCGAGCGGGCCCCACTCCCGCGCGCGCTCGTACAACGTCGCGAGCTGCTCGAGCGCCTCCGGGTGGCCCGGATCGTCCTGCCGCACGCGCTCCCACAGCTCGATGCACAGCTCCGGCTTGCGCAGCCGCTGCGTCGCCAGCTCGGCCATCTGCACGTAGCGCTCGGCCTGCTCCGCCGGGTCCGTCAGCAGCGCCGCCTTTCGCTGCATCGTGCGGATGAGCCGCTCCCAGTCCCGGCGCCGCTCGTACATCTCCTCGAGCCGATCGAGCGCCGGGCCGTCCTCCGGCGCGAGCTCGAGGACGCGCTCGAAGCACTTGATGGCCTCGGCCTGGTTGCTCGAGCGCTCGATGTAGATCGTGCCCGCCTGCCGGAGCAGCTCGACCTTGTCCTCGGTCGAGTCGAGCAGGTCGACCTTCTTCAGCATCGTGCGCACGACATCCGACCAGCGCTTCTGGCTCTCGAGCTTCTCGAGGCGCGCGTCGAGGTCGGCGAGCCGCGCCGCGCGGGCCTCCGGGTCGCCGGAGGGCGGTGCGGAGTCGGAGGGGCGTTCAGAATCGGACATGGTTCACTCGCGTCGAAAGCGCGCCGGGCTCACCCGACCCGCGGAAGGGAACGTCGCGCCGCGCCTTCGAGCGGCGGCGCGTGGGGAGGGGTCACTTCGAAGGGGGCTCGTCCTGCGCCTGGTCCTGCGCTTCGTTCTGCTCGGAGAACGCGGCCAGGCGCTCGCGCGCGGCCGCCACGTAGCTCTCGGGCGTCTGGGCGTCGGCGACCTGGATGAAGCGCTCGAGGTACTTGCGCGCGTCGTCTCGATCGCCGCGCAGCGCGTACGTCCACCCGAGCGCGAAGAGCGCGCTCGGCATCCCGGGCACGATGGTGAGCGCGGCCTGCAGCTCGCGGATCGCAGCCTCGTAGTCGCCCTGCTGCTGGTAGACCGTGCCGAGCACGTTGTGCAGGCGCGCCAGCGCCTCGGAGCTCGGGATCGCCGCCTTCTCGCCCTCGCGGAGCACCTGCACCGCTTGCTTCGGGTAGCCGAGGTCCGCGTAGAGCCGGCCGAGCGCGATGTAGGCCTCGACGAAGCGCGGGCCGCGTTCGATGGCGTGCGTGTAGGCGTACAGCGCCGCCTGTGGGTCATCGAGATGCTCGTCGACCTGCGCGAGCTTGTAGTGCGCCTTGAAGAGCGCCGGGTCGAGCTCGATCGCGCGCTCGAGCGCGCCCTTCGCGCGCTTCCACTCGGAGAGCTGCATCGCGACCGTGCCGAGCTTCTCGTGGTAGCTCGCCACGTCGCCCTTGATCGCGATGGTGCGCTCGAGGGCGTCGGCGGCTTTGTTCCACGCGCGCAGCTTCATGTAGACGAGCGCGAGGTTGTACGGCGCGGCGGCGTTGGTCGGGTCGAGGGCCGCCGCGCGCTCGAGCTGCTCCACCGCCTCCGGAAACCTCCGATGCTCCGCCAGCTCGACGCCGCGGTTCATCGCCGTCACCGACTCCACGCGGTCGCGCGAGCAGCCACCGAGCAGCGCCCCGGACGCGAGGACCGCCATGGCGAGGCTCGTCACACCCACACGCGCCCACATCCGCGCGCTCACAACCCGGCAGGACGACCCGGAGCGATACGGCGTAGGCGGCATTTTGCGACGACGTTCCTGCATGCTGGCTCACATGGTAGAGGAGCCGCCCTCCCCGATACAACCATGAGCGCGGAGTTCTCCGACTTCTCTGTACCCCCTCCACAGCCCGCCCCCGCGCCTCCGCGCCCAGGCCCGACACCCGAGCCCCACCGCGGCCACCGCGCGTGCTAAGACCTCGCCGCATGACCGCCGCATCGGACCTCGACTCGCTCGCCGACCACCTCGCGCGCGAGGGCGCGGACGCGCTCCGCATCGAGCTCGTGCGGCGGGCGCGCAACTTCAAGCGGACCTGGGTCGAGATGGCCGAGGCCCTGGTCGAGGTGCGCGACACCCAGGCCTACCTCGCCTGGGGCTACCAGGACCTCTACGCCTACTGCCACCAGGAGCTGCTCCTGCGGCAGCCCACCGTCGACAAGCTCACCGGCTCCTTCGTCGCGCTGCGCCGGCACGCGCCCGCCGTCCTGCAGCGCGACGGGGTCGACCAGCTCATCCCTACCTGCGACGCGGTCGACTACTTCGCGAAGGCCATGCGAGCCGGCGACGACGCGGACGCCGACGGCCCCCGCGAGCTGTCCGACGACGTCCTCGGCGAGCTCAAGACCGCCGTCTTCGAAGACGGCGCGTCCGTCGCGAAGCTCCGCCGCCGCTTCAACCCCGTCCTCTACCCGAAGCCCGACGGAGCCGAGCGGCTCGCCGCCATCGAGCGCGCCGGCGCCACCGCCGAGCGCCTCATCCGCCTGCTCGCCCGCGTAGACGGCCTGAGCGAGGCCCGCCGCGAGCAGGTCGCGCGCGCGCTCGACGCCATGCGCGAAGACCTCGACGCCCTCGCCGAGACCGCCCGCGACGAGCTCGAAGCCGCAAACCCCGACGCCACGGCGCTCGACGCCCAAGCCTGACCGCAACACGGTCGCGCGCGGGCGCGGGCGCGGGATGGGCGCGGCCTTGGGTGCAAGCGCGGGCGCAGGCAACGCGCGTGGCCCACGAGCCGCGCGGGCGCCCGCCCTCCGTCGGAGGCGCCCGGTGTGCGTGCGCGACATCGCGTCCGCGGGTGAAGGCGCGCGTCGCGGCGTCAGGTAAGGGCGACGGCGTCGGGTCGACGGGCGGTGACGTAACCGATGGGGACGCGGCCCGGGATCTCCTCCGCGTCGACCACGTCGAAGCCGGCCGCGGCGACCAACGCGACGAGGCCGTCGAGGTCGAAGAGGGTCTGCGTGAGCCCCGGCGCCCGGCCGCCCCGCCCCTCCACCGCCGCGGGACCGCCTGCAGCACTCGTCGCGCTCGGGGAGACGCGCGGCCCCGACGGAACGTCGCTGCCGCCGCTCGCGTGCAAGAACGTGGGCGCGATCAGGAGTCCGCCTGGTCGGAGCACGCGGCGGAACTCGACGAGCGCGCGGGTCGGCGCCTCCATGATCTGCAGCGCGCCGGCGCAAAACACCACGTCGAACGCCTGGTCGCGGACGGCGAGCTCGTATGCGCTCCCCACGGCAACCTCGACGTCTCCGACGCCGGCGCTCGCGAGGACGTCGCGGAGCCGCCCGACCATCGCCGGGGAGATGTCGACCGCGACGAGGCGGTCCGCGAGACGCGCGAGATCGAGGGTGAACTGGCCCGTCCCCGCGGCGACCTCGAGGACCCGTCCGCCGCTGACATCACGCGCGAGGCGGGCGCGCACGGCGGGATACCCGGTACCGAACACCCGCGCGATGTCGTCGTAGTGGGCGGCGATTTCGTCCCAGATCTGCGCCTCGCTCATCCAGTCGCTCCGTCGGTATCCGCACCCGCTCGTCGCTCGCTTGCCTGTCCTCCGGCCGACAGCGTCGCCGCTCACGGCGATCGCGCAGCGACGATGTCCGCGCCGTGGTCGGGGCGTGCATTGTCGGTCGGTGGGGTGCGTTCTGGCGTGCGAGCCGGCTCAGTCGGCTTCGAAGACCTCGTCGATGTCGGCGGCGTCGAGCACTCGCTCGGCCCACTGGTCTACCTGCGCCTCGTCCGCCGCGTGGACCCGGCCCGCGTAGCCGTATGCGACCGCGCCGAAGCGCAAGTCGAGCAGCTTGATCAGCAGCCGCGCCTGACCCGCGCGACGCCCCTCTTCTCGCAGTTGTTCGGCTCCGGTCACGAACGCCTCCTCTCCACCAGGTCCGAGCTCCGACACGAGCAGCGTCTCGAGGTCACCGGTCGGCGTCCCGGTGACCTCGACAATATACTGCACCA
>JAGQJE010000007.1 GCA_020430775.1 Myxococcales bacterium
CCCGAGGTCGTGCGCGCGGTGAAGCGCGGCGACCTCTCGGTGAAGCGCCACGTGCCCGAGCTGCCCAAGCCCGCCGTGGTCGCGACGAGGCCTCCCACCACGACCTCGCTCGCCGAGGTCATCCGCGCTGACGTGAAGGCGAAGAAGAACAAGCGAGGTGCATCGTGAGCGGACAGCTCCTGTCGTCCAAGGTCGTCATCGTCGAAGAGGAGCCGAAGGTTCGCGGCATCCCCTCGGCTCCTACTTCCGTCGCGGGCGCGGTCGGCGTCACCGAGCGCGGCCCCATCGGCGAGGCCGTCCTCTGCACGTCGTTCGACGACTTCCAGACCAAGTTCGGCGGCTTCACGCCCGACTCCGACCTCGCACTCGCCGCGATGGGCTTCTTCGAGAACGGCGGGGCGCAGCTCTGGGTGGTCCGAACCACGCACTACTCGAACGTGGCCAACGCCGCGACCGCCACCGCCGTGCGCGCCGCGGGCTTCCTCGTCGCTGGCGGCGGCCCCACGCCGGGCATCCTGCTCGGCGCCGTGCCCGGGCCCTTCGTGCTGCACGACGGAGACGTCGTTCGCCTCGCGGTGGACGGCGCGCCCGACGCCGACGCGGTGTTCAACGGCTCGGCGGCCGCAATGGCGGCGGGCGGCGCGGGTCCGTACGCGCTCGCCGACGGCATGGAGCTTCTCCTGCGCGTCGACAACGGCCTCGAGCAGACCGTGCTGTTCTCGGCCGCCGACTTCGCCGACATCGCCAACGCCACGGCCACCGAGGTCGCCGCTGCCATCAACGCGGTGATCGTCGGTGGGCGCGCCACCACGCCGGGCGGCATCGTCAGGCTCGCCAGCGACACCGAGGGCACCGCGAGCCGCGTGCAGGTCACGGGCGGCACGGCCAACGCGGTGCTCGCGTTCCCCGGCGCCGCCTCGGTCGGCGGCGGCAACGTCGCAAACCTGCGCGCCGTCGAGGTCGCCGAGGTGAAGGCCGTCGTCGAGGCGGCGATCCCCACCGTGACCGTCGACGCGGGTGTGGGCGGCGTGCTCGACATCCGCACCGTCGCGACCGGCCCGGGCGCCAGCGTCCAGGCCGCCGCTGCCACGGCGGCCGCGTTCGGGCTCGACAACGCCCTCCACTCCGGCGCGGCCTCGGGCACCGCCAACTCCGTGCGCGTCGAGGGCAAGGACCCTGGCGCCTACGCGAACCGCGTGGAGGCCGAGGTGCGCAACGCCACGAACGGCTCGCCGAGCGCGTTCGATCTGCTCGTCGTGGAGGACGGCGCGTACCGCGAGTCCTTCCCGAACCTCTCGATGAGCCCGAGCGACGGGCGCTACGTCGAGAGCATCGTCAACGACGCGCGCAACGGCTCCGTGTACGTGCGCGTCATCGACCAGCTCCTCGTCGGCGCGCCCATCCCGCCGCCCCAGACCGTGGCTCTCGCGGGCGGGAGCGACGGCCTCGTGGGGCTCGACGATAGTGACTTCATCGGCAGCGAGCCCGCCAAGACGGGCCTTCACGCGCTCGACCAGGTGCAGGAGCTGTCGCTGCTCCTCGTGCCCGGGCGCGCCACGCCCGCCGTCCACAACGCGATGGTGCGTTACTGCGAGGTCGACCGCGACGGCGGGGTCTTCGCCGTGCTCGACCCGCCCGCGAACCAGAGTGCGACGGACATCGTCACCTACGTCGCGACGACCGCCGCGCTCGAGCAGCTCTCCGAGTTCGGCGCCATCTACTGGCCCCGCGTGAAGGTGCTCAACCCGGCCAAGAGCGTGTTTGGCTCGGCCGAGCAGCTCGTCGTCCCGCCCTCGGGCATCGTGGCCGGCGTCTTCACGCGCACCGACTCGGCGCAGCCGGGCGGCGTCTACGATCCGCCCGCAGGCATCGAGGCGGGCCGCATGTTCGGCGTGCTCGGCTTCGAGACCGATGAGGTCCTCGAGGAGAACAAGCGCGACCTCGTCTACCCGCACCGCATCAACCCGCTCACCACCGGCCCGGGCCTGCCGCGGTACATCGACGGCTCGCGCACGCTCAAGGGCAACGGGAACTTCCCCTACGTCGCCGAGCGGCGCGGCGTCATCTTCATCGAGCGGAGTTTGAAGCAGGGGCTCCAGTTCGCGCGGCACAAGAACAACACCGAGGGGCTGCGCGCGCAGGTGCGGCGCACCATCACGGCCTTCCTGCTCGCGCAGATGAACAACGGCGCCTTCCGCAGCAAGACGCCGAGCACCGCGTTCTTCGTCGACGTGAGCGAGCAGCTCAACACGCCCACGGTCATCTTCGCCGGCAAGCTCATCGCCCGCGTGGGCCTCGCCACCAACAAGCCCGCGGAGTTCATCATCCTCCGCATCAGCCAGGACACGCGCGCGCTCGAGGCCGAGCTCGCGGCCGCAGAGGGATGAGGAGCTAACCCATGACCGTCATCGGCAACCCGCGCAGCTTCCATAAGAAGTTCAAGTTCGTCGTGGAGATCGACGACGTCGGCCACGCCGGCTTCCAGAAGGCGAGCGAGCTCTCCGTCGAGGTCGCCAACGTGCAGTACTTCGAGGGCGGCTCGCTCATCCCGAACAAGAGCCCCGGACGCCTGACGTTTTCCGACGTCACGCTCGAGCGCGGCGCCACGCAGGACCGCGACCTCTTCGACTGGTTCCAGGACGTCGCCATCACGTCGAGCGGCCTCGGCCTCACCGACGTGAACTACAAGCGCAACCTCGACATCGTGCAGCAGGACCGCGACGGCCTCACTCTGCGCCGCTGGTCGCTCTCCCGCGCGTGGCCGGTGAAGTTCGTCGCGGGCGAGTGGGACAACGAGAGCGACGAGAACATCATCGAGTCGGTCACGCTCACGTACGACTTCTTCGAGCTGGTCCAGTGACGATCAGCTCCACCGCCACTCGGTGGGGAGCCACGTGGCATCAAGCCCTCCGGCGAGCACCGGATCGAGGAACGCCTTGGCCGCCGCGGTGACATCGTCGAGCGTCGTCCAGCGGAGCTGGTCCTCGCGCGCCATCGCCTCGTAGGGCGTGCGCCATGCCTCGACGGGCGCGGGCACCGCGCCGGGCAGAGAGTGCGTCTTGCGGAAGGCGAAGGTCTGCTCGAGGGCAGCGCGCAGGCGCTTGGCGTCGAGCTCCTGCGCCGACGCCAGGAGCGCGAGGTCTGGCAGGTCCTTCACGCGCGAGTTCGGTCGCGCGCGAGGCATGGTGTACGCGTGCAGCTTCTCCGCGATGTGCGTCTCGATCGGGTAGAGCCGCAGCGTCGGCGGGGCGATGCCGGCGAACGCGAGCACGTCCTCCGCGACCACGACCTCGGGCTCTCCGAGGATCGGGTCACCGAACGCGACGTCGACGCCAAAGGGCTGCCCGTAGAGCTTGCCCGCGAGCTTGCACTCCGCTCGGAACCGAAGCCCGTCGTACTGCATCCCGTCGTTCTGGATCTCCGGGTGGTCGTCGTCCGGCCCGATCTCGAACGCCATGAAGTCGCCGAGGTTCTGGCGACCGGCCTCCTGCAGCTTCGCGAGCACGTCGTCCGGCGAACCCACCATGCGGAGGTCGACGTCCTTCGTAGTGCGCGCTCGTTCGAGGCGTAGCTCGAGGACGAGGCCGCCCTTCAGCGTGGCCGCATCTCCGAGCACCGCGACGATTCGGGCGAGGAAGCGATCGAAGACGAGGAGCTGGCGCTTGCGCGCGAACTCGGCGCCCGTCTTGGCGGA
>JAGQJE010000352.1 GCA_020430775.1 Myxococcales bacterium
ATCTCCTGCTCGAACAGGCCACGCTGCCGCGACGTCGACATGAACATGCCCCGACGATCGCATCCCCGATCCCTCAAGTCGATCCTTTGCAGCCCCAGACCCCGAGTTACTTCCCACGAATCGGGAACGGGATCGGGCGCGGGATCGGGAGCGGGCACGGGATAGGGCGCGGGGGCGCGTGGGGGGGCGGGTGTGGGTGCGAGGGGTCGCTTGCCGCGGCGCGCGCGATGGGGCACAACGGCGTGCGTGTCTGACGGGGCGGCCCATGTGACCGACACGCCGGCGTTGGCGAACGGCGCGCGCGCGATGCCACGTCTCGGCGCCGCGCTCGCGGTGGCCATCGTCTTCGCCGCCACGCTCGCGGTCGTTCAGGTCGTCGTCTACCTGGTGCACGCGCGGGAGGTCGCGCTCGACTACCTCGTCGGTGCGGTCCTCTCGCTCCCGCTCTCAGGGCTGCTCGGGCTCGTCGTCGGCGCGCCATCGGCGCTCGCCCCGCGCGCGACGTGGGCGAGGGTCGCGAGCGCCGCGCTCGCCGCGCTCGCCGCGCTGCTCTCGGTGATCGCCTTCCACTATGCCGCGGCCCAGTACGCGCTGCCCGAGGCGGCCTTCTTTGAGCAGCTCGCGGCGCCGGGTCCGGGCGAGGCGCTCCGCAGGCCGGCCGTCGTGCACGCGGCGGTGGCCGGCATCGCAGTGGGCGTCGCCGTGTTCGCGCTCGCACCACGGCTCTCCGGCGCGTTCGGCGGGCACCTCGGCCGGCGCGGCGCACGCGCAGCGGATGCGCTCTTCGTGGCGGGGGTCCTGCTCATGGGCTGGACGTCCGCCGCGCTCGGCCAGGGGCAGCTCGCGCTCGGTGCGACGCCGCCGTGGCTCGAGGTCGTCTCGCCCTCGGCGCAGCAGGTGCCCGGGTGGGTGCGGCCGCCCGTCCGCGTCGAGGGGCCGTAGCGCCGGCACGCGGCGCGCTCGGGTCAGCGCAGTCGCGCTTCGAGGGGGCTCGCCTGCGCGTGCGTGATCGCGACGGCGAGCGCGTCCGTCGCGTCCGGGCCGGGTAGGTCGCGCAGCCGGAGCATCGCGCCGACGATGCGCGCCACCTGTTGCTTGTCCGCGCGGCCACGGCCGACGATGGTGCGCTTGACCCGGGCAGGCGGGTAGGCGACCACCTCGAGCCCGCCGACCGCGGCCGCGAGCAGGGCGACGCCGCGGGCGTGCCCGAGCTTGAGGGCGGCGTTCGGGTGCTTGGCGAAGAAGATGTCTTCGACGGCGACGACGTCGGGCGCGTAGGTCTCCATCGCGTCGCGGAGCGCGACGTAGATGCACCGCAGCCGGTCCGGGAGCGGCGCGCGATCGCCCGCGAGGATCGTGTCGGTGGCGACGCAACGGAGCTGGTTTCCGGTGCGCTCCACGACGCCCCAGCCGGTGCGGCGCGTCCCCGGATCGATGCCGAGCACCCGGCACGACGCACCCGCAGTGCCGGCGGATGGCCCGGCTACGGCGCCGGCGGCGGGCGGCGGCGCCTTCACCCGCTACTCGTCTGCGTCGAGCGCCGCGAGGGCGGCCTCGCTCAGCTCGAAGTCGGCGAAGACGCTCTCGACGTCGTCGTGCTCCTCGAGCGCTTCGTAGAGCTGCATCGCCTGGAGCGCCTCCTTGCCGTCGAGCTCCTTCGGCGTGGTCGGGACCTGCACGAGCGCGGCCTCCTCCGGCTCGATACCGGCGGCCTCCATCGCGGCGCGAACGACGTCGAGGTCGTCGCGTGGCGTCGTGACGAACCACTGCGTCTCGTCGCTCGAGAGGTCTTCGGCGCCCGCGCCGACGGCTACCTCGAAGAGCTGCTCCTCGGTCGCGACGTCGATGGGCAGCTTGATCATGCCCTTCTCCTCGAACGCCCACGCGGCCGCCCCCGAGCTCCCGAGCTGGCCGTGGTGCTTATCGAAGAGCTTACGGAGCTCCGCAGCCGAGCGGTTGCGGTTGTCCGTGACCGCCTTCAGGACGAAGAGCGAGCCGCCTGGGCCGACGCCCTCGTACACGAGCTCTTCGTAGTGCACCCCCTCGAGCTCGCCGGTGCCCTTTTTGATCGCGCGCGTGACGTTGTCCTGCGGCATGTTGTTCGCGCGGGCGAGGTCGAGCGCCCGGCGGAGCGCGGGGTTGCCGCTCGCGTCACCGCCGCCGGTGCGCGCGGCGATCGTGATCTCCTTGATGATCTTCGTGAACAGCTTGCCGCGCTTGGCGTCTTGAGCGCCCTTGCGGTGCTTGATCGACGACCACTTGTTATGGCCGCTCATGGGCTCCTCCGAGTCGTGCGTGGTGGGAGCGGGGCGCCAAGGTCGCGCGCGCCGCGCTCGCGATCTGCTGAACGTATCGCGTCCAGCCGATACGGCAACGAAGTCGCGCGCATCCGGGCGCGAGTCGGCGGCTCCGCGCATGGCGTCTTCGCTGGTCGCGAGGCCGGCGGCGCACACCGCCACCGTGAACGTGCGTTCACGGTGGCGATTCGTGCTCACTCCCGGCGCCGCGTCGCCCCCGAAATGAGGCGCTTCGACGACCGCGCGCGGGCACACCGCTTGGCACGATTCCTGGATGAATCGGAGTGACCCCGTGCACGTCGAGGACTTCATGCTCCACCGCCGCTCCGCGCTCTCTCTGGCAGCGCTCCTCGCGAGCGCCCTGTTCGCGCTCGCCGGGTGCCGATCGGACCGCTACTACTGCGGCCCGCTCGCCTGCTTCAGTTGCGATGGGCTGAGCTGCCGGGAGGTGTCGCCGCCGCATCGGGCCGAGTGCCGCGGGGACTTCGAGTGCGGCGGTCACGCGCTCTGCACCGCGAGCGGCTGCGTCGCCTCCTGCACGGCCGATGACGACTGCGCGCGCGGCACCGTCTGCCGCGCCGGGCTCTGCCTTGGGCCGAGCGAGGCCGCCCCGGACCGGACGCCCGGCACGTGCACCGTCGCCGCCGACTGCGCGGGCAGCGGCCTGCGCTGTGTCGACGGTCTGTGCGCGCCCGACCCCACCGCTTGCTCCGGTGCGGAGGGCTGCGCGTGCGATGAGCCGGGTGCCGCGTCCGCCGGAGGCGCGTGCAACGCGGGGCTGCTCTGCTCGGACGGGGTCTGCGCTCCGGCGAGCGCGGTCTGCCAGTTCGACTTCGAGTGCGGTGACGCCCGCGCCTGCGTCGACGGCCGGTGCCGGCCGGAGTGCGGCAAGGGCTGCTCGGCCGGACAGACGTGTAGCGGCGGGGTCTGTGTCGACGTGCCCCCGCCCGAGGGGCAGTGCGCCCGCGACGCCGAGTGCGCGAGCGCAGAGCGCTGCATCGACTCGAGCTGCGTCAGCGCGTGCGTCAGGGACGCCGACTGCGGCGAGGGTAGGGTCTGCGGTGCGTCCGGGACGTGCCGGACCGACGATCGCCCGCACCCCGAGTGTACGAGCGACACGCAGTGCACCTTCGAGTGCGTGCGCGGCATCTGCCGGACGCCGTGCGCGAACCACGCCGACTGCGCGCGGGTCGACAGCGTCGCCTTCCGGGTCTGCCTCGATGGATACTGCGCGACCGAGAGCGAGCAGCGGTCCGACTGTCACGTGTCGGCGCAGTGTGGGGTGGGGCTGGGGTGCCGAGACGGCCTCTGCCAGTGAGGGCCTTCGGGCCCTGAGCAGCGCATTGAGCGGCTTACGTCCTCGGTCCCTCCCTGCGAAATACTCGGAGTATTCCTCAGTCG
>JAGQJE010000353.1 GCA_020430775.1 Myxococcales bacterium
CGCTGGACGCGGGCAAGCTCCCTCCGCGGCATCCGACGCCGGAGCCGCTCGCAGAGGCTCCGGCGGCGCGCGCGCCGAAGGCCGCGGCGAGTACGCCACCGGTCGCTGCGGCCGGCGGCGACACGGCAGCGCGGCCCCACTCTGCCGCCCCGCCGGAGAGGTCCGCTCGAGCCGAGCCCAAGGCTGCGCCGAGACACGCCGCGGCGTCGAGCAGAGCGAGCCGCGACGGAGATGACGCGGCCGCCGCCCCGACGGCCGAGCCCGCCGGGGACGCGCCCTTCGTCGACGGGCGTCCTCGCGCCGGACAGACCTACACCTGGTACCTCCACCACGGCCGCGACGCCCTCCGAGACGGAGACGTCGTGCGCGCGCGCGCCTACTACGAGAGCGCGCTCGAGGTGCGCCCCGGCGCCTCCGAAGCGAACGCAGGGCTCGGCGGCGTCGCGCTCGCCAGCGGCGACGCGGATCTCGCGGTGTCCCGCTTCCAGCTCGCCGCGCGGAGCGGGCTGACCGACGCCTACGCCGGCCTCGGCGACGCCTATCGCCGACTCGGTCGGACGAAGGAGGCGCTCGAGGCCTACGGCACCTTCCTCAAACTGCGCCCGACCGGGCCCCGCTCCGACACGGTGCGCGCGGTGGTCCAGTCGCTGCAGGGCGCGCGCCCCGCCGCGACGCCCGCTGCACCGGAGGCGAGCGACGGGCCGGCCGCCCGCGAGCCGGAGGCCCCCGCCCCGTCGGCTGCCGGCAGCCCCTGAGGTCCACACATGAACCGCCTCATCGCCGCTCCGTGGCCGTCCGCCTGCCTGCTCGCTTGCGCGACCCTCGTCGCCGGCTGCACGTCCTGCCTTCCGCGCTCGGAGCCCGCCGAGCCAAGCGGACCCGTCGCCCAGGAGATCGTCCTGAGCGAGCCGCCCGCGGCAGGTGAGGCGGGCGGCCTCTTCGGCCCGTCCCACCCGAGCCTGCGAGCGACGGTCGAGGCCATCGACCACGCCGCCAAGGACCCGCTGGTCAAGGGGCTCTTCCTCCGCTTCGGCGGCATGAAGAACGGCTGGGCCACCGTCGCCGAGCTCGCGCGCGCCATCGCCCGCGTCCGCGCCGCGCACAAGCCGGTGCATTGCCACTTCGAGAACGCCGACAACGCGAGCTTCGCGCTGCTCGCCGAGAGCTGCGACCGGCTCAGCATGACGCCCGCGGGCTACCTCGACCTCGTGGGGCTCGCGGCGCAGGTGCTCTACGCGGAGCCGCTGCTCGACAAGCTCGGCGTGCGGGCCGAGGTCGTCCGCATGGGCCGCTTCAAGAACGCGGCCG
>JAGQJE010000354.1 GCA_020430775.1 Myxococcales bacterium
CCCTCGCGACGCTGCGGGTCATCGCCCGCAGGCTCTCCGGCGCGAGCAGGCGCGCCGAGGCGACGCTCTGGCGGTCGGTCCCGCCCGTGGCGGGCAGCGGGTTGGTCACCGAGACCTGCACGGGGCGCCCGTGCACGTCCATGAACGCGCCCTCGATCACCACGAGCCGCCCGGCGTCGACGTTGCCGCCCGCGCCCCCGCCGGTCTTGTAGCGGACCGTGACCGTGCCGGTCGGCGGCAGCCCGTTGCGCCCGTCGCCGAAGCGCACCGACGCGCGGTCGTTCTGGTCGACGCGGACGAGGAAGTGGCGGTCGTTCGGGCCCGAGTCGAGGAAGCTCTCCACCTCGGTGTACGCGCCCGTCGGCGTCGACACCTCCGCGGAGCCGTCGAGGTACGGCGCGCGGTCGAGCAGCAGCTCGAAGCCCTTGAGCCCGCGGGCCTCCGCGAGCTGCTGGTGCGGCCGCGAGTGCTCGGCGATCACCGTCGTGGTCGGCGGGGTCTGGCCGGCGGCGACGGTCGCGTCGGCGAGGAGCTGGAAGCGCACCGGCTCGGTCACCTCCTGCGTCCGCACCACGGTGCCGGCGGGGATGACCACGTCCGCTGTCGGCGGGCGCGTGAGCGTTACCGTGAGCTCCGCCGTCGCCGCCCGCGCGCCCTGCAGGCGGTAGCCGAGCATCTGGGCCAGGGCCATGACGTTCTTGCGCTGCGTCGCGGTCACGAGCCGCGACTCGCGGGCGAGGTTGTCCTGGTAGAAGGTCAGGACGTCGCCGACGAAGGCGTAGAGTTCGACGAGCACGTTGCCGAAGCTCGCGACCTCGAAGTCGGTCCAGTCGGGGAACACGCTCTTCACCAGCTGGATGAGCCGGGCCCGCAGCGCGTCGAAGTCCTTGTCGGTGTAGTCCACCGCCTCGGGCAGCAGCTTCATGGGCGCACCTCCGCGGCCGCCTCGGTCCCCGTGCCCTTGTCGCGGACGCGTAGGCGCAGGACGAGGGAGGCCTCGTCGCGGGTGACCTCGAGCGCGACGAGCCGCGCGCTCGGGACCCAGCGGGCCAGCGCGTCGCGGACGTAGACCCGCGCGAGCTCGGCGAGGACCTCGTCGTTGCGCTGGTGACGGAGCAGGTGCAGCCCGGCGCCGAAGCTCGTCCGCCAAGGGAGCTCACCCGACGAGCGCGACGTCGCGCCCTCGGTCATCAGCGCCTGGACGACCTTGCTGCGCAGCAGCTCGGCGCCGCGGCCGGAGGCAAAGTCCCGCTTGCGATCGCGCCGGAAGGGCGTGAGCAGCCCGTGGAGCTCGGTCACTGGCGCCTCCACTACGGCACCGGGACCGCGCTGCGGACGGCCTGCAGCGTCTCGATGATGGCGTCGATGGGGGGGATGGCGTCGTCCAGCGGCCGGCCCGCGAGATCGGACAGGTCGGGCACCTCCGGCCCGCCCACCATGCCGAGGAAGAGGTTGAGCAGCCCGAGCAGCTTGCCGAGCGCGGCCAGGCTCTTGCCGACGTTGGCGGCCTCCTGCGCGACGTTGGCCTGTGCGCAGCTCGTGATGGCCATGAGGCCCGCGTCCTCCAGCTCGGTCGCGCGGTCGATGGCGCCGAGGATCTGGACCATCTGCTGCTGCAGGTGCAGGAGCTGGCTGCGCGCCTGGCGGAGCGTGTCGATGACCAGGTCGATGATCCCGATGATCGTGTACGGCAGCGACAGCTGCGGGATGAGGCGCAGCAGCGCGTTCACCTTCTCGGCGAGCTCGGGGATGCAGGCCGCGATGGCGGTCGGGTCCGGCGGCGGCCCGAGCGTGTCCGGGATGGCCTTGATGCAGTTGAAGACCGCGACGACCGTATCGATGATGTTGAACAGCGGCACCAGCGGCGTGAGCGCGGGCTGAATCACCTCCATCAGGTTGATGTGCTCCATCGTCACGCCCCCGGGCAGCGTGATCTGGAGCGGGTCGGGGATCTCGGGGATCTCGATGCAGATGGGCAGCGGCACGTCGTCCTCCTAGATCGGGTCCGCGATGGGCCGGACGACGCGGCCGCCGATGGTGATCTGGACGCCCTCGATGCTGACCGCCCCGACCGCGCGCAGCGTCAGGGCGCTCGTGGCCGCGAGCGTCACGCTGTTCTCCTCGGCGTCGAACACGAGGTGGTCGCCGGTCTTGCGGTTGGTCAGCTTCAGGCGCCGCGTGTCCTTCGACTCGTCGAGCTCGACCCGGAACGTCGGCGTCGCGAGCACGCGGTTGTCCGGCGGATCGAGCTGCGCCTCCTCGGGGACCTCGCTCTCGCCGTCCGGCTTCCCCCAGTGGGCCGAGAGGTAGTACGGCGCGTCGACGTCGCCCTGGTTGAAGAAGACCGCGACCTCGGCCCCCTCCTCGGGCACCGCGAAGATCCCGCGGTCCTTGAAGCCGCCGCCCGCGGTGCCGAGCGGCCAGGCCCAGGCGCTGTGCGGCTCGACCACCCCGGGGATGCACACGCGCACGCGCCCGAGCCGATCGGGGTCGCGGCGGTGGGTGACGTAGCCGACGTACATCCCGAGGAGCCGGGTGTCGCGGGCCTGGATGTCGTCGTCGAAGGTCGAGAACATGGGGCGCCTGCCGAGCGAGGTGGTCCACCGGAGTAGAGCCACCCGCCGCGGGCCTCGGGACACCGCCCCTCGCGCGCGGGTCAGTACGGCACGCTCATCTGGGCCTCGGGGTCCTCGGCGCCGATGGGCTGGTCGCCGCGGCGGTACTCGATGTGCGTGGCGCCCGACTCCGGGTCGACGACCTCGACCTCGGTCACCGCCGCGGCCGCGCCGGCCTCGCTCTGGTTCCGCTCGCCCCGCTGCTCCTGGGCGACCTGGCGCGCCCGGCGGCCGCTGCCGTCCCGCGTCAGCTTGAGCTCGCAGACGTAGCCCGACGACGAGACGACGTGCTTGACGTCGGTGACGTAGTACTTGCCCGAGAGCAGCCCCGAGATGCCGCGCACCTCGACGATGCTCTTCGCGTGCAGGGTCGGGTCGCC
>JAGQJE010000355.1 GCA_020430775.1 Myxococcales bacterium
CTTCTCGGCGCCGGTCCGGTGCGTGTTCTGCAACGTGACGCTCCACGTGACCGACTCGGTCGCCGAGCTCGAGGAGGGGCCCGATGTGCGGAACGTGCGATACCGCTGACGCGCTCGCCGTCGTGGCTCGCGCGCGGCGGGTGGCGGACGCCCTCACCGCCGAGCTGCTCCACGAGCCCGTCGCGAAGGCGATGGATCTCGGCACCGCCCGCGGCTTCGATCGGGCGGTGGCGTCGCTCGCCGCGGAGCTGCGGCGCCAGGCTTCGCGACCCGAGCGCGACGCCATGCGAGAGGCCGTGCGCGTGCTCGACATCGACTGGCGGCGCACGACGCCCGAGCAGCGGCGGCGCCTGGTCTCCGAGGCCATGAACGCCGCCGGCCGCGCGACGGCGCTCATCCCCGCGCGCATCCAGGCGACCCTCGGCCCCGCCGCCGACGAGGTCATCTCAGCCACCCGCAGCCACGGGCGCCGCGTGCAGGGGCTCGCCATCGGCGCGGAGTTCAACGCCGTCGACCGGCGCATCGCCGCCCACGTGACCCGGACGCAGGTCAACTTCGTCACCGACGAACTCGGCCGCCGGGTCGAGGGCTTCGGCGCGGAGGCGCGGCGCATCGTCGCCGAGGGCCTGGAGGCAGGGCTCGGCCGCGACGACCTCTCGGCCGCGCTCCAGGCCGCGGCGCAGGACGCGCTCGCCGGGCGGTCCGCGTTCTACTGGGACGTCGTGGCCGGCGCCTTCGTCGGCAACGGGCGCAGCTACGCGCAGCTCAGCAGCTACGCCGAGGCCGGCGTCGCGCGCTACCTCATCGAGGCCGTGCTCGACGAGCGGACCACCGAGATCTGCCGCTACCTGCACGGCAAGATCTTCGAGGTCGGCGACGCGCTGCGCCGCTTTGACGCCCTCGACCGGCTCGACGCCCCTGAGGACGTGAAGCAGGCGCAGCCGTGGGTGCGCGAGGCGACGGACGCGGCCACGGGCCACCGCGTGCTCTACGTCGACCGCGGCGGCGTGCGGACCCCGATCGTCGAGGTCACACGCTCCGGCTTCGGCGCCCGGGACGATCGCGGCGACCACGGCCGGAGCGTCAGCAACCGGGAGCTGATGGACCTCGGCGTCAGCTTCCCTCCGTACCACGGCCTCTGCCGCACCACGACGCTGCCCGCCGACTGAGCGCCGGCGCGGCCCGTGTCCCACTGAAAACCAGCGCTGGCTCTACTCCCGTGGAGGCCCCCGGCCCCGAACCGCCACCGCACGGGAGCAGCGCATGAGCACATCGTCCAAAGCCACCGCACCGACGGCCCGCGAGGTCGCGGCGTCGATCAAGGCGCTCGGCGGCCGGCTGACCGCGCTGGTGGACAAGCTCGCGGCGGCCGGCGACGCGCCCGTGCCCGCTGACTCGGCGCGCGCCCTGGCGGAGCTCGCGGCGGCGCTTCGCGCAGCGGTCGAGCCCACGCCGCCGTCGGCGACCGCGGCCGAGAAGCGGGACCCGCACCAGCCCGAGGACGGCTGGCCGCGCGACATGGCCGCGGGCGACGCGAACGAGCCGACGTGGGGCCGCGATCCCGAGGGGCTGCGCCATGGCTGATCGCGTCCAGGCTGCCCTCGGCCGCGCCCGCGCGCTGCTCGACGAGCTCGCGCCCGCGCCGGTCGAGAAGACCATCTGGGGCTCGCCCGCGGGCAAGAAGCGGCTCGCGCCGCGGCTCGTGAAGCTGCTGCCGAAGCACCGCGTGTACGTCGAGCCCTTCGCCGGCTCGGCCGCCGTGCTCTTCGAGAAGGAGCCCGCCGAGGTCGAGGCCATCAACGACGCCGACGCCGAGATCGCCAAGGCGTACCAGACCATCCAGAAGCTCACGCCGAAGAAGCTCGCGGCGCTGCGGTCCATGTCGTGGACCGGCGACGAGGCGACCTTCAAGAAGCTCCTCGACGCGCAGCCCCGCGGCGAGCTCGAGCAGCTGCACCGCTTCCTGTACCTGACGCACTTCTCCTACGGGAAGATGCGCGGGCGGACCTTCAGCCCGAACGTGCAGGGCATCGAGGCGAAGACCATCGCGCGGCTCGAGCAGCACGCGCCGCGGCTCGCCAAGGTGAAGGTCTACTCGGGCGACTACGCGCC
>JAGQJE010000356.1 GCA_020430775.1 Myxococcales bacterium
ATCCGACCAACACCCTGCACGACGTGCCCTCCGCGCGCCTTCAGGCTGCCCGTAGGAGGCTTACGGCGGGGCAGCGCCTTCACCGCGCGGCGCGGCGCGCCTCACACGGAGTAGCCGCCGTCGACGACGAGGGTCTGGCCGGTGACGTAGCCGGCACGCCGTGACGCGAGGAATGCCACGGCGTCGGCGACCTCGTCCGGGCGACCCCAGCGCCGGAGCGCGATGTTGCGCCGGGCGGCGTCGAGGTAGCGCGCGTCGAGCTGTCCGGACTCGACCAAGCGGTGGAACATGCCGGCGTCGACGACGCCGAGCGCGACGCTGTTCGCGCGGACCCCGTGGCGGCCTTCCTCGCGCGCGATCGCCCGAACGAGCGCCTCGCCGGCGCCTTTGGGCGCGACCGAGAGGACGTCGCCCGGCGGGTAGCGGACGAGGCCGGCGGAGCTGACGAAGACGAGCGCGCCGCTCGACGCGCGCAGGTGGGGCAGCGCGGCGCGGACGACGTAGAAGAGGCCGTTGACGTCGGCGTCGATCACCGCGCGCCACCGCTCGGGCGTGACGTCCGCCGCGTAGGGCTGCTCGATGGCGGAGCCGGCCGCGTGCACGACGGTGTGGATGCCGCCGTGCCGCTCGGCCACGGCCTGCACGACCGCGCCGACCGCGTCCGCGTCCGTGAGGTCGACGCGCCACGTGGAGGCCGCGGGCCCGCCCGCCCGCACCCTCGCGGCGACCGCGTCCGCCGCCCCTTCGTGCTCCCGGTACGTGAGCGCGACGTCCGCTCGCAGCTCGCCGAGCCGCGCGGCGATGGCGCCCCCGACGCCGCCGCTGCCGCCGACGACGAGGGCGGCCCCCGCCGGCGGGAAGTCGCCGGGCCCGGCTTCGGACCGATCAGCCACGCGCCGCGCGCTCGCGGAGCGTGAACTTGGTGACCTTGCCGGTCGCGTTGCGCGGCAGCGCGTCGCAGATCTCCACCCGTCGCGGCACCTTGAAGTTCGCCATGTGCGCGCGGGACCAGGCGATGACCTCGTCGGGAGTCAGCGTGGCGCCGGCGCGCGGGACGACGAACGCCATGCCGACCTCTCCGAGCCGCTCGTCCGGGACGCCGATGACGGCGACGTCCGCGATCCCCTCCATGCGCAGCAGCGTGTGCTCGATCTCGGCCGGGTAGGCGTTGAAGCCGCCGACGATGAACATGTCCTTCAAGCGGTCGGTGATGCGGAGGTAGCCTCCCTCGTCGAGCGTCCCGACGTCGCCCGTGTGCAGCCACCCCTCACCGTCGATCGCCCGCGCGGTCTCCTCCGGCGCGCCGAAGTACCCCTTCATGACGTTGTACCCGCGCACGACGATCTCGCCGGGCTCGCCGGCCGGCAGCGCGCGCCCGTCCGGATCGACCACGCGCACCTCGACGTCCGGGATGGCGCGGCCGCTCGTCTGCGCGATGGTCTGCGCGTCGTCGCCGTCCCGGCACATGGTCGCGACGCCGCACGCCTCCGTGAGCCCATACGCGGTGAGCACCGTCTCGAACCCGAGCTCGTCGTGGATCTGCCGAATCAGCTCGACCGGGATCGCCGCGGCCCCCGTGACCGCGAGCCGCAGCGAGGACAGGTCGTGCGCGCCCTTGTCGGGGTGCATGCGGATCGATTGATAGAGCGCGGGCGGGCCGGGCAGCATGGTCACGCGGTCGCGGTCGATTCGCTCGAGCACGCGGCTCACGTCGAACACGGGCTCGGGCAGGATGACCGCGCCCTGCATCAGAGCGGCGAGCCACCCCGCCTTGTAGCCGAAGCTGTGGAAGAAGGGCATCGCGACGAGGTACCGGTCGCCGTCGCGGAGCCCGACGATGTGCGCCCAGTCGCCGAAGGTGCGCAGGTCCTGCGCGTGCGTGCACATCGCGCCCTTGGGCTCGCCCGTAGTGCCCGAGGTGAAGAGGATGTCGGCGAGGTCGTCCGGCTCGACCTCGGCCGCGCGCGCGGCCGCCTGCGCGTCGGTGACGCCGGCTCCGAGCGCCAGAAAGCCGGTCCAGTCGAGCACCGCGGGCGGGTCGCCGCTCCAGCCCTCGGTGGCGTCGGGCGCCACCGGGCCGCGGAGCTGCACGACGTAGCGGAGCCGGGGCAGGGCGTGGGCAGCGTCTCGCAGCAGCGCCACGTAGTCGGTGTCCAGGAAGCCGGTCACCGTGAGCAACGCCTTCGCTTCGCTCTTGTCGAGGATGAACGCCGCCTCGGGGCCTTTGTAGCGCGTGTTGATCGGGACGACGACGCCACCGGCCGAGTGCACCGCGAGGGCGCTCACGATCCACTCCCAGAGGTTTGGCGCCCAGATGCCCACGCGGTCGCCGCGCGCGACGCCGATCGCGATGAGGCTCGCGCTCGCCTCGCGGACCTTCGCCGCGAGCTGTGCGTAGGTGAGGGTGACGTCGCCGTCCTCGATGGCGACGTGGTCTGCCGCCTCGGCGGCGCGCTTCGCGAGCATGCCAGGGATGGTCCCGAACCGCAGATCGGCGCGCTGTGACTGTTCTGTGCTCATCGTGATCCTCGTGCGCCGCGACCGTCCGGGCGCGCGTCGGGTCGCCCCCCGCCGCGTCCAGAGAGAAACATGTTCTACCGGGGCGCGCCAGCAGTACGTCCAAGCAGTACGTCCCAGCACTACGTCCAAGGAGTCGGCTTGACCGGCCTACTGAAACGCGTTCTAGTTCGTCGCGGCGCGGGGCGGGCGAGGACCGGCCCAGAGTGCACGCGGACCTCGATCGAGCCCGCGACCCGCACTACCGTGTGTGCGCGCCGGCCGAACCGCACCCGACGGCAGGAGTCTCGATGGGCATCTCGTACGACATCACCGACGGCATCGCCGAGGTGATCATGGACAACCCCCCGGTCAACGCGCTGCGCGTCGCCGGCTGGTTCGAGCTCGCCGAGATCCTGCGGAAGCTCGGCGACGACCCGGACGTCCGCGCGGTCATCCTCGCGGCCGAGGGCAAGGGCTTCAACGCCGGGGTCGACATCAAGGAGATGCAGCAGACGGAGGGCTTCGACGCGCTGCTCGGCGCCAACCGCGGCTGCTGGGAGGCGTTCAAGGCGGTGTACGAGTGCAAGGTGCCGGTCATCTGCGCCGTCAACGACTTCTGCGTCGGCGGGGGCATCGGCCTCGCCGGCAACTCGGACATCCTCATCGCGTCGGAGGGCGCGAAGTTCGGCCTGCCCGAGGTCGATCGCGGGGCGCTCGGCGCGGCGACGCACCTCGCCCGCCTCGTGCCGCCGCTCAAGATGCGCGCGATGGTGCTGACCTGCGAGAACGCGACGGCCGAGGAGCTCCACGCGTGGGGCTCGGTGTACGCGGTCGTCCCGCGCGAGCAGCTCCGCGACAAGGCTCGCGAGATCGCGCGTACGTTCCTCGGGAAGATCCCGCGGGTCGTGCGGACCGCGAAGGAGTGCCTCAACAACATCGACCCCGTGGACGTGAACCGCTCGTACCGCTTCGAGCAGGGCTTCACCTTCGAGCTGAACCTCGCCGGCGTCGCCGACGAGGCCCGCGACGCGTTCGTCGAAAAGCGCGGCGTCGACAAGACCACCGGCAAGACCAAGGGCTGAGCGCAGCGCGCTCGCGTTCACGCGCTCCGCGTCGGCGGAGCCTGGAGACGATGATGGACAAAGTGATGACCCTCGACGAGGTCGCCGGGGAGCTGCGTGACGGGATGACCGTCGGCATCGGCGGGTGGGGCAGCCGCCGCAAGCCGATGGCGCTCGTGCGCGCGATCGTCCGGTCGGGGGTGAAGGACCTCACCGTCGTGTCGTATGGCGGACCGGACGTCGGCATCCTCTGCAAGACCGGGCAGGCGAGGAGGGTCGTCTACGGCTTCGTCTCGCTCGACTCGATCCCGCTCGAGCCGCATTTCCGCGCGGCGCGGCAGGCGGGGTCGGTCGAGGTGATGGAGCTCGACGAGGGCATGTTCCAGTGGGGGCTGCGGGCCGCGGCGCAGCGCCTGCCCTTTCTGCCGACGCGCGCCGGGCTCGGCTCGGACGTGCTTCGCCACCACCCGGAGCTGCGCACCGTCCAGTCGCCCTACGACGACGGCGAGACGCTCGTCGCGATGCCCGCGCTCCGCCTCGACGTGGCGCTCATCCACATGAACCGGGCCGACGCGCACGGCAACGGGCAATACCTCGGCCGGGATCCCTACTTCGATGAGTGGTTCTGTATGGCCGCCGATCGCGCGTTCATGAGCTGCGAGCGCGTCGTGCCGACCGAGGCGCTGCTCGCCGGCGGGCCGCTCCAGAGCCTCTCGATCAACCGCATGATGGTGCAGGGGGTCGTCGAGGCGCCGAACGGCGCGCACTTCACGGAGTGCCCGCCCGACTACGGTCGCGACGAGGCGTTTCAGCGCGCGTACGCGGCGTCCGCGAAGGACGACGCGGCGTGGGAGGCGTTCCGGGCGAAGTACCTCGACGTCGACGAGGCGGCGTACCAAAAGGCGGTGGCGAAATGACCGAGGCGACGCGAGCAGACGTCTGCGCGGTGGCCGTCGCGGAGTGCTTCCGCGGCGACGGCGAGATCATGGTGAGCCCGATGGGCGTCACGCCGACGCTCGGCGCCCGGCTCGCCAAGGCCACGTTCGAGCCCGACCTCGTGCTGACCGACGGGATGAACCTCATCGTCTCGGCGGTGCTCCCCCTCGGCGAGGCGCCGAGCGACGCCGAGGTCGAAGGCTGGATGCCCTTCCCGCGGGTGTTCGACACCCTGTGGTGGGGCAAGCGCCACGTCATGATGGGCGCGAGCCAGATCGACCGCTTCGGCAACCAGAACATCGCGTGCATCGGCGACTTCCATCGGCCGAAGGCGCAGCTCCTCGGGGTGCGCGGCGCGCCCGGCAACACCATCAACCACGCGACGAGCTACTGGGTCCCCCGCCACAGCGCGCGCGTGTTCGTCGAACGCGTCGACGTCGTCTGCGGCGTCGGCTACGACCGCGCGGCCGCGCTGCCTGCGCCGTCGCGCGTCGGCCACGAGATCCGCCGCGTCGTGACCGACCTCGCGGTGCTCGACTTCGAGACCCCGGACCACCGCATGCGCGTCCGCTCGGTCCACCCCGGCGTGACCCTCGACGAGGTGCGCGAGGCGACGGGCTTCGAGCTCGTCGCCGACGGTGAGGTCCCGACGACGCGCCTGCCGACCGCCGCGGAGATCGAGGTGCTGCGCCGCCTCGACCCGAAAGGCCACGCCACCAAGGAAGTGCAGTCATGAGCCCCACGGACGAGAGCAACGAGCGCACCGCGAAGAAGGCCGCGCCAAAGAAGGCAGCCGCGAAGAAAGCCGCGCCAAAGAAAGCCGCCAAGAAGACGGCGCCCACCAAGACGTCCGCGCCGAAGAAAGCGGCCAGCAAGGCGCGCGTGACCGGCGGCGCGCCGGCGAAGCGCCCCGCGGGCGAGGGCAAGAGGGTCGCGCCGAAGGCTCCGCTCTCGACCCGCATCACCGAGCTCTTCGGCGTGCAGTACCCGATCGTCCAGACCGGCATGGGGTGGGTCTCCGGCCCGGAGCTCACCGCCGCCACCAGCGCGGCCGGCGGGCTCGGCATCCTCGCCGCGGCGACGCTCACCTATCCCGAACTCGAGGCCGCGATCGCACGCATACAGGCGCTCACCGACCGGCCCTTCGGCGTGAACCTCCGCGCCGACCAGGCCGACGTGATGAAGCGCGTCGACCTGCTCATCCGCGAGAAGGTGAAGGTCGCGAGCTTCGCCCAGGCGCCGGGCCGCGCCGTCATCGACACGCTCAAGGCGGCCGGGGTGGTGACCATGCCGACGATCGGCGCGCGCCGCCACGCCGAGAAGGTGCAGGAGTGGGGCGTCGACGCCGTCATCGCGCAGGGCGGAGAGGGCGGCGGGCACACCGGCACGGTCCCGACCTCGCTCCTGCTCCCGGACGTCGTCGACGCGGTGGACATCCCGGTCGTGGCGGCGGGAGGCTTCCGCGACGGGCGGGGCCTCGTCGCAGCGCTCGCGTACGGCGCCGAGGGCATCGCGATGGGCACGCGCTTCTTGCTCACGAAGGAGAGCGGCGTGCCCGAGCACGTGAAGGCGATCTATCTGAAGACGCCGGTGACGGGGACGGTCGTCACGCGCGCGGTCGACGGCTACCCGCAGCGGGTCATCCGCACGGCGATGATCGACGCGCTCGAGAAGGCGAGCGCGCTGACGCGCTTTCCGCGCGCCGCCCGCAACGCCATCACCCTCGCCAGGCTCACGGGCACGTCGCTCTCCGACCTGCTCG
Organism: Myxococcales bacterium; assembly: GCA_020430775.1. Taxonomy (GTDB): domain Bacteria; phylum Myxococcota_A; class Polyangia; order Polyangiales; family Houyiibacteriaceae; genus JAGQJE01. The sequence goes on from JAGQJE010000356.1 coordinate 6,259, forward strand.
AAGAGGGGCTCGCCATGAAGAAGAGCAAGGACCTCACGTGGTCGCAGCTCGCCATGGCCGCGAACGCGCCGATGCTCACGAAGGCGAGCATGGTGGACGGCAAGGTCGAGGCGGGCATCCTCCCCACCGGCCAGGTCGTCGGTCTCATCGACGAGCTGCCGTCGGTGTCCGAGCTCATCGCGCGCATCGTCGCCGAGGCCGAGGAGAGCCTCGAGCGGCTCCGCGGCGTCGGGGCGCGCTGAGGCCGCGCGCCGCGACATCCCGCCCGCGCGCGCATGCAGAGGTGAACCCGTGGACCTGACGTTTACAGAACGAGAGAACGCCTTCCGCGCGGAGTGCCGCGCCTGGCTGGAGCGGCACGTGCCGAAGGAGTCGCTCGGCTCCGGGGATACGCGCGAGGGGTTTGCGCGCCACCTCGAGTGGGAGCGCGAGCTCTTCGACGCCGGCTGGGCGGCCGTCTCCTGGCCGAAGGAGTACGGCGGACGCGAGGCCTCGCTCTTCGAGTGGCTGATCTTCGAGGAGGAGTACTACCGAGCGGGCGCGCCGAACCGCGTCACGCAAAACGGCATCTTCCTGCTCGCGCCGACGCTCTTCGAGTTCGGCACCGAGGAGCAGAAGGCGCGCATCCTGCGACCGATGGCGCGCGGCGACGTGACGTGGGGGCAGGGGTGGTCCGAGCCCAACGCCGGCAGCGACCTCGCGAGCCTCCGGAGCACGGCGCGGCGCGTCGAGGGCGGGTGGCTGCTCAGCGGCCAGAAGACCTGGTGCACCCGCGGCGCCTTCTGCGACATGGCGTACGGGCTCTTCCGCACCGACCCGGCGCAGAAGCGCCACCACGGGCTCACGTACTTCATGTTCCCGCTGCACGGGGAGGGCGTGACCGTCCGCGGCGTCGACCGCCTCGACGGCGACGAGGGCTTCGCCGAGCTCTTCCTCGACGAGCTCTTCGTGCCGGATCGCGACGTCATCGGTGAGGTCAACCAGGGGTGGTACGTCGCGATGGCGACGACCAGCTCGGAGCGCGGCCTCACCCTCCGCAGCCCCGGCCGCTTCATGGCGACCGCGTCGCGCCTCGTCGACCTGTACGGCCGCTACCGCGCGAGCGCCGAGCCCGCGCTCCGGGACGCCGTCATCGACGCCTGGATCGATGCCGAGGCCTACCGCTGGTACACGTTTCAGACCGTCACCCACATGGTCGACGGCCAGGACGTGGGCGCGTCGTCGAGCCTCAACAAGGTCTTCTGGTCCGAGATGGACGTGCGCACGCACGAGACGGCCCTCGCGCTCATCGGCGACCGGCTCGAGCTCGACATCGACCACGACGCGCCGGAGAGCGCGGGCGACGCCGTCGACGAGGGCGCGTGGATGCGCGGGTTCGAGTTCGCGCTCGCGGGCCCCATCTACGCCGGCACCAACGAGATCCAGCGCAACATCATCGCCGAGCGGGTCCTCGGCCTGCCCCGGAAGTAGCCGATGCGTTTCGCCTTCACCGAAGACCAGCTCCTCCTGCGCGACACGGTGCGGGGCCTGCTCGCTCGCGAGTGCCCGCCGGACGTCGTGCGCAGCGCGTGGGAGGCGCGCAGCGGTCGCGCCCCTAGCGTGTGGGCGAAGCTCGCCGAGGCGGGCGTCACCGCGATGACGCTCAGCGAGGCCTCGGGCGGCCTCGGCATGGACGAGCTCGACCTCGCGCTCGTGCTCGAGGAGGCGGGCTACGCGGGCCTGCCGGACCCGCTCGTCGAGACCGTGGCGGTCGGGGCGCCGCTCCTCGAGGCGGTCGGCACGGCCGCGCAGAAGGAGCGCTGGCTCGACGCCGCTGCCGCCGGCGACGCGCTCATCGCGGTCGGCTTCGAGGGCCAGCCCTTCGTCCCGCACGCCGCCGTCGCCGCGGTCGCGTTGCTGCACCGCGGCGGCGACCTGTACGCGGTACCGCGCGAGGAGCTCCCGCTCGAGCCGCAGGTCTCGGTCGATCGCTCGCGGCCCATCGCGCGCGTCGACTACGCCCCGGACGCGCGACATCGCGTGGACGCTGGTGACCGAGCCGCGCTCGACGCGGCCGTCGGCGTAGCCTTCGACCGCGCCGCCTGGGCGACCTCCTGCGTACTGCTCGGCCTGACGCGGCGGATGCTCGACCTCGCGGTGCAGTACGCGAAGGACCGCGAGCAGTTCGGCAAGCCGATCGGCGCGCAGCAGGCGATCAAGCACCACCTCGCGACCGCGCTCATCCGCCAGGAGCTCGCGCGCCCGCTCGTATACCGGGCGGCCTGGTCGCTCGCCCATCGCGACTCCGTGCGGGACCACGGCGCCCACGTCTCGATGGCCAAGGTCCACGCCGCGAACGCGGCGCGACACGTCGCGAAGACGGCGCTCCAGGTCCACGGCGCCATCGGCTACACCATCGAGCACGACCTGCACCTGTTCCAGAAGCGCGCCTGGGCGCTCGCCGCGATGTACGGCGACGTCGGCTTTCATCGCGCGCGGGTCGGCGCCGCCACCCTTCCGGACTAGACTCTCACGGCTGCTCTTCGGGGCACCCTCATCGCATCGAGGTTTTTCATGGCAGACGCATACATCGTCGACGCCGTCCGCACGCCGGTCGGCAAGCGCCGCGGCGGGCTGAGCGAGGCGCACCCGGCCGATATGGGCGCGCACGTGCTGAACGCGCTCGTCGAGCGCACGGGGATCGATCCCGGCGTCGTCGAGGACGTGGTGTTCGGGTGCGTCGACACGATCGGGCACCAGGCAGGCGACATCGCCCGCACCTGCTGGCTCGCGGCGGGGCTGCCCGACGAGGTCCCCGGCACGACCATCGACCGGCAGTGCGGCTCCTCGCAGCAGGCCGTGCACTTCGCCGCCCAGGGTGTCATGAGCGGCACGCAGGACGTCGTCGTCGCGGGCGGCGTCCAGCAGATGAGCCAGATCCCGATCGCGTCGGCCATGATGGTCGCCCAGGAGCTCGGCATCAAAGACCCTTTCTCCGGCTCGAAGGGCTGGCAGAAGCGTTACGGCGACCAGCCCGTCAGCCAGTTCCACGGCGCCGAGCTCATCGCGAGCAAGTGGGAGATCTCCCGCCGCGAGATGGAGGAGTTCGCCCTCGAGAGCCACCACCGCGCCATCCGCGCGCAGGACGAGGGCCGCTTCGACAACGAGATCGCGCCCTACGGCGACGTGACGGCCGACGAGGGTCCGCGCCGTGGGACCACCCTCGAGAAGATGGCGACGCTCCCGACGCTCGTGCCGAACGGCCGCCTCACCGCCGCGGTCTCGAGCCAGATCAGCGACGCGGCCGCCGCCGTGCTCGTCGTCTCGAAGCGCGCGCTCGAGCGGTACGGCCTGAAGCCGCGGGCCCGGATCCACCACATGAGTGTCCGGGGTGACGACCCGATCTACATGCTCACGGCGCCGATCCGCGCCACCCGCTACGCCCTCGACAAGGCCGGCATGACGCTCGACGACATCGACCTCGTCGAGATCAACGAGGCGTTCGCTTCGGTCGTTCTGGCGTGGCAGCGCGAGCTGAAGGCCGACCTGTCGAAGGTCAACGTCAATGGCGGCGCGATCGCGCTCGGCCACCCGCTCGGCGCGACCGGCGCGCGGCTGATGACCACGCTGCTGAACGAGCTCGAGCGCACCGGCGGCCGTTACGGCTTGCAGACGATGTGCGAGGGCGGCGGCCAGGCGAACGTCACGATCATCGAGCGGCTGTAGGCGCGAGCGCGGGGTCGGGGTCGGGGACGGGGACGGGCGCGGGGTCGGGATCGGACTCGGACTCGGCCTCGGACTCGGGCACGGACTCGGACTCGGACACGGGCACGGGCACGGACTCGGACACGGGCACGGGCACGGGCGCGGGCGCGATTCGTGGGAAGCAACTCGATGTCGACGGGAGGCACCACAACATATCGTGGCCACCGACCGTCGTCGACCACATCATGTAGTGGGCCGTAGCCGGCCTGAGGAGTTGCTTCCCACGAATCGGGCGCGGGATCGGGGTCGATTCGTGGGAAGCAACTCGATGTCGACGGGAGGCACCACAACATATCGTGGCCACCGACCGTCGTCGACCACATCATGTAGTGGGCCGTAGCCGGCCTGAGGAGTTGCTTCCCACGAATCGGGGTCGGGGTCGGACTCGGACTCGGCCTCGGCCTCGGACTCGGGTGGTGGCTATTCGGGGGTTGGTGGGTTGGGCCAGAGGGCTGCGAGCTCGAGGGGCACCGCGTCGAAGGGCTCGGCGCGGACGACCTCGGCTTCGCCGTGGGTGGCGGCGAGGCGGTAGGTCTCGCCGTCGAGCCGGAAGACCTCGAGGCTGCGTACGCGTGGGTCGACGAGCCAGAGGTGCGCGACGCCTTCGCGGGCGTAGATGGGGAGCTTTCGGGTGCGGTCGAGCAGCGCGGTCGCCGGGCTCAGCACCTCGCACGCCCAGTCCGGGGCCAGCTCGAAATAGGCCGCGTTGGGGACCGCCGGGAGGCGGCTTCGGCGCCAACCGGCGAGGTCTGGCACCAGGATGTCGGCGCCGAGGTGCAGCTCCGGCTCGTAGAGGATGATCCACCCACCCGGACCGCCGCGGCCGCGGTGAAAGGGGTTGCCGAGGTCCATCCCGAGCACCGACGCGGCCTCGGCGTGCGGCCCGGCCGGGCGCGGGTGCGTGTACAGACACCCGTCGACGACCTCCGCGACGCGGTTGGTCGGCGCGTCGAGGACGTCCTGGTACGTCGCCGGCTTTCGGGCTCGTTCATAGTCGGCCACGTACGCACGATAGCACCGCACGCGATGGACCGACCGGGCCGCTCTGCGGGTGGCCTGCTACGCTTCGGAGCGCAATCTAGCCGTGAGGGCGGGTGCCTGCCCGACGGCGTCCCACGAGGTGTAGATGGCTTATCGCGACTACTACAGCGTGCTCGGTGTCGAGCGTGGCGCGAGCCACGAGGACATTCAGCGCGCGTACAAAAAGCTCGCGCGCAAGTACCACCCCGACATCAGCAAGGAGCCCGACGCCGAGGATCGCTTCAAAGAGCTGAACAACGCGTACGAGGTGTTGAAGGACGAGGAGAAGCGCAAGCTCTACGACCGCTACGGAGAGGACTGGAAGGCCGTCTCGGAGGGGCGCGCCCCGCGCGCGAGCTACGAGGACGTTCGCAGTGACTTTGGCCAGGCGGGCGTTCACGTCGAAGACCTCGGCGACCTCGAGTCGATCTTCGGCAGCATGTTCGGCGGTCAGCCCTTCGGTCAGGCGGGCGGTGGACGCGTGCGCTGGAGCACGGGCGGCATGGGCGGCATGGGTGGCGGGGGCGGCTTCGGCGGCCAGCGGCAGTGGAAGACCCGCGGGTCGGACTACGAGGCCGAGATCGTCCTCTCGCTCGAGGACGCGTTTCACGGCGGGGAGCGGACGCTGCGCTTCGAAAACCCGGCGACGCGCGAGGCGCAGGAGCACCGGGTCCGCATCCCGCCGGGCGGCCAGGACGGCAGCCGCATCCGGCTCAAGGGTCGCGGCGCGCCCGGGCAGGGCGGCGGCCCGGCCGGCGATCTGTGGGTGACGCTGCGGCTGCGGCCCGACCCACGATTTCGCCTCGAGGGGCGCGACTTGCACACGACCGTCTGGCTCGCGCCGTGGGAGGCCTCGCTCGGGGCGAAGGTGCCGCTGCAGACCCTCGACGGCGAGGTCACGGTCACCGTCCCGCCCGGCTCGTCGAGCGGCCGCCGGATCCGCCTGCGCGGTCGCGGCTACTCGTCGCCCAAGGGCGGGCGCGGCGACCTCTACGCCGAGGTCGAGATCGCCGTGCCGAAGCACCTCACCGACGAGGAGCGGCGGCTGATGCAAGCGCTGCGGGACGCGTCGGACTTCGAGGCGCGCGACGCCGGCCACCGCGCAGGCGAGCGGCCCGCCGTGGCTCACGACGAACGAGAGTCCCCGGCCGGCGGAGGTGCGTCATGAGCCGCCGCGCACCCCTCGCCGTCCTGGTCTCGCGGCCGCACGAGCGCACCCACGTCACGCTCGAAGAGCTCGCCGCCGAGTGCGACGTGACGCTCGGGCTGCTGCACCGGCTCGTGCGCGTCGGCGTCCTCGAGCCGGCGGCGCGGTATCCCATCGCGATGCGCGCGCACCTCGTGCGCCGCGTCCGTGTGGTCGCGCGCCTGCGCGACGATCTCGGCGTGAACCTCGACGGCGCGGCCCTCGCGCTAGAGCTGCTCGACCGCATCGACGCGCTCGAGGCCGAGCTCGCGCGCCTGCGCACGCGGTAACCGCGCCGGTCGCGCCCGTTGCGAACGCGGAGCGTCCGGCGCACTGTTACGCGACACCGAGGGGGGCGCATCGTGCGGCCCTCCGCCACGCCGAGGGGGATCGCATGCCGACGATCATCGGGTACCACCGCGTCAAGGACAAGGACCACTGGCTCAGCTCGCGGAAGCGAGCGGAGTTCTTCCGGCCGCTCGGTGTCACCGGCATCCGGACGTTCGTAGACCCGACGGACGCGACGCGGGTCGCCGTGCTCATGGACGTGCCCGACCTCGACGCGTTCGAGGCCGCGATGCAGACGCCGGCGGCCGCGGCTGCCATGAAGCACGACGGCGTCGACGCCGCGTCCCTGGTAGTGCTCGTCGAGGCGAAGCCGTAGCAGCCCGCGGTAGTCGCACGCTCGCGCCGGAGACCAGGTCATGCGCGTCGGGACGTCGTACAAGCAGCACCGAGGGCTCGCGAGGCGCTGGGACGCCATCGTCATCGGCTCGGGTATAGGCGGCCTCGCGGCGGCCGCGGCGATGGCCCGGGTCGCGGGCAAGCGGGTGCTCGTGCTCGAGCGGCACTACACGGCGGGAGGCTTCACGCACACCTTCCGCCGGCCCGGCTACGAGTGGGACGTGGGCGTGCACTACATCGGCGAGGTCAACCGCGAGCGCGGCACGCTGCGGCGCGTGTTCGACTTCGTGACGGCGGGCGCGCTCGAGTGGGCCGACATGGGAGCGGTCTACGACCGCATCCTCGTCGACGGCCGGCCCTACGATCTCGTCGCGGGCCGCGCGGCCTTTCGGGAGCGCATGTGCGGGTACTTCCCGAGCGAGGCCCGGGCTATCGATCGCTATCTCGATCTGCTCTCGCGCACCGTTCGGCGGTCGCAGTGGTTCTTCGCCGAGAAGGCGGTGCCCGAGGGCGTGTCGTCGCTCTTCGGCGGCCTCATGCGGCGCGGTACGCTCGCGGCCGCGCGCAGGACGACGCGCGACGTGCTCGAGGCGCTCACGTCGAATCAGGAGCTCATCGGCGTGCTCACGGGACAGTGGGGCGACTACGGCCTCCCGCCCGCGCAGAGCAGCTTCCTCATGCACGCGATGGTGGCCCACCACTACCTGCGCGGGGCGGCCTATCCCGTCGGCGGCGCCTCGCGGATGGCGGAGACGATCCTCCCCGTCATCGAAGCATCCGGTGGCGAGGTCATCACCAACGCGGAGGTGGACCAGATCCTCACCGCTAGGGGTCGCGCCGTCGGCGTGCGCCTCGCGGACGGGACCGAGCTGCGGGCGCCGGTCGTCGTGAGCGACGCGGGCGTGGTCAACACCTTCGGGCGGCTCCTGCCGGACGGCCTCGCGTCGCCCGCCGGAGCCTCCCCCGGCGTCGAGGGCCTCGCTAGCTCCGTCGGCCACCTCTCGCTCTACGTGGGCCTGCGCGCGCCCGCCGCGGCGCTCGGCCTCGAAAAGACCAACGTCTGGGTCTACCCGAGCCCGCACCATGAGCAGAACGTGGCGCGCTTCCTCGATGACCCGAGCGCGGCGCTGCCCGTCGCGTATCTGTCGTTCCCGTCCGCGAAGGACCCGGACTTCGAGCGACGGTATCCGGGACGCGCCACCATCGAGGTCATCACCCTCGCGCCCTACGCTTGGTTCAGCGCCTGGGAGGGCACCGCGTGGAAGAAGCGGGGCGACGATTACGACGCGCTCAAGGCGCAGCTCGCGCAGCGCCTCCTCGACGTGCTCTACGCGCAGTGCCCGTCGACGCGCGGTGAGGTCGACGTGTTCGAGCTGTCGACGCCGCTGTCGACGCGGAATTTCGCGAACCACCCGAGCGGGGAGATCTACGGCCTCGCGCACACGCCGCGTCGCTTCGAGCAGCGCTGGCTGCGCCCCCGCACGCCTTTGCCGGGGCTCTACCTGACGGGCGCCGACGTCGCGTCCGCAGGTGTCGCCGGCGCGCTCATGGGCGGCATCCTGTGCGCGACGGCGGTGGTGGGCCCCAAGGTCATCAAGGCAGCCTACGCGGGTCACCCGAGCTGACCCGCGCGAGCGCGCGCGAACCGCGAACGGGCGTGGCTAAGCGTGGCTAAGGCCGCACTCCAAACGTGAACGTCGTGACGGGCACTCCCGCCCCGGCACCGCCGCCGTCGCCGGGGTCGCTCGCGGGGAAGCTCCCGCGGAACGTCTCGTTCAGGCCCTCGGAGGTGCGCACGGTGACGACCCAGTTCACCGCACCGTTGCCGCAGTTCTCGAAGTTGTCGACCCGCACGGTGTAGGTGCCGTGAGGCGCGGCGCCGGCGGGCCACGTGACGTTCTCGTTGTTCTTGCCGTCGAGGTCGCAGCCTCCGTTGCTGTCGAGGTCGAGCGTCCCGCCTTCCGGCGACGTCTCGTTCTCGTAGTAGATCTCGAACCCGTTCGGGTCGACGACGTGCAGATCGAGGTCCGTGCCCACGTCCATGTTCAGCGACACCTGCACGTCGCCCGTGCCGACATCCAAGAGCTCGGCCTCGGCAAACTTCGTGTTGCCGACCTTGCCTGACGCGTCGGCGACCGCGTAGCCGATCGAAAACCGCTTGCTGGGTGGCTTCTGCGCCATCGTCACCAGGAGGTTCACGGACGACGCGTCGGCAGGGAGCTGAAGCGCGTAGTGCCCTGGGACGTCCATCACATGGACGAACACCATGCGCGCCGGAGCGCTCGCCGTGAGCGCAGCCTGGAGCGAGCCGCCGTTCGGGACCCGCATGCCCGCCATGACCTGAAGGTCAGGCCCGCCGCTCGCGTCCGGCGCGTCGGCAGCCATGAGCTGCCCCTCGGTGAGGCCGTCCTGCGTCGTCACCCGCGAGATGTACTTGGCGACGGTCTCCCCACCGTCACTCTTGCTCCCGCTCCCGCAGCCCACCACGAGCAAGGCGCCGAGCGCCGTCACACACACACGTACGCGTGCACGCATGGTCCCCCTCCAGTCTCGGCTCAGTGCCGCCGGACGCCAGGAACAATGGCACCGCCCACGCACGCCGGCAACTGTTCTCGCTTCGGCGGCGCGCGTCTGCACGGCGCCCACGCCCACGCCCACTCTCGTCCGTGAACTCGACCCCGCCCCTGTCCACGTCCTCGCTCCGCGCGGCGCGCGGAGCACGCCGCGAGCGTACGCGCCGCCGGCGCCTGGCCCGCGCGTTGACCCGTGGTGTGCGGGTGGGCAAGGATTGAGCGTGCCCGTCAAGCCGAACGAACCGCAGACGCCCCGCACGACGCCCGGCTGGTGGTGGGTGCTCGCGTTGCTCCTCGGCGCGCTGATGGTCCCGACGCTCGTCCAGCACCTCTCGGACCAGCAGCGGACGGAGTCGATCCGGTACGACCAGCTCGTGAAATACGTCAAGGAAGGCCGCGTGCAGTGGGTGCAGCTCGGCGGCCAGGAGATCCGCGGCGGGTACGCCAAGGGCGAGGCACCGCGCCCCGACAAGGCGACGCTCTTCACCACCGGCCGCGTCGACGACCCGCGGCTCGTGCCGCTCCTCGAGAAGCACGGCGTCGCCTTCCGCGGCATCGCCGAACACGACACGGGCCAGTGGATCTGGTGGATCTACCTGCTCGGCATGGTCGTGTTCATGTCGCTGCTCTTTCGTCGCTCGATCTCGGCGGCGGCGGGCCTTCAGAAGAGCCCGCTCGCCTTTGGGAAGAGCCGCGGGAAGGTCATCGAGCAGGAGCACGTCGGAGTCGACTTCGACGACGTCGCCGGCGTCGAAGAGGCGAAGGACGAGCTGCGCGAGATCGTCGACTTTCTAAAGCACCCGGAGCGCTATGCGCGGCTCGGCGCGCGGGTGCCGAAGGGCGTGCTCCTCGTCGGCCCTCCGGGCACGGGCAAGACGCTGCTCGCGCGCGCGGTCGCGGGCGAGGCGGGCGTCCCCTTCATCTCCATCAGCGGCTCTGAGTTCGTAGAGATGTTCGTCGGCGTCGGGGCAGCGCGCGTCCGGGATCTCTTCGAGCAGGCCGCGGCGGTCGCCCCCGCCATCGTCTTCATCGACGAGCTCGACGCGCTCGGGCGCTCGCGCGGCGCGGCGGCCCTCGGCGGCAACACCAACGAGGAGCGCGAGCAGACCCTCAACCAGCTCCTCGTCGAGCTCGACGGCTTCGAGCCGAACCAAGGCGTCATCCTGATGGCCGCCACGAACCGGCCCGAGGTGCTGGACCCTGCGCTGATGCGGGCCGGCCGCTTCGACCGGCAGATCCTCGTAGACAAGCCCGACCGCAGCGGCCGCGAGCAGATCCTCCGCGTCCACAGCCGCCACATCCCGCTCGCGCCGAGCGTCGACCTCAAGGTGGTCGCCGCGCGCACGCCCGGATTCGCCGGCGCAGACCTCGCGAACCTCGTCAACGAGGCGGCGCTGCTCGCCGCGCGAGAGAGCCGAAGCACCGTCGAGATGCGAGACTTCTCCCAGGCGATCGACCGCGTGATGGCGGGCCTCGAGAAGCGCTCGCGTATCATCACCGACGACGAGAAGCGCCGCGTCGCGTACCACGAGGTCGGCCACGCGCTGTGCGGGACGCTCGCCGGCAGCGGTGACGAGGTGCACAAGATCAGCATCGTCCCGAGGGGCATGGCCGCGCTCGGCTACACGATGCAGCTCCCGACCGAGGAGCGGTACCTCATGACCGCCGGCGAGATCGAGGCCAAGCTCGTCGGTCTGTTCGGGGGCAGGGCGGCCGAAGAGGTCGTCTTCGGTGAGGCGTCGACCGGGGCGCAGGACGATCTCGCGAAGGCGACGCGCCTCGCGCGGGCGATGGTCACCGAGTACGGCCTGAGCGAGCGCGTCGGCCCCGTGTCGATCGCGAGCGAGGGGCCGCGCTTTTTGGTCGGGCCGGGCGGCGGTGTGACCGCGCACCACGACGTGAGCGACACGCTCGCCGATGTCATCGACGCCGAGATCAAGCGCATCGTCTCCGAGGCGCGCGACCAGGCGAGGGCCCTGCTTCGCGCCCACCGCGACGCGCTCGAGACGATCACGGCGCGGCTGCTCGACGAAGAGGTGCTCGAGGGCGAGGAGCTGCGCGCGCTGCTCGCCGCGGTGAAGGGCCCGAGCGACGAAGCGCCCGAGGCGCCGCCGGCGCAGTCCCCGCCGAGGTCTGCTGCCGGGCGATGAGGGGCGCTGCGCGCGTCGTCGGGCCGCTCGAGTTTCGCTTCCGTCGCGTGTCCAGGATCGTCGGTCCCGGCTCGGCGCAGCGCGGATAACGCTTGACGGCGGCCCTCAGACAAAATAGAACACGTTTCATTTCAGAACACGTTCTATCGGAGGTCTACATGGTCGGCGCTGTCAAAGATACGGAAGAGTACTTCGCGAAGCTCCACGATCGCTTCGTGCCCGAGAACGCCAAGGGCCTGAACGCGACGTTCCAGTACGAGCTGAGCGGCGACGGCGGCGGCGAGTGGTTCGCCGACATCAAGGACGGCGTGCTCGAGACCGTCTCCACCGGTCGCACCGAGAAGCCCACCCTCACGATCAAGATGGACGCCAAGCACTTCATCGACATGGCGAACGGCGACCTCGACGGCACCAAGGCGTTCATGACGCGCAAGCTCAAGGTCAAGGGCAACGTCGCCATGGCCCAGAAGATGAAGAAGTTCTTGCCGCCCGCGAAGTGAGGCCGGCGGCCACCACCGGACGGCGCCTCCGCGGCGCGCTCACGGCGCCCGGAGGCTCCCCAGCGTCCCGTCGAAAGGAGCCACGATGAGCGAACCTCTCCGCGCACCCTACGTGCTCGAGTACACGTTCCGGCGGACGCCTGGGCCCATCATGGGGCGCTTCCTCGATGGTCTCCGGTACGAGACGCTCGAGGGCGTGAAGACGGCCGACGGCCGCGTGCTCTTTCCGCCGCGCGAGTACGACGAGACGGGCACCGCCGTGACGAACGAATGGGTCACGCTGCGCCCGTTCGGCACGGTGCGGTCGTGGTCTTGGGTCGAGCAGCCGCGCACCGACCACCCGCTGTCGAAGCCTTTTGCCTGGGCGCTCGTCCAGCTCGACGGCGCCGACACGTCCATCGTGCACGCGGTCGACGCCGGCGACGCGAAGCACATGAAGACCGGCATGCGTGTGCGGGTCCGGTGGGCTCATCACAAGTCGGGCACGGTGAAGGACATCGAGTGCTTCGAGCCGCACTCGCTCGTCATGCCGGCGCCGAGCCGCCTCGAGTTCGAGGTCTACCCCGGGCGCCACTACACCGCGTATCTCAAGGCGCTCGAAGAGGGCCGCTTCATCGGCGGCAAGAGCGGCGCGGACGGCAAGGTCTACGTCCCGCCCCGCGCGGCGGACCCGACGAACGGCCAGCCGGCGACCGAGTACGTCGACCTCGCGGACACCGGCGTGCTGACCACCTTCACGGTCGTCCGCATCCCCTTCCCGGGCCAGAAGCTCGACCCGCCGTACTGCTTCGGCGCGATCGTGCTCGACGGCGCGGACATGCCCATCTACCACCTCATCAGCGGCGTCCCGTACGACCAGATCCGCATGGGTATGCGGGTCAAGGCCAAGTGGAAGCCGCGCGAGCAGTGGGGCCCGTCGCTCGAGAACATCCTGTACTTCGAGCCCACCGGCGAGCCCGACGTCCCCTTCGAAGACTACGCGGAGCACCTCTGATGGTAGACGTCGCGATCGTCGCTTTTGCGCAGCTACCGTCCGTGCGGTGCAACCCCGTCGCCGACGAGGCCGAGCTGGTCCAGCCCGTCACCAAGGCGGCGATGGACGCGGTCGGGCTCACGCAGTCCGACATCGGCTTCACATGCTCCGGGAGCTGCGACTACCTCGTCGGTCGGCCGTTCTCGTTTGTCGCCGCGGTCGACGGGCTGCAGGCCTGCCCCCCCATCCGCGAGTCGCACGTCGAGATGGACGGCGCCTGGGCGCTGTACGAGGCGTTCGTGCGGTTGCTCCACGGCGACCTCGACACCGCGCTCGTGTTCTCGTTCGGCAAGTGCTCGGTGGGGCCGGTCCCCGACATCCTCAACGTGCAGAACGACCCCTACTGCGTGCAGTCGCTCGGGCTCGACTCGATCAGCGCCGCCGCGCTCCAGGCGCGCGCGCTGCTCGACGCCGGCAAGGCGACCGAGCGCGACTTCGCGGAGATCGCCGTCCGCTGCCGGCGCGACGCCAAGGACAACCCCAACGCTCACCTCAAGGGCGACTTCGACGTCGACGCGATCCTCGCGGAGCCATACATCAGCTCCCCGCTGCGCAAGAGCCTCTGCTCGCCGCTGTCGGACGCGGCCGCCGCGATCGTGCTCGCGACCGGGGACAAGGCGCGTGCGCTGGTCGACCGCCCCGCGTGGATCCGCGGCATCGATCACCGCGTCGAGCCACACTCGCTCGGCGCGCGCGACCTCACGGTCTCGCCGTCGACGCTCATCGCGGCGGAGCGGGCAGGCGTCGGTCGCGACAAGGTCGACGTCGCCGAGCTCTACGCGCCCTTCGCGCCGCAGGAGATCATCTTGCGGGAGGCGCTCGGGCTGCCCGGCGAGGCTGCGGTGAACCCGTCGGGCGGCGCGCTCGCGGCGAACTCCGTGATGACCGCGGGGCTCATCCGCCTCGGTGAAGCGGCCCAGCGCGTGCTCGACGGACGCGCGGATCGGGCCGTCGGCCACGCGACGAGCGGCGCGTGCCTACAGCAGAACCTGGTCGCCGTGATGGAGGGCGAGTAATGGCTGAACGCTGCGCCGTCATCGGCATCGGGCAGACCCACCACAAGGAGAGCCGCCCCGACCTCTCGCTCGCCGGCCTCGTCCGTGAGGCCGCGCTGCGCGCGCTCGAAGAGGCCGAGATGACCTTCGCGGACATCGACGCCGTCGTGCTCGGCACCGCGCCCGACATGTTCGAGGGCGTCGCGATGCCCGAGCTGTACCTCGCCGACGCGCTCGGCGCGGCCGGCAAGCCCATCTTCCGCGTCCACACGGCGGGCTCGGTCGGCGGCTCGACCACGATCGTCGCGACACACCTCGTGCAGGCCGGTGTCCACCAGAAGGTGCTGACGGTCGCCTTCGAGAAGCAGAGCGAGGCGAACGCCATGTGGGCGCTCTCGCCGGCCATCCCCTTTCAGCCGCAGCTCGTCGCCGGCGCCGGGGGCTACTTCGCCCCCTTGATGCGCTCGTACATCCGCCGGCACGACGCCCACCCGGACACCGGCTGCGTCGTCGCGGTGAAGGACCGCGACAACGGCCTGCTCAACCCCTACGCGCACCTGCACCTGCACCAGACGCTCGACGAGGTGAGGGCCTCGCCGATGCTCTGGGATCCGATCCGGTACTCGGAGACCTGCCCGTCGTCCGACGGCGCGTGCGCGATGGTGCTGGTGAACGACGCGAACGCCGCGCGGGTCGACAACCCGGCGTGGGTGCTCGGCACGTCCGTGCGCACCGAGCGCACGTTCTTCGCCGGACGCGATCAGGTCAACCCGGTCGCCGGACGCCAGTGCGCGAAGGACGTCTACGACCAGGCCGGCATCACGAACCCGCTGCGGGAGATCGACTGCGCGGAGGTCTACGTCCCCTTCTCGTGGTTCGAGCCGATGTGGCTCGAGAACCTCGGCTTCTGTGAGCCGGGTGAGGGCTGGAAGATGACCATGGACGGCAAGACGCGCCGCGACGGCGTGTGTCCGTTCAACATGTCGGGCGGCGTGATGTGCACCAACCCGATCGGCGCGAGCGGGATGATCCGCTTCGCCGAGGCGGCGCGCCAGGTGCGCGGGACGGCGGACGCCCATCAGATCGACGGCGCCCGCCGCGCCCTCGGGCACGCCTATGGCGGCGGCTCGCAGTTCTTCGCGATGTGGGTCGTCGGGTCCGAGCGTCCGTGATGAGGGGAAGCCAGATGGAGTTCAATTTCGCAGACATCTTCGAGGCGATCACCGACGCTGTTCCGGACAACGTCGCGCTCGCGTCGGGAGGCCGGCGGTACACGTTCGGAGAGCTCGACGAGAAGGCGAACCGGCTCGCGCACTTCTTGAGCGACCGGGGCATCGGCGCCGGTGACCACATCGGGCTGCACCTGTGGAACGGCGTCGAGTTCGTGGTCGCCATGATCGCGGCGGTGAAGCTCCGCGCGGTCCCCATCAACATCAACTACCGCTTCGTGGCCGCCGAGGTGCGGTACATGATCGACAACGCCGATCTGCGCGGCGTCGTCTCACAGCGCTGCTACAGCGCGGTCCTCGACGAGGCGACCGAGGGCAGGGCGCCGCTCGACGTGATCGTCCTCGCCGACGACGACAGCGGGGCGACGACCAAGCAGCCGGCGACCTCTTTCGAGGACGCGCTCGCCGCCGGCGCGCCGGAGCGCGGCTTTCCGCCCCGCTCGGGCGACGACCTCTACATCATCTACACCGGCGGCACGACGGGCTTCCCGAAGGGCGTGATGTGGCGCCAGAAGGACCTCCTCTTCGCCGGCCTGCAGGGCGGCGCGCCGGGCGGCGACCCGGTCGAGACGCCCGAGGAGATCGCGGAGAACGCGAAGCAGGGCGATCTGCGCGTGACGATGCTGCCGTGCCCGCCCTTCATCCACGGCGCCGCGCAGTTCACCGCGTGGATCTGCTGGTGGACCGGCGGCAAGCTCGTGCTCCTCGCCGACAAGAGCTTCGACGCCGAGCGCGTCCTCGACCTCATCGCGTCCGAGGAGGTCACCACGTTGATGGTCGTCGGCGACGCGATGGCGCAGCCGATCCTCGAGCAGCTCCGCCGCACCGATCGCGACTTCGACGTCGAGAGCCTCGCGGTCATCGCCTCGTCCGGCGCGATCCTCTCGCCGAGCATCAAGGCGGGCCTCGAGGAGAAGCTCGACAGCGTAATGATCCTGAACAACTTCGGCACGACCGAGGCAGGCCACGCGGGCACGGCGCTCGAGGACGCCGACGGCCGCCCGAGCTTCTACATGGACGAGAGCTGCACCGTCTTCGACCCGGAGACCTGGGAGCCGATCGAGCCCGGCTCGGGGGCCATCGGGCTGCTCGCCCGCACCGGCCCGCTGCCGCTCGGCTACTACAAGGACGAGGAGAAGACCGCCGAGCGCTTCAAGGAGATCGGCGGCAAGCGGTGGGTCGTCCCGGGCGACTTCGCGACCATCGAAGACGACGGTCGCATCACCTTCAAGGGCCGCGGGAGCAAGTGCATCAACACGGGTGGCGAGAAGGTCTTCCCGGAAGAGGTCGAGGAGGTCCTGAAGGGCCACCCGCAGATCATCGACGCGCTCGTCGTCGGCGTGCCGGACCCCCGGTGGATGCAGCGCATCGCGGCCGTCGTCAGCACCCGCGGCGGGGTCGCCCTCTCGCTCGAAGAGGTCCAGGCGCACTGCAGGAAGCACATCGCAGGCTACAAGGTCCCGCGGCAGCTCTCCGTCGAGCCGACCGTCGAGCGGATGCCGAGCGGCAAGCCGGACTACCGCTGGGCCGAGCAGGTGGCCCTCGACGCGGCGAAGCGGGAGGCGCAGGCCTGATGCTCGACGTCGGGACGGCGCGTAGACCCCTGCCTCCGGGCCTTCGGCCACCGGAGGGGCGGGTCGATGCGGACGTCGCGGCCCGCCGTCGGCTGGCGGCCTCGCTTCGGCGCCTGTCGGAGCTCGCCGTGACGAGCGCGGCGACCGAGTCGACGCTCGTCTCCGCGGCGGAGCTCGCAGAGCGGGCCGAGCGCGCGCTCGCGGCCGCGCCGACCGCGCGCTTCGCCGACGAGCGAGAGCGCCGCGGCGACGCCCGGCGCTCGCCGTCCTGGGCCGACCGCGGGTCGGTCATGGGGCGCGCCAACCCGATCGCCCCGCCGCTCGACGTCTGGATGGAGGGCCCGCTCGCGGTCGCCGAGGTGGTCTACGACGCGCGCTACGAGGGCGCCCCAGGCTTCGTCCACGGCGGCCACGTCGCGCTCGCGTTCGACCAGCTCGGCGGCGTCGTCGTCGCCGAGCGCTCGGTCGGCGCGCTGACCGGGCGGCTCGAGGTGCGCTACCGCAAACCGACGCGGCTCCATCGCACGATCCGCTACGAGGCCGTGCTCGACGAGGCCGCGGGCCGCCTCGCCCACGTTCGCGTGCGCGCGCTCGACGGCGACGAGGAGACCGCCGAGGCGAAGCTCGCGTTCGTCGAGCTCGATCCCACCCATTTCGAGGCGCTGGTCGCTGCTGTTCCAGCGCCCCGGCCATAGGAGTCAGCCATGTCAGAAGAAGAGCTTTTCAAGGGATACCCTCGGGGGTGGTTCGTCGTGGAGCTGTCGAAAGAGCTCGCCACGAGCGAGGTGAAGCCGATCAAGTACTTCGGACGTGACATGGTCTTGTTCCGAGGCGAAGACGGCTCACCCCGCGTGCTCGACGCCTTCTGCCCGCACCTCGGCGCGCACCTCGGCTACGGCGGAAAGGTGGTCGAGAACACCATCCGCTGCCCATTCCACGCGTGGCGCTTCGACGAGACGGGCCGCTGCGTCGAGGTCCCGTACGCGAAGCGCATCCCTGCGAAGGCCTGCGTGAAGTCGCACCCGGTCGTCGAGAAGCAGGACCTGATCTTCATGTGGCACTGTCCCCACGGCAGCGACCCGGATTGGGAGATCCCGACCATCGAGGAGTACGGCTCGCCGGGCTGGACCGAGTGGGACGTCTCGCTGCTCCACATCAAGACGCACCCGCGCGAGGTCGTCGAGAACCTCGCCGACAAGGCGCACTTCGGGCCCATCCACGGCACGAAGATCGAGAAGTTCTCGAACGAGTACAACGGCCACATCGGCATCCAGCGCTCGAAGGGCATCGCCTACCCGCGCGGCGGCGGAGAGGACCCGTTCGAGTCCCAGAGCACCTACTACGGGCCCGGCTACATGCTCACCGTGATGAAGAGCGTGCTGCCGAACATCCTGCTGCTCGCGCACACGCCGATCGACCAGAACAGCCTGCACCTTCGCTTCGGCGCGATGATCGACCAGAGCAACCTCAAAGAGGGCGGCGAGAAGTTCGCCGCGCAGTACAAAGAGAACCTCCTCATCGGGTTCCGTGAGGACATCGAGCTCTGGGAGAACAAGGTCTACCGCCCACGGCCGATGCTCTGCGACGGCGACGGCGACATCGGCGCGCTGCGCCGCTGGTACGCCACGTTCTACGACAACGACACGGCGGCCTGAGCCGGCGGAGAGGCCTCGGTCCGAGGCCTCCCGTCGCTCGGTATCAGGAGGGCTCCGGGATCGCCCATGTCCGAGATCGAGTTGGATGAGCGAGCGCAGCGAATCGTCGACACCGCCATCGCCTTGGCGGAGCGCGATGGATTTGCGGCGGTGCGCCTGCGAGACGTGGCGTCCACTGCGCAGGTCGCGCTGGGCACCGTCTACAAGCGCTTCGCCAGTAAAGAGGCGATCCTCGTCGCGGCGCTCGAGCAGGAGGCTGATCGCCTGCTCGGGCGCTTTGGCGACCGCCCGGTGCCCGGCGCATCGCCGAGCGAGCGCGTCTGCTTGCTCATCCAGCGCATCACCGACGGCATGGCCCGACGGCCGAACCTCACGCGGGCCCTGATGCGATCGATCGCCTCAGGCGACCCGAGCATCACCGGGCGCGTCGCGGGGTTTCACGCGCTCATCACCGCGCTCGTCATCGCGGCGATCCGCGGCGACGCGCCGAACACCCACGCGGAGTACGGCGGCGGCGCCGACCAGCGCGAGCGGAACATCGCGCTGGTCTTGCAGCAGGTCTGGTTCGCCGCGCTCGTCGGGTGGGCCGGAGGGCTGCACGACATGGCGACGGTCGTCGCCCAGGTCGAGATGACCGCACACATGCTGCTCCGAGGCGCGCCGGGCGCGACGACGCAGGCGACGGGTTAGTCCCGTCGAGCGGGCGTGACGTGCCCGGGGCGCCGCGCGGCGCAGCGCATACTTTCGCGCACTCGAGAGAGTCTCTGCTACCGTTGCGCGAGCCCAACGCTCGCAAGAGGAGAAAGCCATGAGAGGGATGAAGGGGACATGCTTGCTGGTGCTCGTCGCCAGCCTGACGATGAGCGGCGTCGCGTTCGCGAAGGGCGGCGACTCGGGCGACAAGTCAGGGGTGGTCAAGCCGACCGTCGGCGAGCCGGCCTCGGCTTCGTCGACTCAGGAGAGCCACCGGTACATCGACCTCGGCCTCACGGGTAAGCAAGGCGAGGTGCGAGGCGGGTACGAGCTCTGGTTCGAGGACAACCCCCGTCCGGGCAGCAACCTGGACGCGGGCATGCAGCTCGGCGGCTCGGTGACGATCATCAAGAACCTCGACGTCGGCATCGGCGGCGTCCGCGTGGGCCTCCCGATCGAGCGCAACTCCGGCCTGATGGCCATCCAGTTCGCGAAGCCCGCGGGCTGG
The DNA here is from genome assembly GCA_020430775.1 of Myxococcales bacterium. Lineage (GTDB taxonomy): Bacteria > Myxococcota_A > Polyangia > Polyangiales > Houyiibacteriaceae > JAGQJE01. Next base: position 25,803 of record JAGQJE010000356.1, read on the forward strand.
GGCGACTTCGATTTTTGGGCTCGCTACACGGTCTTTAAGAACGACAAGTTCGAGATCGCGCCCGACGTGCGCCTGCGCGCCGGCACGAACACCTACTTCCGCGGTGGGATGGAGTTTGGCGGCACCGTGCGCGCCCGGCTCGTCAAGAACCTCGTCCTCGACTACGGCCTCCAGTTCAAGATCTTGAAGTACGGGTTTCATAGCAACCGCGCGAGCTTCTTCGCGTCGGCCCGCAGCTTCCACTCACCGGGCGCGAACTTCGACATCACGATCCCGGTCCAGGCCCTCTACAGCATCACCGACCGCATCTTCATCGGCGGTCGCATCGGGCTCGGCTTTGTCGGCCTCGGGCAAGATGCGCACGTCATCATCCCCCTGGCCGTCCGCGGCGGGTACTCGATCCCGATCGACAAGGCGAAGATCAACGCGATCCACGTCTACAGCGAGCTAGGCACCGACACCTTCATCGCGTCGAACGTCAGCGGCAGCGCCGTCAAGGCGAACTACTGGCACATCACCTTCGGCGCGTTGGTGAAGACGGACTCGCTCTTCAGCTTCGGCAAGAACAAGTAGCGCGAGCGCGCGGCTACCGACGCCCCGCCGGCAGGACGCCGTGCGGGGCGTCTTGCTTTCGGCATCGTGACGGGAGGCGCGCGCGGCGTTTGGGGCTTGTCACCATTTGGCGCCGGTGCGACCGTAGCGGTGGCGCTGCGGGTAGGGGCTTGGAACGTTGCGGAGCGCGGAAAGGCCGACCGACATGGGGATCATCGCGTGGATCGTGTTCGGGCTCATCGCCGGCGCCCTGGCGAAGCTCATCATGCCGGGGGACGACCCCGGCGGCTTCTTCATGACGATCGTCATCGGCGTCGCCGGCGCGTTCATCGGCGGCCTCATCGGCACCTTCCTCGGGTTCGGGAAGGTGAGCGGCTTCAACCTCGGGAGCTTCGCGATCGCCGTCGGCGGCGCGCTCCTGCTGCTCTTCGCCTACCGCAAGCTGAAAACCCGCTGACTGCGAGCGCGGGTTCTCAGCGGCCTTTGAAGACGGGCTTGCGCTTCTCGGCGAAGGCGCGGGGGCCTTCCTTGGCGTCCTCGCTCGCGAAGACGCGCATCCCGAGCTTCGCCTCGATGGGGAGCGCCTCGGGCTCAGGCAGGCACTCGGTCGCGCGCAGCGTCTCGAGCACGGCCTGTACGGCGATGGGGCCGTTCTTCGCGACGCGGTCGGCGATCTCGCGCGCCTTGTCGAGCGCGCCCCCGTCGTCGCTCACGTACCCGATGAGCCCGTAGCGGAGCGCCTCGTCGGCCGTGATGGTCCGGCCGGTCAGCAGCATGTCCGCCGCGAGGGTGTAGGGGATCTGCCGCCGCAGGCGCACCGCCGACGCTCCGAGGGGGAAGAGCCCGAGGCGGACCTCCGAGACGCCGAACACCGCGCTCTTGCCCGCGACGCGGATGTCGGTCGCCTGGAGCAGCTCGGTCCCGCCGGCGATGGCGAAGCCTTCGACCGCGGCGATGAGCGGCTTTTTCAGCGTGAAGCCCTTGAGCAGCGGCTTGAGCACGGCCGGGTCGAAGTCGCTGTCGGCGAACTGGTCGGTGACCGACCTCTTGTTCATCGCCTTGAGGTCGGCGCCCGCAGAGAAGTTCCCGCCCGCACCCGTGAGGATGGCGACGCGGATGTCCGGGTCGTCGTTGATCTGGTCCCACGCGTCCGACAGGCGCTGCGTCATGTCGAGCGACAGGGCGTTGCGCGCCTCAGGGCGGTTCATCGTGAGCACGAGGGTGTGCCCTTCACGCTCGACGAGGAGTTCTGCGGTCTCGGTCATGTGCGGCTCCGTGGGCGGCCCTACGTGGGTGGCTCAGAGGTTGAAGACGCGAACTGCGTTGTCCCGGAGGAACTTCGGCCAGACGTCATCGTTGAAGGGCACCTGCTTCAGCTCGGTGAAGATGCGCTCGAGCGTGAGGCCCATGGGATAGTAGCCGGCGTAGAGAACCTTGTCGGCGCCGCGGGTGTTCGCGTAGTCGATGATGGCCTTCGGGTAGTGCCGCGGGGCGAAGGCGCTCGTCGAGTAGTAGAGGTTCGGGTACTTGAGCATCAGCTTGACGGCGAGGTCGACCCACGGCTCGGCCCCGTGGCGCATCACGACCTTGAGCTCGGGGAAGAACCAGCACACCTCGTCGAGGAGCTCGACCTTCTGGGGCGCCATCGGCAGGCGCGGGCCGGGGACGCCGACGGTGATGCAGATCGGGAGATCGAGCTCGACGCAGGCCGCGTAGATGGGATACCAGCGCTTGTCGTTGATCGGCACCTGCGGACACAGCCCCGACGGGAACGCCGTGAGCGCCTTGATACCGTGCTCCTTGTGAAGCCGCTTGACGTGGCGCACCGCCTCCATGCCGAGGTTCGGGTTCGGGCCGTACGACGCGAAGAAGCGGTCCGGAAAGCGCTGGCATGCTTCGAGCGTCGCGTTCTTGCCCTCCGAGACGCCGAGCATCGCGCGCTCGATCCCCCACCGGTCCATCTGCTCGATGGTGTACTGCACGTAGTCGTCCTGCTTGCCGGCGTCCGGGAGGTTCCGGAAGAGGTACTGCGCCGGCATCTTGAAGACCTCACGGCTCTCCTCGTCGAGCAGGAGAGGCTTCATGAAGTCGTACCAGCCGGTGGTATCCTCTCCCGGGATCTGCAGCATCAGGTCGATCGCCTTGACGTCGGTGGGCATGGTCATGTGGGCGCGATCCTTTCGGTTTCGTTTTGTGGTCGCGCGACCGGCCGGGCGGCTGGACAGCCCCGGGGTCGTGCGGTAGAACGTGTTCTACTTCATGGCACGAGCCTTCGACGCTGTAAAGCGCGAGGCGATTCCGTAGCCTGGCGCAGGGCTGGGCGAGCAGGTGACGCGCATGTCGGTAACTCCGGAAGACCTCCTCGATCGAGCCCGAGCGCTCATCCCCGTACTGAAAGAACGCTCGGAGCGAGCGGACGAGCTGCGACGCATCCCGCCCGAGACGGTCGAGGACTTCCACGAGGCGGGCTTCTTCAAGGCCGTCCAGCCGAAGCGCTACGGCGGCTACGAGCTCGACCCGAGCATCCTCTTCGAGCTGCAGCTCGTGCTCGGTCAGGGCTGCGCGTCGAGCGCGTGGTGCCTCGGCGTCATCGGCGTGCACACCTGGCAGCTCTCGCTCTTCCCGAAGGCCGCGCAGGACGAGGTCTGGGGCGAGGATCCGCGCACGCTCATCTCCTCGTCGTACATGCCGGTCGGCAAGGCGAAGTGGGTCGACGGCGGCGTCGAGCTCTCGGGCCACTGGTCGTTCTCGAGCGGCTGCGACGCGTGCGAGTGGGTCTTCCTCGGGGGCTTCGTCCCCGTCGAGGACGGCCGTCCGCCGGACATGCGGACCTTCCTGCTGCCGCGGGCGGACTATGAGATCATCGACAACTGGTACGTCTCGGGGCTCAAGGCTTCCGGTTCCAAGGACGTGAAGGTCAGCGGCGCGTTCGTTCCGGACCACCGGATGCACAAGTTCTCGGACGGCTTCAAGCAGAACAGCCCCGGCAACGAGGTGAACCCCTCGCCGGTCTACCGCTACCCCTTCGGGCAGATCCACGTGCGCTCCGTCTCGACCCCGGCCGTCGGCGCGGCGCTCGGCGCCATCGAGGAGTACCGGGAGTACATGAGCGGCAAGGTCTCGCAGGCGACCGGCGGCAAGGTGACCGACTCGCCCGCGAACAACATCGCCATCGCCGACGCGATCGCGCTCATCGACCGTGAGGTGCTCACTCTGCGCCGCAACTTCCAGGAGATGCGCGAGAGGATCGACGCCGGCGAGAGCATCGAAGTGCCGCGGCGCGCGCAGTTCCGCAGCGACTCGGCGCGCGCTGTCGAGGTCGCCCACCAGGTCGTCGACAGGCTCTTCCTCGCGGGCGGCAGCCGCGTGCTCTTCAAGGGCAACCGCATCAACCGCCACTTCCAGGACATCCAGGCCATCCGCCAGCACCACGCGAACGGCACGGAGAAGCCGGCGGTCAACTTCGGCGGGCTCCAGTTCGGCAAGAAGAACACGGACTTCTTCATCTGATGCCCATCATCGAGCAGCTCGGCTACCTCGGCCTCGGCGTGTCGGACCTCGAGGCGTGGGAGCGCTTCGCGACGCACGTGCTCGGTCTCGGCGTGTCGCGTCGCGCGGACGACGGCGCGTTCGCGCTCCGGATGGACGGGCACGCGCACCGCTTCCTGGTCTACCCGGATCCCCTCGACGACCTCCGCTTCGTGGGCTGGCAGGTCGCGGACGCGGCCGCGCTCGACGAGGCGTCCGCCCGCCTCGAGCGCGCCGGCACGAAGGTGACCCGCGGCACCGCCGAGGAGCGCGCGGACCGCGCGGTCCGCGACCTCGTGAAGTTCACCGACCCGGGCGGCATCCCGGTCGAGCTCTTCCACGGCCCGGCGATGGCGAAGGAGCCCTTCCGCTCCGACGTCGTGGGCTCGCACTTCGTCGCGGACACCATGGGCCTCGGGCACCTCGTGCTCTCGACGCGCGATCGCGACGCCTGCCGCGACTTTTACATGGAGGTCTTCGGCTTCAAGCTGAGCGACTACATCATCTGCGACATCGGCGGTTACCACGTCGACGTGTGCTTCATGCACGTCAACAAGCGCCACCACAGCCTCGCCCTCGGCGGGCCGATGCCGAAGCGCATCCACCACTTCATGCTGCAGGTGGGCGCGATGGACGACGTCGGGCTCGCGTATGACCGCGCGCGCGACGACGGCGTCGTCATCGAGAACGAGCTCGGCCGGCACCCGAACGATCGCATGTTCTCGTTCTACGCCCAGACGCCGTCCGGCTTTCAGTTCGAGTTCGGCTGGGGCGGGCGCGAGATCGACGATGCGACGTGGGAGCCGACGACGTATCATCAGATCAGCGAGTGGGGGCACCGCCGCCCTCCACGACGCCGGCCCAAGACCTGAGCGGCGCGCCGCGGCGAGCCGGCGGGCGGGCGGAGCGTCGACCGGGCGGCGGTTGACGATCGCCCGCGCGCGAGACATCGCCCTCAATGACGCCGGCCGATCGCCGCGTCTCACCCGAGCCCGAGAACGAGCAGGAGCCGATGGTTGTAGAAGCAGTCCCCGAGGCGAAGTACGCCGACGTCGGCGACGGCCTGTCGATGCACTACCACGACGATGGTCCCGCAGAGGGCGGCGTCGCGAAGGGCACGGTCGTCTTCATCCACGGGAGCGGCCCCGGCGCGAGCGGCTGGAGCAACTTCAAGCACAACTACCCCGTCCTCAACGACGCCGGGTATCGCACGCTCGTCCCCGACACGCTCGGCTACGGCTACTCGAGCATGCCGGAGGACGGCGACTACGGCCTCGCGAACCTCGCCGCGCGTTACGCGGCGCTCATCGAGGCCGCCGGCGCCGGCTCCGTGACGCTCGTCGGCAACTCGCAGGGCGGCGCCATCGCCATCCGCATGGCGCTCGAGTACCCGCAGCTCGTCGACAAGCTCGTGCTGATGGCGCCTGGAGGCCTCGAACAGCGCGAGGTCTACATGGAGATGCAGGGCATCCAGGCCATGGTGAAGGCCTTCTTCTCGAAGAGCGGGCTCACGCGCGAGAGCATGCGCGGCGTCTTCGAGCTGCAGCTCCACGATCCCTCGAAGATCACCGACGCGCTCATCGAGGAGCGCTACCAGATCGCCGTCACGCAGCCGAAGACCGTCATCTCGAAGATGAAGGTCGACAACCAAGAGGACCGGCTTTCGGAGATCGCGTGCCCGGTGCTCTGCTTCTGGGGCGTCGACGACAAGTTCTGCCCCGTGAGCGGCGCGATGAAGGTCGCGACGCGCTGCAAGCGATCGCGCACCGTGGTGATCTCGGCGTGCGGCCACTGGGTGATGGTGGAGTACCCGGAGCTCTTCAACGGGACTTTGGTCCGCTTCCTCGACGGGACACTCGGATGACCGCGATGAACGAGGACCGCAAGGCACGAGCGCACGCGTTCGGAGACGAGCTCTACGCCGCCCTTCGCGGGCGCCACACCGTCGCGCCGCTCACCGAGCGCTGGCCAGAGATCACCGTCGACGACGCGTACCACGTCTCGACGCGCATCGTGCAGCGCCGCGTGAGCGACGACGGCGAGAAGATCGTCGGCAAGAAGATCGGCGTCACGAGCCGCGCCGTCCAGGAGATGCTCGGCGTGTTCCAGCCGGACTTCGGCTACCTGACGGACGCCATGTGGTACGCGCACGGCGAGCCCATGCCCATCGGCGAGGAGCTCATCCAGCCGCGGGCGGAGGGCGAGATCGCGTTCGTCTTGAACCGCTCGCTGAAGGGGCCGGACATCACCGCCGAGGACGTCCTCGCCGCGACCGAGTACGTCGCGCCCTGCTTCGAGATCGTCGACAGCCGCGTGCGCGACTGGAAGGTCAAGATCGAGGACACCGTCGCCGACAACGCGAGCTGCGGGCTCTTCGTGCTCGGCGAGGACCACGTCGACCCGCGCGGGCTCGACTTCCCGAACCTCGCGATGAAGGTCTACAAGAACGGCGCGCTCCTGAGCGAAGGGCTCGGCTCCGCGGCGCTGGACTCCCCGGTGCTCAGCGTGACCTGGCTCGCGAACACGCTCGGCAAGTACGGCATCACCCTCGACGCGGGCGACGTCGTGCTCTCGGGCTCGCTCGTCCCGCTCGAGCCCGTCGTGCCCGGCGACCAGATGCACCTCGAGGTCGCCGGGGTGGGGACCGCGGCCGTCCGATTCACCTGAACCCCTGCGCGGACAACCTCCGGCGCCGGGGCAGAAGAGAGGCAGTGATTAGATGTCGAAGAAGATCAAAGCAGCGATCATCGGCTCCGGGAACATCGGGACCGACCTCCTCTACAAGGCGCTCCGGAGCGACCTGATCGAGCCCGTGTGGATGGTCGGGATCGACCCCGCCTCGGAGGGGCTCGCCCGCGCGAAGGAGCTCGGCCTGAAGACCACGTCCGAGGGCGTGAAGGGCCTCGAGCCGCACATCGAGGAGGACGAGATCCGCATCGCCTGGGACGCCACGTCCGCCTACGTCCACGCCGCCAACAACGACATCGTCAAGGCGCACGGCGTGAAGATGGTCGACCTCACCCCGGCCGCGATCGGGCCCTTCTGCGTGCCGCCCGTGAACCTGCAAGAGATGGTCGGGCGCGGCGAGCAGAACGTGAACATGGTGACCTGCGGCGGGCAGGCGACCATCCCCATGGTCGCCGCGGTCAGCCGCGTCCAGGAGGTCGAGTACGGCGAGATCGTGGCCACGGTGTCGTCGAAGAGCGCAGGGCCGGGCACGCGCAAGAACATCGACGAGTTCACGCGCACGACCGCCCGCGGCGTGGAGGCCATCGGCGGCGCCAAGACCGGCAAGGCGATCATCATCATCAACCCCGCCGAGCCGCCGCTGATGATGCGCGACACCGTGCACTGCCTCACCAAGGACACGCCCGACGAGGCCGCCATCCGCAAGAGCATCGACGCGATGGTGAAGGAAGTGCGCAAGTACGTGCCTGGCTACACCGTGAAGAACGGGCCCATCTTCGACGGCAAGCGCGTGTCCGTGTTCCTCGAGGTCGAGGGGCTCGGGGACTTCCTCCCGAAGTATGCCGGTAACCTCGACATCATGACCGCCGCGGGGCTCCGCACCGCCGAGCTCATCGCCGAAGAGCTGATCGAAGCCGACGCCGCGGCGTGACTCGCTCGGGCCGCTTCGCCGACGCGCAACGCGCGGCGCCGACGCGCGACGCCAGCCCCCGCAACAGCTTCCCCTCTGCAGACAGGATTACGAGCCATGAATCTAGAAGGTAAGAGCGTCATTCTCCACGACATGACCCTGCGGGACGGCATGCATCCGCAGCAGCACCAGATCACCATCGATCAGATGGTGCAGGTCGCCACCGCGCTCGACGCGGCGGGCGTCCCGATGATCGAGGTCACCCACGGCGATGGTCTCGGGGGGACCTCCGTGAACTACGGCTTCTCGGCGTTCTCGGACGAGGAGTACCTTCGCGCGGTCGTCCCGCGCATGAAGCACACGAAGGTCTCGGCGCTGCTCCTGCCGGGCATCGGGACGGTCGACCACCTGCGCATGGCGCACGACTGCGGGGTGCACTCGATCCGCGTCGCGACCCACTGCACCGAGGCCGACGTGTCCGAGCAGCACATCAAGCTCGGCCGCGAGATGGGCCTCGACACGGTGGGCTTTCTGATGATGGCGCACATGACGAGCCCCGAGAACATGCTCGCCCAAGCGCAGCTCATGGAGAGCTATGGCGCGAACTGCGTCTACTGCACCGACTCGGCGGGCTACATGCTGCCGGACGAGGTGCGGACACGCATCAGCCTGCTCCGCAGCGAGCTGTCGCCCGAGACCGAGGTCGGCTTCCACGGCCACCACAACATGCACATGGGCATCGCCAACTCCGTCGCGGCGCTCGAGGCGGGCGCGGCGCGGCTCGACGCGTCGTGCGCGGGCATGGGCGCGGGCGCCGGCAACACCCCGCTCGAGACCCTGAACGCGGTGCTCGACCGGATGGGCGTCGAGACCGGCGTCGACGTCTGGAAGCTCATGGACGTCGCCGAGGACATCGTCTACCCGATGATGGACCACAAGGTCCGCGTCGATCGCGACGGCCTCACGCTCGGCTACCTCGGCGTGTACGGCTCGTTCCTGCTCTTCGCGAAGCGGGCGTCGAAGCGCTACGGCGTGCCCTCGGTCGAGATCCTGAAAGAGCTTGGGCGGCGCAAGACGGTCGGCGGCCAGGAGGACATGATCGAGGACGTCGCCCTCGACATGCAGCGCGCGATGCGCGAGCAGGCCGAGAGCGACGCGGCGCCGGACGCGACCCGACGCGGCGAGCACGCCCGGGAGAGCGCGTGAGCGAGGCGCCGCCCCTCACGGAGTTCCGCGACGAGATCCGGGCGTGGCTCGAGGCGAACGCGCCCGCATCGCTCCGCGGCACCTCGCCGTGCGGGCCCTTCGACGGCTACTGGGGCGGCAAGAAGCACCCGCCCGTCGACCCGGACGTGCTGCGGTGGCGCGACCTGTGCCTCGAGCGGGGGCTCACCGCGCCCACGTGGCCGAAGGCCTACGGCGGCGCCGGCCTCGACCGTGATCACGCGGTCGTGTTCTACGAGGAGCTTCGGGCGATGGGCCTGCCGCGGCCGGTGGTCGGCTTCGGCTTCGCGATGATCGGCCCGACGCTGCTCGAGTTCGGCAACGAGGCGCAAAAGCGCGAGCACCTGCCGCGGATCTGCGCCGGCGAGATCCGATGGTGCCAGGGGTACTCGGAGCCGAACGCCGGGAGCGACCTCGCGAACGTGCAGATGCGCGCGGTACGTGACGGCGACCACTTCGTCGTCGACGGCCAGAAGGTGTGGACCTCGCACGCCGACAAGAGCGACTGGATCTTCTGCCTCGTGCGCACCGATCCGACCGCCAAGAAGCAGCGGGGCATCTCGTTTCTGCTGGTCGACATGGACACCCCCGGCGTCACGCCGCGCGAGATCGAGCTGATCAGCGGCTCGTCGCCCTTCTGCGAGACCTTCTTCGAGGGCGTGCGCGTGCCGCTCGGGAACGTCGTCGGCGAGGTCAACAGCGGCTGGACCGTCGCGAAGGCGCTGCTCGGTCACGAGCGCTCCATGATCGGGCAGTCGATCGGCCGCGCGCCCGGGTCGGGCCAGCGCGAGCTCGTCGCCAAGGCGCGCCACCACCTCGGGGCGGCGGAGGGTCCGCTCCCCGATCCGCTCCTGCGCGACGCCATCGCCCACAACGGCATGGACGAGGAGGCGTTTCAGCTCACGCTCGCCCGCCTCGCGCAGACCCGCGAGGCCGGCGCGTCGCCAGGGTCCGAGAGCTCGATCCTCAAGATCGCCGCCACCGAGATGAAGCAGCGGCGCTACACGCTCGGAATGCGCATCGCGGGCGAAGAGGGGCTCGGCTGGACCGACGACGGCTTCGACGCCCAGGACGTCGACTTCACCCGCGGGTGGCTCCGATCGCGGGCCAACACCATCGAGGGCGGGTCGTCCGAGATTCAGCTGAACATCATCGCCAAGCGCGTGCTGGGGTTGCCCGATGGCAAGTGAAGACAGCCCCCTGTGGATGCTCCTCGACGAAGGTCAGCAGATGCTCGCCTCGACGGCGGCGCAGTTCTTGTCGAAGAGCGCGCCGGTCGGCAGGCTGCGTGAGCTCCCGCGCGCGCCCGGCGCCGACGGCTTCTCGCGCGCGCTCTGGGCTGAGATGGCCGAGCTCGGCTGGCTCGGGCTGCAGATCCCCGAGGCGCACGGCGGCCTCGGCCTCGGCTTCTTCGATCTGGCGATCGTCCTCGAGGCGAGCGGCCAGACGCTGATGCCCGAGCCCTTCGTCTCGACGCTCCTGCTCGGCGCCCAGGCGTTGCTTCTAGGCGGTACCGACGCGCAGCGCGCGCGCTACCTGCCAGGCGTTGCGGACGGCTCGCGGCTGCTCGCGCTCGCCTACGACGAGCGGGGGATGCGCGGGGACCTGTCGCGGCTGCGCGCGAGCGCGACGCGCGAGGCGGACGGCTTCACGCTGCGCGGCGTGAAGCCCCACGCGCTCGACGCCCACGTCGCGGACGCGATCGTCGTCGCCGCTCGGGTCGAGCCGGGCGACGCGATCGGGCTGTTCATCGTCCCGCGCGATGCCGCCGGGCTCGCCATCGAGCGCGAGCAGCGCATGGACCTCCTGAACGCCGCGACGGTGCGCCTCGACGCGGTGCGGGTGGGAGAGGACGCCGTCGTCGGCCCGCTCGAGACGAGCGAGGCGCTGCTGTCGGCGGTGCTCGATCGCGCGCGCATCGGGCTGTCCGCGCAGATGCTCGGCGCGATGGAGCGCGCCTTCGAGATGACGGTCGCCTACCTCAAGGAGCGGGTGCAGTTCGGCGTGCCGATCGGCTCGTTCCAGGCGCTGCAGCACCGGGCGGCGCGGCTCTTCATCGAGATCGCGCTCGCGCGCTCGTCGGTGCTCGCCGCCGCGCGCGCGGTCGACGACCGGCCGGCGGAGGTGCCTCGCCTGGCGGCGCTCGCGAAGGCGAAGTGCGGCGAGGCGTTCTGGCAGGTCGCTGCCGAGGCCATCCAGATGCACGGCGGCATCGGCATGACCGCCGAGCACGACATCGGCTTCTACTTCAAGCGCGCGCAGGCCGCCGAGGTGATGTTCGGCGACGGCGCGACGCAACGCCGCCGCTGGGCCGAGGCGTGCGGGTACTGACTTTCACCAGGTCGCGCTCGTCCGCGAAGCCGGCCGCAGACGTCGTTGGAGCAAGAACATGAAGCGGTTCGAAGGCAAGAAGGTCGTCATCACGGGCGCAGCGCAGGGTATCGGCCAGGCGACGGCGCAGCGCATCGCGGAGGAGGGCGGCGACGTTGCCCTGCTCGACGTCAACGAGGCGGGGCTGGCGGCGACGCAAAAGCTCGTCGAGGCGCACGGCGTCGGGTGCTCGCTGCACCCGTGCAACGTGCGGGACACGGCGGGGGTACACGCGGCGGTCGAGGCGGCCGCGGAGGCCCTCGGCGGCGTCGACACGCTCCTGCACATCGCGGGCGTGCTGCGCACGTACAACACCCACGAGATGACCTACGAGCAGTGGGACGAGGTCATCGACATCAACCTGAACGGCACCTACCGAGTGAACCACGCGGCGCTGCCACACCTGCTGAAGAACCGCTTCAGCGTGATCGTCAACATGGCGTCGACGGCCGCGATCGGCAGCCACCCGTGGATGAGCGCCTACGCCGCGTCGAAGGGGGGCGTCATCTCGTTCACCCGCTCGCTGTACATCGAGTACGTGAAGCAGGGGCTCCGCGCGAACTGCGTCGTCGCCGGCGGCATCGCGACCACGCTGCACCAGCAGTTCAAGCCGCCGACCGGTGGTGACATGGATCTGGTGCGCGGCGCGATGCCCTACGGCAGCTTCGCGAAGCCGAAGCACGCCGCGTCGGTCTTCGCGTTCTTGGCATCGGACGACGCCCGCTTCATCAACGGCACCGAGGTCCGCGCCGACGGCGGCGCGCTGAGCTGACCGGCCGAGCCGTCGCTCGGCCGCGCTCAGGTGCGCGGGGGCGTCGACGCGCGCCCGAGCGTGCTGTACAGGTCGTGTCCATGAGTACGACAGACGCTCCCGATGCGGATCTCGACGCGCTGCGGGCGCTGCTCGACGAGGTCGACGCGCGCCTGGTCGCCGCGCTTGCGGAGCGTCGCGTGATCGTCTCGCGCGTCGCCGAGCACAAGGGCGCGCAGCGTGGTGGCCGCGTCCGTGACCGAGACCGCGAGCGCGCGCTCCTGGCGACCCGTATCGAGCAGGGTCGGCGCGCGGGCCTCGACCCGGCGTTCGTGACGCGGATCTTCCGGCAGATCGTCGAGCAGTCGGTCGAAGAGCAGCGCCAGGCGCTCGCCGCCGCGCCGCACGTTTCGACGCGGCCCGGCGACCGACCGGTCGTCATCGTGTATCAGGGCGGCCCCGGCGCCTTCAGCCACCTCGCGGCCGCGCGGCATTTCGCGGCGCTCGGCGACCAGGCGCGCTACGAGGGGCTCGGGAGCTTTCAGGATCTGCTCGAGGCCGTCCGCGAGCGTCGCGCCGACTACGCGGTGCTGCCCATCGAGAACTCGATCGCGGGCTCCATCTACGAGAGCTACGACCTGCTCGCGAGCATGGGCCTGTCCCTCGTCGGGGAGACGGTCCAGCGCATCGTTCACTGCCTCATCGCCCTCGAAGACCAGCCGCTCGAGTCCCTGCGGCGCATCTACTCGCACCCGGTCGCGCTCGCACAGTGCCGGACCTTCCTTGGCTCGCTCCATGGCTGCCACGCCGAGGCGTACCGCGACACGGCCCTCTCGGTCGTCAAGATCAAGGCCGACGGCGACCCCACCCACGCGGCCATCGCGAGCGAGGAGGCGGCGAAGCTCCACGGGCTCCCCGTCCTAGCGCGCGACATCGCCGACCAGCGCGAGAACTTCACGCGAATGGTGATAGTCGCCCGCGAGCCCGAGGACTTCCCGCTCGACGTGCCCTGCAAGACCTCGCTCATCTTCTCGACCGCGCACGAGCTGGGCGCGCTCGCGCGGTGCATTCAGCTCCTGTCGGATCACGGTCTGAACCTCACGAAGATCGAGTCGCGGCCGAAGCCCCACGTCCCGTGGGAGTACGTCTTCTACGTCGACTTCGAAGGCAACCAGCGCGCCGACGCCGTGCGCGCTGCGCTCGAGCAGCTCCGCGAGCAGACCACGTTCTTGCAGGTCCTCGGCACGTACCCGTCCGGCACGACCGCGCGAGCGTAGCGGCGCGGCGCCGCGCGGGGGCGGAGCGCGGATCAACCCGCGGCGGCGCTGAGGAGGTCCGCCGCCTCGCGCTCGCGGCCCATGGAGCGGTAGCAGCTCGCCAGCGTGTGCAGGGCGGCGGCTTCACCGTGCGCGTCGTGCGTCTCGCGTGCGCAGGCGAGCGCCTCGATCGACGTCCGCACGGCCTCACGCGACCGGCCGGCGCCGAGCGCCACCCAGGCCGCGGCCAGGAGCGTGCGTGGGTCGGCTTCCCTCGGGTCGCTCCGCGCCGCGCGCTCGAGCGCGGCCGCCGCGGCGGCCGGGTCACCCTGCAGCAGGCTCGACATCGCGCGCATGCGATCGGCCGCTCGGAGGCTCCCGCCCCGCGCGACGGCGGTGTCGATGCAACGCTCGACGAGGCCGAAGTCGCGATCGAGCAGCGCTTGCACCGCCCGAGCGGCCACCGGGACGTGCTCGGCCTCGTCGCTCCCGGTCGTGCGGCGCCGGTCGCGTGCCCCGCGCGCGGCGGTCGCTGCCTCCGGTGCCACGTCGTCGCCGGCGAGCGCGCCGTGCGGGAGGACCGCCTGGGTGATCTTGCTCGCCTGCGCGCGTGTGCTGCCGGCCGGGTGGAGCTGCACTGCCGCCGCGGCGAGGCGGAGGGCCGAGCGCCCGTACCCGGTGCTGGCGGCGCCGACGGCCGCCTCCAGCACCGCAGTGGCGCCGGCCTCCGCGTCGCCACCGTCCGCTGCGAAGAGACCGACTGTGGCGCGGGCGAGGCTGCCTGCGTACAGCGGTGAGGAGCGGAGCGTCTCGGCGATGGCGCGGCAGAGCGCGGCGCGGTCGTCGGCATCGAGCCGCTCGAGGACGGCGCGTCGGAGCGCGGCGCTCGGCGGCACGCCGTCCGGCTCGAGCAGCCGCAGCGCCTCGAGCCGTGCGAGGGCTGCGGCGCGATCGGTGTCCGGGACGCCGTGGTGCTGAGCGACCGCGTCGACGAGCGCGCGCGGCGACCCCGGCGGGAGCGCGCAGACGAGCTCGAGATAGCGTCTGTCGTCGCGGGCCAGGTGCGCGATGCGCTCCTGCAGCAGCGCGGTCACCGAGAGCGCGCGGATGCCGGCGCGCGGCGCGATCCGCCAGCGAAAGCGGTCGCCCTCTCGGACGAGGTCGCCGTTCGCGATGAAGGTCCGAGCGGCCTCGAGGACACCGCGCGGCGTCTCACCGCCGAGCGCGGACACGCGGCGCGCCAGCTCTGCGTGAGCGTCCTCGCCGAGGATCGCGCCGGCGAGCGCCCGCACGTCTTCCGGCGGGAGCGCTTCGACGTGCACCTCGGCGTCCGCTGACAGGCTGTCGAGCGGCGCCGGCAGCCGGACGGACTCCTGGACGCATGCGACGACGAACACGTCGGGGCCCCGCTGGTTGAGCCAGCGCCGGAGCACCTCGAGCGACGTAGGGTCCGTCGATTGGATCGAGTCGAGGATGAGCCACGGGCGGTTGCCGGGGCGGCCGTACTGTTCGAACAAGCCGGTCAGGCCACCGAGCAGAGCGTCGATCGCGACCGGGCGCCCGACGGCGACGTTCGCGAGGGTGTCGCCGCAGCTCGCGCGCCGCGGCGACAGGGCCGAGTGCAGCGCCGTGGGTGACCCGAAGCGGTCGAGCAAGCCGAGCCGCAGGCTCCCGAGCGGCTCCTGAGCGCCGGGTGTCGGCAAGAGCGGGAGCGCGATGGGTGGCCCGCAGCGCGCTTGCGCCGCGCGCAGGACATCCGCGCCCTCGTCGATGGGCGCGCGCAGGATCGCGAGGTGGCGACCCGAGCGCGTCGCCACGTCGATGAGGCGCGTGACCGCCTTCTCGTACGCCGGCGGCAGCGGCGGGTCGGCGAGCGAGCCGAGCGCTTCGATGCAGGGCGCGCGGCGCGGGTGCGTCCGATCGATCGTGTGCGCTTGGATGCCTCCGGCGGCGACGGTCCGCTCGAAGAGGTAGTCGCGCCCGACGACGGCGACCAGCGTCTGATCGACCGCGATCTCTCCCGGGCGGATGCGGTTCGCGAGGAGCTGCGCCCGGTCCAGCACCGGCCCGATGGTGCGCACCCGCGCCGCGCCGGCCCCGTCGCCCTCGTCGAGGCGGCCCGCGGAGACGCCGAAGGACACGCGCTGGCCCGCGCCGACGCCCTGCTCGCGGTCCGCGCGATCGAGGAGATAGAGCGCGACGTCGAGCCCCTTGCGGAGCGCGGCGGGCTCGAACGCGACGGCGACGCTGCTGCCGAGCGTCCCGAGCACGACGCCGTCGAGCTGCTCCATCGCGCTCGCGACGTGTTCGTAGAACGCCCGCGCCTCCGCCATGCCTTGTCGCGTCATCGCCGCGGGCACGGCGCGGTGCCAGAAGACAATCTTCGGTGCCGACAGCTCCGACGCGGGCGGCTCGTTCATCGATGGACCTCTCGCTTCAGCGCCTGCAGCTCCTCCTCGAGCGCCTCGTCGCGTTGCGCCCGACCGAGCGCCCGCAACCTCGCCTCGACGTCTCGGCGCGCCGGGTCGTCGAGCACGGCGTGCGCCTCGGCTTCGGCGTCGAGCTGGTCGATCTGGCCCGCGAGGCGATCGAGCTCCGCAAACGCCGCCGAGCCGTGACCCTCGCCTCCGAGATCGGTGCTCGTCGTGCTGCGCGCCTGCCGGACCTGCGCGGCGAGCGACGCCTTACGCGTCTCGAGGTCCTTCACGCGCTCCTCGATGCGCTCGAGCGCCGTCTTCATCTGCTCGGCGGCGTCGAGCTGGGCGCTCGACTGGCGCTGCGCCTGTTCGGCCTCGGTCTTGACGCGCCGCTTCTGGCGGAGGGCCTCGCGGGCGAGCGTCTCGTCGCCTTCGCGGAGCGCGACGACCGCCCGCGCCTCCCACCGCTCGGCGTCCTCGTCGAGCGCCGCGCGCTTTTGCTCGAGGCGCTTCGCCGTGCCCATGGTCGTGATGAGGTCGCGGCGTGCGCGCTTCAGCTCCGCCTGCATGTCGCGGATCGTCTGCTCGATGCGTTTTGCCGGGTCCTCGCCCTTGTCGGCGAGCGCGTTCAGGTTCGCCCGAAGGACTGTGCTCAGTCGACTCACGATGCCCATGGCGGCTCCTCGGCGGGTCAGGGTGTCGCCCAATCGGCGGACAGTGGCCCGTCCGCTCGAACAAAAAGTGTAACGCAGGCGCGGCTCGCAAGTTCGACGAGCGGCGTGCCGGCATGGTACCCAATCAGACCATGTTGGACGACTCGACCATCGTCATCACGGGGGGCGCCGGGTTCATCGGCACCGCGCTCGTTCGACGCCTCGCGGATCGCAACCGCGTGCGAGTCTTCGACATCCTCCGTCGCAACGCGCTCGCCGCCGCCGGACTCGACACGCACCCGAACGTCGAGCTCATCAAAGGCGACGTACGCGACCGGGAGGCGGTCGCCGCCGCGTGTGAGGGCGCGGAGTACGTCGTGCACATGGCGTCGATCGCCGGCGTCGACACCGTGCTGAAGAACCCCGTGCCCACGATGGAGATCTCGCTCGAGGGCACGATGAACG
>JAGQJE010000357.1 GCA_020430775.1 Myxococcales bacterium
CGGCCCTGCAGCCAGAGCCCGGCCCCGCCGCCGATCACGAGCCCCACGCCGAGCGCCGCGATGGCGAGCAGCGCGCGCTGCACGCCGCGCGGCCGCGGCACCGCGGGCGGCCGCACCTCGCAGACGCCGAAGCGATGCGCCTCGCCTGGCCCGACGTACTTGAGGCGCACGAGGCCGAGGTCGATCGCGTCGCCCGATGCGAGCGTCGCGATCTCGACCGGCTCGCCGTTGACGCGGATGCCCTGCTCGCTGTCCAGCGTGGCGATGCGCACTTCGCCCCCGGCGCACCGCAGCTCCGCGTGCACCGGCGCGACCGAGCGGTGCGCGATCGACACGGGCAGCCCCTCGTTGCGCCCGACGCAGGAGATCCCCTCGGGGATCGCGAATTCCGCGCCGGGCGCGGGCTGGGTCAGGAGCACCAGCCGCGCGGGCAGCGCGAGGCGCTCCGCCTCGCTCAGCCGGCTCGAGCCGTCGCTCACCACGGGCCCCGCGCCCTCGTCCCGCACCGCGATTCGGTAATCGCCGATCGCGACCTCGTCGTCGCCCGACAAGGGCGCCGTGGTCTCGATGCGGGCCCCGTTCAGGTAGGTCCCGTACGTCGAGCGGAGATCCTCGATGGCGTAGCCGTCGCGGTCCTTGTAGACGCGTGCGTGGCGGCGCGAGACGTTTCGCTGGGTGAGGCGGATCGTCGCCTCCTCAGCGCGTCCGATGAGCACCTCGTCGCGCACCAGCGGGACGATGGTCGTCTGCCCCTCGTCATCGACGATGACGAGCTGCATCATCGCCCCGCGCTGCGTCGTCGCCGCCTCTGCGCGCGCGCCGCCCCTGTCGGCCACCGCCGGAGACGGGCGCGCCGCGCTGGAGTCAGGCGATGTAGGGATGGAACTCTCACCGAGCGAAGGAAAACCTTCGGGAAAATGGTAGCCTTCACGCGGTGCGTGTCAACGAACGGGCCGACACTCGGCGCCTCCCGCGAGGCCGGTCGTGGCGATCGCCGGGGCTGTTCGCGCCCGTGCTGGCAGCGGCCATCGCAGCCTGCGCGCTCGGGTGCGCGTCGTTCGGCGGGACTCCGGGCGGCATCTACGCGCGCCTCGCGTACGCCGAGGCGACCGGCCTCCGGGTCGTGGACGTCCCGGCGGGCGGCGCCGCCGCCAACGCGGGCCTCGTGCCGGGCGACCAGATCGTCGCCATCGACGGGCATCCGGTCCGCGACATGAGCTACACCTCGATCGTCCAAGCGCTCCGCGGCCGGGCCGGGACGACCGTAAAGCTGAAGATCGCCCACGAGGGCGAGCTGCGTGACGTCACGGTGCGGCGTGAGCCCTACGAGCGGCGCTGAGGCCTCGGCCGAGCGCGCTCACGACCGGCGGAAAGGAGACTCTGCGGTGAGCACACACACCCGAACACTGGGCATCATCGGGGGCAGCGGCCTGTACGAGCTCGAGGGCCTGACCGACATCGACGAGCGGCGCGTCGTCACGCCCTTCGGCGAGCCGTCCGATCGGATCGTCGAGGGCAGCCTCGGGGACACGCGGCTGCTCTTTTTGCCGCGGCACGGGCGCGGACACCGGCTTCCGCCCCACCGCATCAACTACCGGGCGAACGTCCTCGCGCTCAAGATGGCGGGCGCGGAGCAGATCGTGAGCGTGTCGGCCGTCGGCTCGATGAAGGAATCGATCGCGCCCGGCGAGATGGTCGTCGTCGACCAGTTCATCGACCGTACCCGTCACCGCGCGGACACGTACTTCGACGACGACGGGGTCGTCGCGCACGTCGAGCTCGCCGAGCCCGTCGATCGAGCCCTCGCGACGGCGCTCGCGGAGGCGTGCGCGGAGGTGGGCGCGCGCGTGCACCGCGGGGGCACGTACGTGTGCATCGAGGGGCCGCAGTTCTCGACCCGCGCCGAGTCGCTCCTGTACCGGAGCTGGGGCGTCGACGTCATCGGCATGACCAACCTGCCGGAGGCGCGCCTCGCCCGCGAGGCGGAGCTTCCCTACGCGACGCTCGCGATGGCGACCGACTACGACTGCTGGCACGACACGCACGGGGCCGTGACCGTCGCGTCGATCCTCGCGGTGGTGAAGGCGAACGTCGCGACCGCACGGCAGGTGCTCGCGGCGGTCGCCCGGCGCCTGCCGGACCCCGCGGACAGCCCCGCGAGCCGCGCGCTCGAGCACGCGGTGGTCAGCGACCCCGCCACGCTGACGCCGAGCGCGCGCGAGCGCCTCGCTCCGCTGCTCGGCCACTACTGGTAGCCGAGACACCGCGACGGCTGCCGGCAGCCCGCTGTCGAAACCGTGCATGGCCGTCACTTCTTTATGGCCATGACACATTTTTTTAGTTACATTGGCGCTGAGCTGTCTGCTGCTTGGATTCTGCTCCGAGCGCCGCAGCTCGCGTCGTCCACCGCCGCGTCGAGCGGCCCGTCCTCTGAGAGTGTTCCGAGTGACTCAGCGCATCCGACCCCTCGCCCTGCTGGCCATCACCCTCGTCGCGCTCGGCGGCTGCGGTGGCGGCGGCGGGTCCGAAACGACCCCTGACGCCGGCACGGGCGACGCCGGGATGATGCAGCCGGACGCCGGCAAGCCGGACGGCGGCACGATGATGCCCAGGCCCGACGGCGGCGTCGCCTGCGACGACGTGTCGGTCTGCGGGAGCTGCGGGAGCAGCCTGTGCTGCCCGTCGACGGCCCAGTGCGTGGCGCCTCCGGCGGCGACCGATCCGATGTCCGGCAGCGTCGACACGCTCTGCGACACCGGGAAGACCTGCCCGGCCGCGAACGTCGCGTACGACCCGTGCATGTGCACCGACGCCGACGACGGCTTCTACTGCACGCAGTGCGTGACCAAGCCGGCGCTGGCGACGGGTCACCTCGCTGAGTTCCTGTCGATGGCCCGCGGTGACGACGGGACCCTGTACTTCGCCGGCTACGCGCCGGGCGACCCCGCGACCGGCCCGACCCAGGATCTCGTGTTCGGCACGTGGAACACCGCCAGCTCGAGCGTGACGTGGCAGCTCGTCGACGGCGTCCCGACCGACGCGCCGGTGGTGGGCGACCCGAGCGGGTGGCGCGGCGGCATCGCGGCGCCCGGTGACGACGTCGGCCAGTACGCGTCGATCGCCGTGCACGACGGGACGATCCACATCGCGTACTACGACGCGACGAACGGCGCGCTCAAGTACGCGCGCGGCGACGGCGCGGGCCCGTGGGCCGTGCAGACCGTGAGCGACACGGAGGACTCCGGAAAGTTCGCGGCCCTCAGCCTCCTCGCCGACGGCACGCCGGTCATCGCGTTCCAGCGCGTCGCCGCGCCGGCGCCCGAGGTGAAGCTCCCGACGGCGTCCGTCGTGGTGGCGACCGCGTCGAGCCCGACCCCGAGCGGTCCGGCGGACTGGACGGAGACCGTGGTCGCGACGACGCCGGTCGCCTGCCGGCCGGGCCTGTGCGGCGACGACCGACTCTGCAACCTCAACACCTTCGGCTGTGAGTCACCGAGCGACGCGTGTGACCCCGCGTGCGTGAGCGGGCTCGGCGGGACCCAGGTCTGCGTCACCGCGCCGGGCGGTGGCGGGCAATGCACCGGCGTGACCTACACCGAGGCGCGGCCCCCCTTCATCGGCCTGAGCAACCAGCTCGTCGCGCTCGGCGAGGGTAAGCTGGCGCTTGCGTACTACGACCGCCAGAACGGCCACGTCGTCGGCGTCCGCTTCGACGGCGCCGCCTGGGGCGAACCCTTCATCATCGACGGCGTGGGCCAGCCGAGCGGCGCGGGCGACAGCGGCATCGACGTCTCGCTCGCGGTCGACGACGCAGGCGGGTGGCACCTGTCGTACCTCGACGGCTCCAACGAGACCCTGCGCTACGCCTACGTCGCGCCGGACGCCGCCACCGCGACCAGCGTAGCGCTCGACGACGGCCGTCGCGCCGGGTTCGACCAGCGCAGCTTCGTCGGCGTCGACAGCGCGATCGCCGTCACGCCGACGGGCACCGTGCGCATCGTCTACCAGGACAGCACGCGGCGCACGCTGCTCGTGACGGAGTGCACCGCCGGGAGCTGCGCGGACGACGCCGCGAGCTGGAGCGCGCCGGACACCCTCGACGGCATGGGCTCGACGGGCTTCTTCAACAACCAGAGCCTCGACGGCGAGACCTCCGTCGTAGGCACCTGGTGGATTCTCCCGGACGAGATGAACGGCGTGCACGTCCTGCGCTTCCCTTGAGCGGGGCGGCCCCGGCCCGCGCGCGCGGGCCGGTCGCCCTCCCCCCACCGACCTCGACGCGAGGACACGCCGAGAAACGACGGCACCGACAGGACAATCGATCCCGATCGCCGCGGAGCGTGTTATTCTTGGCGTCCCCAAGCCGGGGTGGCGGAATCGGCAGACGCAGGCGACTTAAAATCGCTGGTGGTTTCCACATGCGGGTTCAAGTCCCGCCCCCGGCACCACGGCCGCACGTGCCCGACGGCCCCGACGACTCGTCCGTCGAGCCCGCCGCCGGCGTCACGCGCGCCGAGACGACGCGCAGGCTCGCCCGGTCACCGCGTGCGCGTTCAGTTGGTGCCGAGCTCGGAGAGGTGGCGCGGCATCTGAGGGCCGGGCCGCTCCGGCTCCATGGACACGATACGGTTGTCGCCGTCGACGAGGACGACGCGGGGCACGTGCGCGCGCGCCTCCTTGTCGCTCATCTCGCCGAACGTCGCGATGATCGCGATGTCTTGCGGCTTCATGAGATGCGCGGCGGCGCCGTTGACACAGATGACGCCCGAGCCGCGTGGGCCGCGGAGCGCGTAGGTCGCGAGGCGCGTGCCCCGCGTCACGTTCCAGATCTGCACTTCCTCGTGCTCGAGGATGCCGGCGGCCTCCATGAGCTCGTCGTCAATCGTCACGCTCCCCTCGTAGTCGAGGTCGGCGTGTGTGATCGTCACTCGGTGCAGTTTCCCGAGGAACATGCGTCGGCGCATGGTCATGCCTTTCTCTTCGTGGCGTCCACGGCGGGTACACCCGAAGCCCGGGAAAAGTTTAGTGCGACCTGCGCACCGTCGCAAGAGCGGTCGCGCGCGTCACTCGCGCGGAGATGCCACCAACTAGGGATGGTGGCGACGCGATCGTGTGGATGTTAATTTGTACGTTCGCGCCGCGCCTCGCCCGATCAGGAGCCGATGTGGCTGCAGGGGCGGTCGCGTGAGTGGTTTCTCGTTCGTGTCGCCTTTACGTCTGGAGTCTTGCCTTGCCCGCACCCCTCGCCACTACGGTCCGTAGCGCGCTGGAGGCGGCGGGCATCGAGGTGTACCGCGTGGAGGGCGACGAGATTCACGTCGCCGAACGCGTCCGTTTGCACCTGATGGACTCCGGCATCCGCGTGCATCCGGGGCCGGGCGAGAGCACGACCATCGAGCTGACCGTCCGCGCGCAGCAGTCTGATTTCTCCGGCCTGCACCCGGCGGAGCTGATCGATCGCGTGCGGGCCGCCGCAGGGCCGCTCGCCGCGGCGCGGGGGTTCGTCGAGCACGGCAGCGCGCGGGTCGAGGTGACCAACCCCCTCGACGTGACCCACGTGCTCGACGTTTGGCACGAGGTCGTCTACCGGAAAACCCTCGACGACCCGAACGACCTCATCGACGACGTGCGCTGGGCGCTCGGGCTCGAGCGCTACGTCCAGTAGGCAGCTCCCGCGCGCTCCAGCGGTGCGAGCGTGCGCGCCGAGAGGTCCAGCCGGCTACGGAGCCAGGCGACGCCGCGTCCACTGAGGGCCGCTCGGGCCGCGCTCGAGGCGGTAGTCGAAGCGGTCGTGGAGCCGGTCGTCGCGGTTGTGCCAAAGCTCGATGCGATCCGGCACGATGCGGTACCCCCCCCAAAAGGGCGGGCGTGGGATCGCGTCACGCGCGAACCGGGCCTCGATGTCATGCACTGCCTGCTCGAGCGTCTCGCGGTCGGGCAGCGGCTCGCTCTGGTGAGACGCCCAGGCGCCGAGCTGACTGCCCCGAGGCCGGCTCGCGAAGTACGCGTCCGAGCGCGCACCGTCGAGCCGCTCGGCGCGGCCGCTCACCCGGACCTGGACGCCGAGGCTCGACCAGTGGAAGGCAAGCGCTGCGTAGGGGTTCTCGTCCAGCTCGTGCGCCTTCTGACTCTCGTAGTTCGTGAAGAACTCGAAGCCCTCGTCGCTCGCGGTCTTGAGGAGCACGAAGCGCACCGACGGACGCCCCTCCGCGTCGGCCGTCGCGAGCGCGCAGCGCGAGGCGTCGAAGGTCTCACATTCGCAGGCGCTCTCGTAGAGCTCGAGGAAGCGAGCGACCGGCTCGCTCGGAAGATCGGACATGCGGGCCGTATAGCAGGCGAGGCGGCGGCGGTCCGGTCCGAGGGTGGTGTCCGCGCGCTGCTACGACCGGAGCTGGGCGCGCGCGTGGTCGGCGAGCGGTCCGGTCGGCTCGAGGTCGAGATAGGCGCTCCAGTGGGGGCGCGCGCGAGCCCGCTCCCCGAGGCGCTCGTACGCCGTCGCGAGGTTGAAGTGCGCGTCGGCGAAGCCCGGGTCGATCGCGACAGTCTGCTCGAAGCGCTCGGCGGCGCTGCGCCATCGCCCCGCCTCGAGCGCGACGAAGCCGAGGTTGTACATCGCCTCGGGCTGGAGCGGATCCGCCGCGAGCGCGCGCTCGTACCAGCGAACGGCGGTGTCGACGTCGTCGCGGCGGTAGGAGAGGTTGCCGAGGTTGGTCAGGGCGTTCGACAGCCCGGGGTCGAGCGCGATCGCGCGCTCATAGGCCGCGACGGCGAGCTCCTGCGTCGTCTCGTCCTCGTCGAGGCGGCAGCCCTCTAGGTAGTGCCCGTACGCGGCGCGGCGCTGCGCGTCGGTCGGGTGGGGGTGCAGCGTGCGGACGACCGCCTCCGTGAGCGCGTCGATCCGGAAATCGAGCAGCGCCTGCCCCGTCACCGGGTCGAAGGTGCCGGCCTCGTCCGTGACGACGAGGGCGCCGGCGCGCTGCGTCACCCGCAGCTCCGTCACCGGACGCGCGAGCGTTGGTAGGCTCGCCCGGAGCGCCTCGACGGGCGCGCGCATCCGGCGGAGAGGGACGCCGAGGTCGAGCAAGCCCTTCGCCGCGCGGAGGCTGATCAGGTCTTCGAAGGTGTAGCGACGCCGCCCTGGGAGGCCGCCCGACGGCGCGATGAACCGGGTGCGCGCCCAGTAGCGGAGGCGGCTCGGCTTGAGGCCCAGCAGCCGGGCGGCCTCCGCCGCCGTGTAGAGCCCGGAGACGGGATCGGGCCGGGAGGCGCCGAGCGCTCCGACCGCGGCGTCGCAGGGAAGCGGGACACCGGGCGCGCTCGCGCGCGGGGCGGCGTCCGAGCCCTCTGCGTCCGCCCCGCGGGCGGCCGGCGGAGCGCCGGTACGCCGGCGCGCGCCCGGTCCGAAGCGGACGTGGATCACGTTGTCGGTCGTGTCGTCGCTCACCATCTCGTCCGCCGCCCCGTCGTCTCGTCGTCGCAAAGGCTACGCTCGATCCCACCCCGACGTCGACGCGGTCGCATCGTCGCTCGGCGCGCGAGGCCGCGTCGTCGGCCGCCGAGCATGATCCCGCCGACCGGGCGCAGCCGAAGCCGCCCTCGAGTCGGGCGCCGTCTGCGTCGCTCACGTGGCCAACGGACCGCTCGCGTACTAGTGCCGAGGCATGGTGGAGCATCTACACGCGACCGCCCAGCCGATCGGGCTCCTCTCGGACGTACACGGCGACATCGTGGCGCTCGACGCGGTGCTCGACGCGCTGCGCCGCTACGACGTCGGCCGCATCTTGGTGGCCGGCGACCTCTTGTTCGGGGGCGACGCGCCGCTCGAGGTCTGGAGGCGCCTGCAATCGCTCGGCGCGCTGTGCGTCCGCGGCGTCAGCGACACCGCGCTCGCGACCATCGCCGCGGACCGCCTCGAGCCGGACGGCGCGCACGAACGCGCCCGGGCCGAGCGCTTCGCCGCGACGCAACGCGCGCTCGGCGATCTGGTCCTCGAGCAGCTCCGTCGGCTCCCGCTGCAGCTCCGCATGCCGATGATCGACGGCCGGGAGCTGTTGCTGGTCCACGGGGCGCCCGTCGATCCGACGCTCGAGCTGTCCATCGAGATGAGCGACGACGAGCTGCTGGCGAGGGTCGGCGACGACCCCGCCGACGTCGTCGTCTGCGGCGCGACCCACGTCCCCTTCCACCGGCAGCTCGACGGCCTCGACGTCTTGAACGTCGGGTCGGTGGGCGAGGCGCCTGGTCCGACGGATGCCCGCGTCGCGCACTTCACGGTGCTCCGCCCGCGAATGGACGGCCCAGAGATCATCCAGGAGTGGGTCGAGCTCGGCCGGTGAGCCGGCGGGGTCTCAGACGGAGACGGCCGGCTCGAAGGGCTCGTGCACGATCTCGAGCCGCCGGACGTGGCGCTCGTCGGACTCCGCGACGATCACCTCGAAGCTGCCCGTGCGGACGCGGTAGCCGGCGCTCGGGACACGCCCCGCGAGCCCGATGACCATCCCGCCGATGGTGTCGAAGGCGCCCTCCTGCCGCGGGATCTCTTCGCCGACGAGGTCTTCGAAGTCGGCGATCGAGACGCCCGCGTCGACGAGGTACCGCCCCGGCTCGCACTCCTGCACCTGCGGCTCGTCGCCCACGTCGTGCTCGTCGCGGATGTCGCCGACGATCTCCTCGAGGATGTCCTCGAGGGTGACGATCCCGCTCGTCCCGCCGAACTCGTCGACGACGATCGCCATGTGCGAGCGACGGCGCTGCATCTCGCGCAGCACGGCGCTCACCTTCTGGGTCTCCGGCACGAAGAAGACCTGCGAGCGCGTCACGCGGCGCAGCTCGATGTCGTCGGCGGGCGTGCCGCTCTGCAACACGCCGAAGAGATCCTTCGCGTAGAGCACCCCTTCCACCGAGTCGAGCTGCTCGCGATAGACGGGGTAGCGGCTGTGGCCGGACTCGACCACGCGTCCGAGCACGGTGGCGATCGGCGTCTCGCGGTCGAACCCGATGACCTGCGTGCGCGGCACCATCACCTCGCGCGCGATGGTGTCCTCGAACTCGAGCGCGCTCCGGAGCAGCTCGGCGTGCTCCGCAGCGATGACCCCGTGCTCGGCGCCCTCGTCGATGAAGTGCTCGACCGCGAGGTGGGCCACGCGATCGCTCTGCTCGGCGGGGGTCTCGGGGATGAGCCGGCCGATCGCCGCGGCGAGCCACGCGAGCGGCGCCGCGACGGGGAAAAAGAGCCACTCCACCGGCCGCAGCCACCGCAGCAGCGTGAGGGACATCGTGCTGGAGCGCCGCGTCGTGAGGACCGCGAAGACCTCGGCCAGCGCCGCGTACGCGAGCGCGACGACCCCCGCGCCGACCGCCGCCCCTAGGAGACCGCCGTGCTCGTCTCCGAAAAGCCAGGCCGCGACCAAAGCCGCGCTGAAGGCCGTCACGCCGGCGGCGCGCAGGCGCCCGCACACGTGGCGCCATTCGCGGTGCGCCCGCGCGGCCACGCGGGCCACGCGCCCCTCACCTTCGGCGATCGCCTGCAGGCTCGGCGAGCCGATGGCGTACAAACCGTCGAGCGTCGCCGCGAGGAGGGCCGCCAAGATGACGCCTCCCCCTGCTACGATGATGTAGTCTATACCTGGTAGGTCCAAAACCCAGTCAACCGCGGCGCCTGACGACCGTGTGCAGGCCCTGGTAGGGTAACGAGCCGCCTCGGGACGAGCAAGACGCGGCCAGCGACCGTGCGGGCGAGGGCGTCACGCCTTGGCGTCGCGCAGCGCGCGGACCCGCAGGCGCAGGGCGTTCAGGCGGATGAACCCGGTCGCGTCGGCCTGGTCGTAGACGTCCTCGGCCTCGAAGGTGGCGAGGTTCGCATCGTAGAGCGAGCGGGGGCTGCGGCGGCCGACCACGCTGGCGCTGCCCTTGTACAGCTTGAGCCGCGCCTCACCGACCACGTCGCGCTGCGACTCGTCGACGAGCGCCTGCACGAGCTCGCGCTCGGGCGCGAACCAAAAGCCGCGGTACACCAGCGAGGCGTACTCCGGGATGAGACCGTCGCGGATGCGGAGCACCTCGCGATCGACCGTGATCGACTCCACGGCGCGGTGGGCGATCTGCAGCAGCGTGCCGCCGGGCGTCTCGTAGACGCCGCGGGACTTCATGCCGACGAAGCGGTTCTCGACGATGTCGACGCGGCCGACGCCGTGGCGCGCGCCGATGGCGTTGACGCGCTCGAGCAGCGCATAGGGCGCGAGCCGCTCGCCGTCGACCGAGACGGGGTCGCCCTGCTCGTAGCCGATGGTCACGTACTGCGGCTCGTCCGGCGCCTCCGAGGGGTCGGTGGTCCACCGGAACATCTCGGGGCGCGGCTCGTTCCACGGGTCCTCGAGGACGCCGCCCTCGTAGCTGATGTGAAAGGCGTTGGCGTCCATCGAGTACGGCTTCTCGGGCGTCACCTCGATCGGGATCTCGTGCTTCGCCGCGTAGGCGACGCAGTCCGTGCGAGAGCGCAGATCCCAGATGCGCCAGGGGGCGATGATGCGGATGCGCGGATCGATCGCCATCGCGGTGAGCTCGAAGCGCACCTGGTCGTTGCCCTTGCCGGTCGCGCCGTGCGCGATGGTGTCGGCGCCGACCTCGGCCGCGACCTGCATCATGGACTTGGCGATCACCGGCCGCGCGATGGAGGTGCCGAGCAGGTAGTCCCCCTCGTACACGGCGTTCGCGCGCAGCATCGGGAAGCAGAAGTCGCGCACGAACTCTTCCCGCAGGTCCGCGATGACGCACTTCGACGCGCCCGTGCGCAGCGCCTTCGCCTCGAGCCCGACGAGCTCGTGGTCGCCCTGGCCGACGTTCGCGCAGTAGGCGACCACGTCGGCCTGGTAGCGCTCCTTGAGCCAGGTGAGGATCACGGAGGTGTCGAGGCCGCCGCTGTAGGCGAGGAGGATCTTCTTGGGGGCGTCCGTCATGGCGCCGAGCATGGTTCGGGCGGGACGATGTGCGCAAGTCGCATCCCGCCCCGCCCGCGCAGCGCGCGCACCGCGATCAACGCCCGACGCGGATGGCCCCGGCCTCGAGGAGCTCGACCAGCGTGCGCAGCGTCTCGAGGCGGGTCATGCCGGACACGTCGATGATCTCCTCGATGGTGTTGCGGCCGTCGACGCGCGAGAGCAGAAAGCCGGAGCGGTGGTCGAGCCCGAGCCAGCGCAGCTCGGCCCCGTGGACGGCGACCTCGGGCACGGCGCGAAGGCTGCCGAGACGCGACACGGCCATCTGCTCGAGCTTCTCTCGGCACTCGCGCGCCACCTGGAGCGCCTCGGCGTGCTCTGGGCGCATGCCGAGGAGCAGCTCGGCCACGCGGAGCGCGCCGCCGTAGTCGCCGAGCGCGAGCCGGTCGGTCGCCTCGGTCGCGAGGTCGACGCTGACCCGGCCCGGTCGGGTCCGCTCGACCAGGTCGAGCGCCTCGCCTTCGGGGCGACTGGGGGGTCGGGTGGTTTCGTCGCCGGAACCCATGCGCTCACCACGAGGCGGTTTGGTAGTCGAGTTGCGCCACGAGGGCTCGCTCCGGGCAGATTCGTCGTCGTTGATGGAACGCAATACAGTACCTGCGAGGACGCCACTTGCACAGCGAAAGGTGAGCGGATCCGGCGCCTCGGGCGAGAACCTGCGGCGCCACGGAGTCGTCAGCCCTGACCCACGACCCCCTTGAACATCCGCTGGGTGCGCGAGAGCGCCTCGACCTGAGCGCGAAGCTCGGCCTCGTCGCCTTGGCTGACCAGCGAGCGCGCCCGCCCGACGACGGCGCGCGCCTTCTCGATGGCGTCGCGGCCGAAATCGCTGCCCGCCACGACCGACTCGACCTGCGGAAAGAGCCGCTCGATCTCGGCGATGAGGGTCTGCGCCTCCTGCCGGACGCCCTCGGACTTCTCGTCGCCCCGGCGCGCGACGGCGTAGTCGTCGGCTTCCTGAATCATCTTGCCGATCTCTTCCTCCGTCAGCCCGCTCGAGGCGGTGACCGTGATCGACTGCTCCTTGCCGGTCTCGAGGTCGCGCGCGGCGACGCTCACCATGCCGTCCGCGTTGATCGCAAACGTGACCTCCACCTCGACCTGACCGGCGGGGGCTCGGCGCAGGCCGGTCAGGATGAACTCGCCGAGCAGCTCGTTCTCCTCGGCCCGCAGGCTCTCGCCCTGCAGCACCAGGATCTTCACGGCCGTCTGGTTGTCGCGCACCGTCGTGAAGGGCTTCGAGCGGGCGGTCGGGACCGTGGTGTTCTGCGGGATGAGCTCCTCGAAGTAGCCACCGACGACCATGATGCCGAGCGTGTGCGGCGTCACGTCGAGGAGGATCATGTCGGTGTCGGGCTGGTCGCCGGCGAGCGCCGAGCCCTGGATCGCGGCGCCGAGGGCGACGACCTCGTCCGGGTGGACACCCTTGCTCGGCTCGCGGCCGAAGAAGCGGCTCACGACCTGCTGCACGCGCGGCATGCGGGTCATGCCGCCCACGAGCAGGACGTCCTCGATGTCCTCCGCGGCGAGGCCCGCCTCTTCGAGGGTGAGCTCACAGATCTGCTCGGTCCGCTGGACGAGGTCGTCGGTCAGGTCCTCGAGCTGGGTGCGCGTCAGCAGGCGCGAGAGGTGCAGCGCTTCGTTCTGCGCGCTCGAGATGATGAAGGGGAGGTTGACCTCGGTCTCGAGGACCGACGACAGCTCGCACTTCGCCTTCTCGGCGGCGTCCTTCAGCCGCTGCAGCGCCATGCGATCCTCGCGCAGGTCGATGCCGTGCTCCTGCCGGAAGCCCTCGACGAGCCAGTCGATGATGCGCTGATCGAAGTCTTCGCCGCCGAGGAAGGTGTCGCCGGCGGTGCTGATGACCCTGAACACGCCGGTGCTGGAGATCTCGAGCACCGAGATGTCGAACGTGCCACCACCGAGGTCGTACACGGCCACGGTGCGGTCGATGTTCTTGCCGAAGCCGTACGCGAGCGCGGCGGCGGTCGGCTCGTTGATGATGCGGATCACGTCGAGGCCGGAGATCGTGCCCGCGTCTTTGGTGCCCTGGCGCTGGTTGTCGTTGAAGTACGCCGGGACGGTCACGACCGCCTGCTCGACCTCGTGGCCGAGGTAGTCCTCGGCGACGAGCTTCATCTCCTGGAGGATCATCGCGCTGATCTCCGGGACGCTGTACACCTTGTCGCGGAGCTGGATGCGGCAGTCGCCGTGCGGGCCCTCGACGATGCGATACGGGCACGTGGCGGCCGCGTTTTGCACCTGGGGCGAGTCGTGCTTGCGCCCGATGAGGCGCTTCGCGGCGAAGACGGTGTTCTCGGCGTTGGTGACGGCCTGACGCTTCGCGATGTGGCCGACGAGGCGCTTTCCGGACTCCGTCACGGCCACCATCGAGGGGGTCACCTTGTAGCCGCCGCGGTTGGCGATGACCGTGGGCGTCCCGCTTTCGACGACGGCGACGCACGAATTGAACGTTCCAAGGTCAATGCCGATGACACTGCTCATCGTGACTCCTACGGCGCGGTCGCCCGCGTCACTCCTCGCACTCGAGGATGAGATTTGCGACTTCTTGGTTGCTCGGATCGAGCGTCGAGGCGACGGCGAGCTCGCGGCGCGCGTTCAGGCGCATCCCCGCTTCGAGGAAGACCCGCGCGAGCACGACGCGCGCCTCGGCGCTCGAGGGGGCCAGCACGACCGCCTCCTCGGCATACGCTCTCGCCTGGTGCAGGTCGCTCTTCGCCTTCAGGAGGCAGACGGCGGCCCGGCGCGGGGGCTCCGGATCGTCGGGCCGACCGTCGGCGACCATCGCCCACGACAAGGCGGCGGCCGACCACTGTTCGCGCGACTCTTCGTAGGCGGCCTGCTTGGCGTAGTCGTCCGCGAGCGAGACGGCGAGGCGGCCACGCACCCGCTCGTACTCGCGCTCGACGTCCTCCCGCTCCGGCGCGAGCGCGATGGCGAGGCGCAGCCGGTTGGCGGCCTCGACGAGATCGCCGTCCCGCTCGAAGCGACGCGCCTCGGTCAGCGTCCGCTGCGCGACGTCCACCCCGCCGGTCATGCCGGCCGCGTCGCGGAGCGACCGCGTCAGGTCGCGGAGCATCTCGCCGCGTCCAGCCGCCGGCGCCGGCTCGGAGGGCGCCGGCGCCTCCGGTCGTGGCCTGCGCGGCGGCCGGTGGGGCGCGCTCGGCGCCTGGTGCACGCCGGAAGGATCGCGTCCCGTCGCCGCGGCGAGCTTCCGCCCGAAGAGCTCCTTCGCCCGCTCCCGAGAGGCGCCGGAGCGCCCGTGACGCTGCGGCTGCACCCCGGCCGGACGCGCGAACCGCGCCGCGTCGCCGCTCGGACCGCCGCCCTTCTCCGGTCGGACGGCGGAGGCGCCCTGCCCCTCGACGGCCTCCGCCCGGCGCTCGCCGGCGACGAGCCCCTTGGCGGCTGCCGCCGTCCGCCGCTTGACGGCGAGGTACTCGTCATACTCGCGACGCCGGCGCACCTTCCCGAGGACCTCGTACGCCTCGGTCAGCGCCTGGAAGATGGTCTCCATCTTCTGCTGGTAGGCACCGAGCTGCTTCCCGAAGAAGGCGTCGGGGTGGAGGGTCTTCGCCCGAGAGAAGTACGCGGTGCGGATCGCGTCACGCGACGCGTCGGACGCGACGCGCAGCGCGTCGTAGTGGTCCCGGTACGGCATGCGCTGCAGCTCACGGTCGATCGCGTCGCGCTGCGCGTCATCGAGACAGGTCTCGACGTCGTCGGTGTCCACGGGGTGGGTGACGCGGCGCGGGTTCGGGTGCGCGCGCGCCTGCCGAAGGTGCTCCGCCGACGGTGGCTGCGCCGCCTCGGGTCGCGGCCGCGGGCGCGCCGGGGGGTGTCGCGTCGCGGCGGCCGGCGCCCGGCCGGCGACC
>JAGQJE010000358.1 GCA_020430775.1 Myxococcales bacterium
CTCCTGCTCGAACAGGCCACGCTGCCGCGACGTCGACATGAACATGCCCCGACGATCGCATCCCCGATCCCTCAAGTCGATCCTTTGCAGCCCCAGACCCCGAGTTACTTCCCACGAATCGTGTCCGCACCCGTGCCCGTGCCCGTGCCCGTGCCCGTGCCCGAGTCCGAGTCCGTGCCCGAGTCCGAGTCCGTGCCCGAGTCCGATCCCGATCCCGATCCCGATCCCGCACCCGTTCCCGCTCCTCGCGAGCCTCGCGCGCCGAGCGCGGGACAAAGAGTGGCTCGAATGCGGCGTCGGCCTGCTACCCTCCGGGAGGAAGGGGGGACCATGGACCACATCACACGGCGCGCATGCGCCACGTGCGCGCTCGCGCTGGCCGCGCTGACGCTCACCGCGCCGGCCACCGCAGACGACGAGGCGCCGCCGAAGACCGCGCGCCCTGATTACCTGAGCTTCATGCGTGGGGCGGTGCCGCTCGACGTCCGCGGGCCCGGCGCGGCGCTCGGCGCGGGGCTCGAGCGCGCGGTGCAGCTCATCGACGGCGAGCCGGGCCTCTTCTCGCTCTATCGCAAGTTCGCGACCGACGAGACGTGGGTCGAGCTGGTCTACGCGCTGCCGGCGCCGACGACCTTCGATCGCTTCGCCGTCCCGGAGGTGCACGAGACGCCCTCGCCGACCCAGAGCTTCATCCGGGAGGTGACCGTGCAGGGCTCGGCGACCAGCGCCACGGAAGGGCTCCAGACCCTCGCGAGCGGCACGCTCGCGGTCCACGCGGCCCGCGGCGAGGTGAGCGAGCTGAAGGTGCAAGCGCGCGTCCCCGTGCGTTACGTCGTCGTCCGGCTGTCGGGCGCCATCGACCCGAGCGCGAAGTTCCACGAGATGACCGAGCTCATCGGCAACGGGACGCAGGCGCCGATGGCCGACGTCGACCACTTCACCGGCGCGTGGCAGCCGCCTGGCGGCGTGATTCGGCTCACGCAGCGCGGGCCCGCGGTCACGGGCTGCCTCGACAACGGGCGCAAGACGCTCTCGGGGACCGTCACCGGCGCCCTCTTGCAGGCCACGTTCAAAGACAACCGCTCGAGCGTCCAAGGCGCGCTCATCGCGTCGCTGTCGCCGACAGGCGAGCTGTGGGCGCTCCGCTCGGACAACGGGGCACCGTTCCGCGTCTACCGCGGCGAGCGCACCAAGAAGCCCTCGCCGCCTTGCGCAAAGCCGGCCACGCCGCCGCTCGGCTGTGGGGCGACCGTCCACGGGCTCCAGTTTCGCTTCGACTCCGCCGAGCTCCTGCCGGCGTCGAAGCCCATCCTAGACCAGGTCTACGAGGCGCTGCGAGCCGAGCGGAAGGCACGCATCCTCATCGAGGGGCACAGCTCTCGCGAGGGCTCGGCGGACTACAACCAGGCGCTGTCCGAGCGTCGCGCCGCGGCCGTGGTGGCCGCGCTCGTCGCCCGCGGCATCCCCAAGGCGCGCCTCGCGTCGGCCGGCCGAGGCGAGACCCAACCGCTCACGCGCGGACAAACCGAGGCCGACCGGGCCATCAACCGCCGGGTCGAGATCGAGTGCACCGGACCCGCGGCGAAGTAGCCCAGGGCACCATACCGGGGCTGCCGCGCGGCGGTCGCGCGCAACCCCTGCGCTCGAGGGCGTCGCCACGCAAAGCATGCGCGCCTCGAAACATGATAAGGGTAGCGTTTGGGCCGCTGCCTGCTCCATACAGCGTGGCCCGTTCCTTGCTATTGGTTGAAACGACCACGGAGGCTCCCCAGAATGCGCAACCGGCACATCCCCCTGCTCCTGATCTCGCTCTCGCTCGCCCTCGGCCTGGCCGCCTGCCAGGGCAAGAAGAGCAGCAGCGGCGGCGGCGACTCCATCGACTCGCTCGAGACCCCGACCGAGTCGAAGAGCGGCGCGACGGACACCGCGGGCGCCAAGGCCGAGGCCGAGCAGATCTTCTCGAGCCGCTGCGCCGCGTGCCACGGGCCCCAGGGCAAAGGTGACGGGCCGGCCTCCGCGGGCCTCGACCCGCACCCGCGCAACTTCACGGATGACGCGTGGCAGAAGTCCGTCACTGATGACCACATCGAGAAGATCATCGTCTACGGCGGCGCCGCCGTCGGCAGAAGCCCTGCGATGCCCGCGAACCCAGACCTCGCGTCGAAGACGGCCGTCGTAGCGGCCATCAAGGACCACATCCGCGAGCTTGACAGCAAGTAGGTCGCGCCGGCGAGCGCGGCGCGCCGCGTTCGCCCACCGAGGCGCACGACGCGCCAAGTGTTTCTGCGAGCTCCCCGCTCGCCCATGGGGGCGTTTGCCCTGAACGACAGAACCAGTGGAGGGATCGCCATGAGATCGAGAATGCAACACCTGTGGGCGCTCGCCGTCGTGCCGCTGCTGGCGGCCGGGCTCGTCGCCTGCCAGGGCGGCGGCGAAGGCGGCGCCGAGAAGTCGAAGAAAGCCGCGCCGAGCGGCTCGCTCAAGCAGATCATGCAGGAGCGCGGCTTGAAGGAGGCCGACGTCCGCGCCGCGCTCCAGACCTACACGCCGAGCGGCGGCCGGGACGAGTACTTCATGTTCGCCTCGGGCGGGCACTCGGGCCAGGTCATCGTCATCGGCGTGCCGAGCATGCGCATACTGAAGTACATCGCGGTGTTCACGCCGGAGCCCTGGCAGGGCTATGGCTTCGACGACCAGACCAAGAAGCTCCTCGCCGACGGTGACCCCCCGAACGGCGGCAAGCTGACCTGGGCCGACACGCACCACCCCGCGCTCAGCGAGACGGACGGCGACTACGACGGCCAGTACCTCTTCATCAACGACAAGGCCAACGCGCGGGTCGCGGTCATCGATCTCAAGGACTTCGTGACGACGCAGATCGTCCGGTCAAACCTCATCCGGTCCGATCACGGCGGCACCTTCGTCACGCCGAACACGGAGTACGTCGTCGAGGGTCCGCAGTACCCGGCGCCGCTCGGCGGCGAGTACGCGGACATCAGCGAGTACAACGACAAGTACCGCGGCGCCGCGATCTTCTGGAAGTTCGACCGCGAAAAGGGCCGCATCGACAAGGCCGCCTCGTGGGCCGTCGAGCTGCCGCCCTACATGCAGGACCTCTCGGACATGGGGAAGAAGGACAGCTACGGCTGGGCGTTCTTCAACTCGTTCAACACCGAGCGCGCCACCGGCGGCAACCTCGAGGGCAAGCCCTCGCTCGAGTCCGGCGCGTCGCAGAACGACATGGACTACCTGCACATCTTCAACTGGAAGAAGGCAGAAGAGGTGGTCAAGGCCGGCAAGACCAAGAAGATTGCCGGGATGCGGGTCATCCCGCTCGACACGGCCATCGAGGAGGGCCTGCTCTACTTCGTCGGCGAGCCGAAGAGCCCGCACGGCGTCGATGTCACCCCGGATGGCAAAGAGCTCGTCATCTCCGGCAAGCTGGACACGCACACCACCGTCTACAGCTTCGCCAAGCTGATGAAGCTGATCGAGGACAAAAACTTCCAGGGCAAGGACCCGTACGGCGTCCCGATCCTGCCCTTCAAGGAGTCGATCCGCGGGCAGGCCCAGATCGGCCTCGGCCCGCTGCACACGCAGTTCGACGACAAGGGCTTCGCCTACACCTCGCTCTTCATCGAGTCGAAGGTCGCGCGCTGGTCGCTCAAGGACCTGAAGGTGCTCGACAAGATCCCCGTCCAGTACAACGTCGGGCACATCTCGGTGACCGGCGGCGACACGGTGAACCCGGGCGGCAAGTACCTGATGGCGATGAACAAGTGGGCGATCGACCGCTTCGATCCGGTCGGCCCGCTGCTGCCGCAGAACTTCCAGCTCATCGACATCTCGGACCCCGAGCAGCTCCGTCTCATCTACGACCTGCCGATCCCCCTCGGCGAGCCGCACTACGCGCAGATGATCCCCGTCTCGCGGATCAAGGCGATCAACGTCTACCCGCCCGGCGAGGACGTCACGACGAAGCAGACCTCGCCCTTCAAGACCATCAGCGGCCAAGAGCGCATCGAGCGCAAGCCCGACGGCGTGCACGTCTACATGACCGAGGTCCGCAGCCACATCACGCCGGACACCATCCGCGTGAAGGAAGGCGACACGGTCCACCTGCACATCGACAACGTCGAGCAAGCGCATGACGCGACGCACGGCTTCTCGATCGACACCTACAACATCAACGCGAGCCTCGAGCCGGGCGAGCACGTCGACGTCACCTTCGTCGCCGACAAGCCGGGCGTCTTCCCGATGTACTGCACCGAGTTCTGCTCGGCGCTGCACCTCGAGATGGCTGGCTACCTCCTCGTCGAGCCCAAGGGCGCGTCGAAGGAGACGAAGCTCTAACCGCTCCACAACACACGTGGCTCGGCGGGCGGTCTCTCCCCCGCCGAGCCCCGAGGACCCCATGAAGACCCCCGGAGCCCGCACGCCAGCGCTCGTCGCGCTCGCCCTGGTCGCCTCGCAGGCCGTCTCCTGCGCGACGAACCGTGGCCGCGGCGAGCCGGCGAGTGGGCTTCGGGGTCCTTCTGTCGAGGTGCCCCGCCCCGCGCGCTGCGACCTCGACGTCGCGGCCGACGGCCCGCTCGCCCCCACGGTCGCGGGGGCGCCGGCGGGCGCGGTGCTCTGCCTGCAGCCCGGCCGGCACGAGGGCCCCCTCGAGATCCGCAAGGCGCTCACCGTGTGGGGACCGCGCGACGCGATCGTCCACTCGAACGGCGTCGGGACCACGATCGACGTCCGCGACACGGACCACGTCCGGCTCATGGGCTTCACCGTCGACGGCAGCGGCAGCCGCTACGACACCGAGGACGCCGCGGTGGCGATCCGCAAGTGCGACGACGTCCGCGTCGAGTCGCTCGTCGTCGAGCGCGCGACCTTCGGCATCCTGGTCGAGCAGTCGAACGAGCTGCGCATCCTGAACAACCAGGTCCTCGGGGACGCGAACGCGCCGCTCGGTCTGCGCGGCGACGGCATCCGCATGTGGGAGGTCCGCAAGTCCCTGGTGCAGGGCAACCACGTCCAGG
Source organism: Myxococcales bacterium (assembly GCA_020430775.1). Taxonomy (GTDB): domain Bacteria; phylum Myxococcota_A; class Polyangia; order Polyangiales; family Houyiibacteriaceae; genus JAGQJE01. The sequence goes on from JAGQJE010000358.1 coordinate 5,034, forward strand.
ACAGCCGCGACGTGGTGATCTGGTACTCCCCCGGCAACCACGTCCTCGGCAACACGGTCGAGCGCAGCCGCTACGGCACGCACCTGATGTACAGCCACGGCAACGAGCTGTCGGACAACACCTACCGGAGCAACGTCGTCGGCATCTTCTCCATGTACAGCCGCGACCTGAAGATCCACCGCAACCTCTTCCTCGACTCGTCGGGCGCCGGCGGCATGGGCCTCGGCGCGAAGGAAGCGGGCGCGCTCGACGTCCGGGACAACGTCTTCGTCCACAACGAGAGCGCCGTCTACCTCGACACGACGCCGCTCGTCGAGACCGACGAGGACGTGTTCGCCGGCAACGCGTTCGTGCTCGGCGGCGCCGGCGTCACCTTCCTCGGCCGCGCGTCGGGCAACCGCTTCCTCGAAAACGGCTTCACGTCGAACCGGCGCCAGGTCGTGGTCGAGGGCGGCGGCGACGCCCTCGCCGCCCGCTGGGACGGCAACTACTTCGACGACTACCAGGGCTACGACCTCGACGGCGACGGCCGCGGCGACGTGCCTTACCAGATCCAGAGCTTGTCCGAGCAGCTCGCGGCGACGCACCCGTCGCTGCAGCTCTTCCGCGGCACCCCGGCGCTCGGCGTGGTCGAGGCGCTCGGCCGGCTCGTGCCGCTCTTCGCTCCCCAGCTCGTCGTCGAGGACCCGAGCCCGTCGATGAGCGATCCCACCCACGAGAGGCTCCATGCGTATTGAGCTGCGAGATGTGCGCAAGCGCTTCGGGCGACAGGAGGTGCTTAAGGGCATCGACCTCGAGATCCCGCACGGCGCGCGCGTCGCGCTGGTGGGGCCGAACGGCTCCGGCAAGTCGACCCTGCTGCGCATCTTGATGGGCATGCTGCGGGCGGAAGGCACCGCCCTCGTCGACGGGCGCTCGCCCTTCGAGCACCGCGACGCGCTCGCCAGCCGCCTCGGGTACGTCCCGCAGGTCGCGCCGCAGCTCGGCGCGCGGGTGCGCGAGATCATCCGGGCGGTGTCCACCCTGCGGAGCATCGACGTCGAGCGCGTCGGGAGCGGCCTCGAGCGCCTCGAGCTCGACCTCGACGCGATCCAGAGCAAGCCCTTCCACACGCTCTCGGGCGGGATGAAGCAGAAGCTGCTCATCGCCCTCGCCTTCGCGTCCGACGCCTCGCTCTTCATCCTCGACGAGCCCACCGCGAGCCTCGACGCGCAGACGCGCGAGCGCTTCATCGAGATGCTCGACGAGGCCGCGGCCGGAGCGACCGTCCTGCTGTGCTCGCATCGCGTCGACGAGATCCGGCGGCTCGTGGGGCGTCAGATTCAGCTCGGCGAGGGGCGCGTCGTGCGCGACCTCGAGGTGGCCGGCGACGGCGTGGAGCGCGTGGAGGCGGCGACCGAGAGCTCCTGCGGCGGGTGGTCGGCGTGAGCCCGGAGGCACCGCAGCAGGGCCCCGCCGACGACGAAGGCCGTCGGCTCACGGGCCGCGTGCTCCGCGCGTCGCTCGCGCTGGTGGCGCTCCTCGGTGTCATCGCGGCAGTCGCCGCGCTCGCCGGCGCGTTCGAGAGCGCGCCGGCGGGTCCCGTGCCCATCGCTTGGGACCACGAGGTGTGCGCCGAGTGCCACATGCACATCGGAGACCCCCGATACGCCGCGCAGATCCAGACCAGCGAGGGGGACGTGTTGAACTTCGACGACCCGGGCTGCCTCATCCGCTACGTCGCCGAACACCGCCCGACCATCCGGCGCATGTACTTCCACAGCTCGGTCGGCGACGCCTGGCTCCAGCCGAACGAGGTCGGCTTCGTGGTCGTGCCGGCGGAGCAGACGCCGATGGGCTACGGGCTCGCCGCCGTGCCGAACGACACCAAAGGGGCGCTCTCGCTCGAAGCCGCCGAGGCGCGGGTCGCGGGCGCAGGCCGCGCCGGTCACGACGGCCGGCGGCACGACGCCCACGCGCCCGGGGGAGGTGCACGATGACCGCGCTCTCGCGCCAGCTCTCCGCCGCGGGGCGCCTCGACTTCGGCGAGGTCACGCGCTCGCGGTGGCTCCCGTTCGCGACGATCGTCTACGCCTTGCTCGCCGGAGCGCTGCTCTTCGCGGGGATGCGCACGTCCGAGATCCTCGGCTTCACCGGCATGAGCCGCGTGCTGCTCTCGCTCACCCACGTGCTGCTCGTCGTGCTCCCCCTGCTCGCGCTCGCCGGCACCACGCAGGTCGTCCCGCGCGCCCGCGAGGACGGCACCCTCGAGCTGCTCTTCAGCCACCCGCTCTCCCGGTCGGGCTACCTCATCGCGGTCACGCTGACGCGCTTTTTGGTGCTGGCGGTGCCCCTGCTCGTGCTGCTCTTCGCGATGGCGCTCGGCGCCCGGGCGTTCGGCGAGTCGGTCCCGTGGGCGATGCTCGGCCGCTCGGGGATCGTGAGCGTCGCGCTCTTGTGGGCGTTCACGGGCGTCGGCATCGCGGTGTCGACCGGGACGCGCAACCAGGCCAAGGCGATCGTGTACGCGCTCGTCATCTGGGCGCTCACGGTCGCGCTCCTCGACCTCGGCATCATCGGGCTGCTCCTACAGTGGAAGCTCGAGCCGCGGGCGGTGTTCGTGCTCGCGGCGCTCAACCCGGTCGAGGACGCGCGCCTCGCGTTGCTGTCGGGCATCGAGCCGAGCCTGGCGACGCTCGGCCCGGTCGGCTTCTTCCTGGTCCACCGCCTCGGCGGCGCGGCCATGTTCGCGATCGGCGTGCTGTGGCCGGTCGCCGTCGGCACGGGCGCCTGGCTGTGGGCCCTGCTCCGCTTCCGCCGGGGGGACGTTCTCTGAGCTGCGCTCAGGAGGTAACCATGAAAAACCCGATCCGTCGCTTCTACGAGTTCCTCGACCGCCCCATCTTCCCCGTCGGGCGCGGCCTGCTCGCCTTGCTCATCATCCCGCTCGTGCTCGCGTTCACGGTGCCGCTGTGGCGCATCACGCTCAACGCGCCGCAGTACCCGGAGGGGCTCACGCTCGACATCACGACCCAGGGCTTCCGGGCGGGGAACAACGGGCAGCACCTGACCGAGATCAACATGCTGAACCACTACATCGGCATGCACGAGATCAGCGAGCAAGCGATCCCGGACCTCGGGTGGATGCCCTTCGCGATCGGCCTGCTGATGCTGCTGACGCTCCGCGTCGCGGCCATCGGACACGTCCGTGACCTCATCGATCTGAGCGTCATCTCGATCTACACGCTGGGGTTCTTCGGCGCGCGTTTCGTCTACAAGCTCTACGTCTACGGGCACGACCTCAACCCCGAGGCGCCGGTCACGGTCCAGCCCTTCACGCCGGCCATCATCGGCAGCAAGCAGATCGCGAACTTCACGACCCATAGCTGGCCGCAGCTCGGTACGCTGTACATGAGCCTCTTCGTCGGTGGGCTGCTCGCGATCACCGCGTGGCACCTCATCGCGGGGCGGCGCGCCGCGAAGCGTCGTGACGCGGCCGCCCGCGCGGCGAGCGAGGCTCCGGCGACCTAGAAAACGTGCGCGCCTTCTGAAACGCGAGAGAGAGGATCTCATGACACACCGCAGCCTGCGAGAGTCCACGGTTCGGCCAACACGCGCCCTCGGGCCCAATCGCCTGGGTCGGCGGGGTCTGCCGCCCATGGCGGCGCTCCTGCTGACGCTCCTGGCGGCCGGGTGCGGCGGCGGCGCCGACGTAGACATGACGCCGGACGCCTCGACGAACGAACCTGAGCCCCCGCCGCCCGCGAAGCCGACCGACGTCGACGAGATCGGCCGCGACCCCGCCGATGTCCCTTCGCCCGTCGGCGACCGCGCGCCGCAGCACCTCACGATCGACATCACCGCCCGCGAGGTCATCGCCGAGATGAGCCACGGGACCACCTACGGCTACTGGACCTTCGACGGAACCGTGCCGGGCCCGATGCTGCGCGGCCGCGTCGGCGACACGGTGACGGTCACGCTGACGAACGCGCGCGGCAACTCGATGAACCACGACATCGACTTCCACGCCGTCACCGGACCGGGCGGCGGCGCGCCGCTGCTCACCGTGCGGCCCGGCCAGAGCCGGAGCGGCTCGTTCGAGCTACTGCACCCCGGCGTCTTCATCTACCACTGCGCGTCGACGGACCCGCCGCTGCACATCGCCCACGGCATGTACGGGCTCATCGTCGTCGAGCCCGAGGGCGGGCTGCCGCCGGTCGACCACGAGTACTACGTCGTGCAGGGCGACTTCTACAGCGCCTACGACGCGACCGACCTCGGGCACCAGACCTACGACGACGCGCGCGCGCTGCGCGAAGACCCCACCTTCGTCGTCTTCAACGGCCGCGTCGGGAGCCTGACGTCTGCCGGGCGCCAGCTCGAGGCGCGCACCGGCGAGACGATCCGCATCTTCGTCGGCAACGCCGGGCCGAACCTCGTGTCGTCGTTCCACATCATCGGCGAGATGTTCGACCGCGTGTGGGAATACGGCGCCATCAGCGACGACAACCCGCCGCTGCGGAGCGTGCAGACCGTGCTCATCCCGGCGGGCGGCGCGGCCATGGTCGAGCTGACGGCCGAGGTCCCTGGGGACTACCTGCTCGTCGACCACAGCCTCTTCCGCGTGCACAAAGGCGCCGAAGGGCTCCTCCACGTCACCGGCGACCCCCGCCCGGACATCTACGCCCCGGCCAACTAACGCCCCCCCGGCACACCCCCTTCGGTCCCGATCCCGCACCCGATCCCGCACCCGATCCCGATCCCGATCCGGCGCCCGATCCCGCACCCGATCCCGCACCCGATCCCGCACCCGATCCCGATCCGGCGCCCGATCGGGCGCCCGATCCCGCACCCGATCCCGCACCCGCACCCCCCCTGCGTCAGGATAGTTGTCGCCTAAAGTCGGCCACCGAGATCCCCGGGGCGAGTAGAGGCTGAGAAAATGAGAACGAAGACGCATCGGATGTACCCGCGTGAGCTGAAGGAGTCGGTC
>JAGQJE010000359.1 GCA_020430775.1 Myxococcales bacterium
GCGTGACCGATCAGCGACGCCGGGATGACGCGTGGGCCGAGCTGTGCGGCGTCCGGGGCGGCCGGCCGCGCGCTCAGCGTCGGGCGCGCTTGAACGCGGCGGGCGTGAGCTGCTCGACGGGGAGCGCGAAGGCGTCGCGATGGGTGCCAAGGCGCTCGAAGGCCCAGGTCAGGTAGGCCTGGATCGGCACGCCGACGGCGCGGCAGGTGGCGACGATGCCGAGCAGGACGCACGCGCGGTGCGCGCCCTCGGTGCTGCCGGCGAACAGCACGTTGAGGCGGAGCTTGGCGACGTGCTGGAACTCGCGCTCGGTCGGCGAGTTGTCGATCGGGACGTCGGGATCGTCGAGGAACCGGAACAGCGCGTCGCCGTGGCGCTGGTAGTAGCCGACGGCGGTCGCGAGCGGCTCCGACGGCAACAGCGTCGGCTCGACGGCGGCGCGCCAGCGCCGGAAGTCGGCGGCGATCGGGCGGATCTTCTTGCGGCGATGCGCGAGGAGCTTGGCGCCGAGGAGGCCGCGGGCCTGGGCGTCCTGCTCGGCGACGTACATCGCGGCGATGAAAGCGCCGCCCTCGGCGGCGAGGTCGGGGCGCGTGGCCTCGGCGTCGCGGAACTTGCGGCGCCCGTGGGCATTGCACCCGGCCTCGACGACGCGGCCGGTGGCGTAGACGGCGTTGAACCGATGCTCGGCGTCGGCGGTGAGCGTGCCGCGGAACGGCTGGAGCTTGGCGACGACGCCCTCGGCCGCCTTGTCGGGCTCGTACTGGAACACGGCGACGTCGCGGTTCCGGTAGAGCTCGACGTAGCCGTTGTGCGCGGCCGGCAGCTTGGGCACGAGCACCTTGAGGCCGGTGCCGTCGGTGGCCATCCAGCGCCCGGCGAGCAGCGTGCGCCAGTGGTGGCCGTCGACGGGCGCGAGCAGATCCGCGGCGCGCTCGATGAACGCGACGAGCGAGCCCATCGCGAGCGGGATGCCGCGCGACGCGAGGTCGCGGCGGATCCGGTCGAGCGGCGTGAGCAGCCCGAACTTCTGGTCGACGAACCACGCGAGCCAGTCGCACGTGACCTTGGAGCGCTCGTACGGCGCGGGTAGCGAGCGCGGCGTCGTGCGCTGGCCGCAGTCGCGGCAGCGGCAAGTCGTGCGGCGGACGACGCGTCGGCGTTGGTGCTCCTTGACGACGTGGAGCTTCTCCTCGACGACGACGTCCGCCGCGTCGAGGGCGTGGCTGCCGCAGTGGGCGCAGGCGTCGGCGCGCAGCTCGTGGGTCTCGGCCTCGAGATGCGCCGGCAGCGGCTTGCGCCCCGTGGGCCGGCGCGGCTTCGCCGCCCGCTTGGGCTTGTCAGGCAGCGGCGGCGGCGCGGGGCGATCGGCGAACGCGCGCGCGGTGGGAGCGTCGACGCTCGGCGACGGCGTCGGCGCGGGCGGTGGCGCCGGTGGTCGCTGGCGTCGGCGCGCGACCGCGACCAACTCGCTCACGCGGTCGTTGAGCCGGGCGACCTCCGCGATGAGCTGACTCAGCTGCGCGCGCAGCTGCTCGTTCTCGCGCCGCAGCTCCGCGACGGTGGCCACGTCGCCACCAGATCACAACGCGCGCGTGCTGTCGATCCCCGCGCGCGCTTCCGTGCGTGGTCGTCGGTACCAGCCGCGTCGAGCGGCCGTGAAGTCGATCCCGGCGAGTAGCGCGGCGAAGGTCGTGCCGTCGATCTGGACCTGCGCGACCTCGCCGGTGATGGGCGGCAGCTGGAAGCTGCCGTTCTCGAGTCGCTTGGCCAGCAGGCACCAGCCCGACCCGTCGAACCACAGCGCCTTCGCCAGCCGGCGCCGCCGGTTCAAGAACAGGTAGAGGTGCCCGTCGACCGGATCGAGCCCGAGCCGGCGAACCGCGCCGGCCAGCGCGTCGAACGAGCCGCGCATGTCGACCGGATCGACCGCCACGAACACCCGCACCGTCGGCGGCAGGCTCAGCATGCGCGCAGCACCTCGACGATCCGCCGCAACGCCTCCGGCGCGAAGTCGTCGCCGACCTCGACGCGGAGCTCGCCCACGTGCACGACGTACCGCGCCATGACGCCGGGCCGCGACACGGGGACCAACTCGACCAGCGCCGCGCGCGGACGCACGACCAGCGCGGTCGGCGATCGTGACGTCGTCCGTGGTCGCGTCGCGTTCCCGCTCGCGCTGCGACGCGCGAGGTTCACCCGCCACGCGTTCAGCGACCGGCCGTCGATCCCGTTCGCCCTGGCCCAAGCTCCTGCGCTCTCGCCCGTTCGGCGGGCCGCCGCCAGGCAGCGCCGCGCTTCCTGCTCATCCGTGATCTTCCGCTGCTCTCTCATCGATTCCTCCTCGGAATCGACGAGGCTCTCGGCCGCCCGCCGCGGTGTCACCCCGGCGTCGCTGATGGCTCACGC
>JAGQJE010000360.1 GCA_020430775.1 Myxococcales bacterium
ATGACGCCCGCGGGCTACCTCGACCTCGTGGGGCTCGCGGCGCAGGTGCTCTACGCGGAGCCGCTGCTCGACAAGCTCGGCGTGCGGGCCGAGGTCGTCCGCATGGGCCGCTTCAAGAACGCGGCCGACCCCCTCGTCCGCGCCGACATGCCCGAGACGACCCGCGAAGAGCTGGGGGCGCTGCTCGATGGTCTGCAGGGCAGCCTCCTCGACGCCGTCGCCGGACGCATCGGAGGCGACCGCGCGGCCGCCCAGGCCACCATCGACCAGGGCCCGTTCGACGCCATCGAGGCGAGGGCCGCGCACCTCGTCGACGACGTCGGCTTCGACGATGAGGCGCGGGAGCACCTCCGGGAGGCCGCCGCGGTCCAGCAGGTCGACCGCGTCGACCTGATGCCAAAGCGGGAGCCGCTCGGTGTACGCGCCATCCTCGAAGCGCTCGGCGGCAAGTCAGAGTCGCGGACGCCGAGCGAGCCCCACGTCGCCCTCGTCTACGTGACGGGCGCGATCATCGACGGCGACGAGCAGAAGCCCGACGTCGCGGTGAGCGATCCCTTCGTGCGCGAGCTGCGTCGGCTCGCCGACGACCGCGACGTCCGGGCGATCGTCCTGCGCGTAGACTCGCCCGGCGGGTCCGCCCTCGCGAGCGACCGGATGTGGCACGCCGTCCGCCGCGCCGCGAAGCGCAAGCCGGTCTTTGCCTCCCTCGGCGACATGGCCGCGAGCGGCGGCTACTACATCGCCTCGGCCGCGAAGCGCATCTACGCCGAGCCGGTGAGCCTCGTCGGGTCGATCGGCGTGCTCGCCGGCAAGCTCGACGTCGGCCCGCTCGCCGATCGCGTCGGGGTCCGCTCGGTCGTGCTGACCCGGGGCGCGCACGCCGCGTGGTCGAGCATCTTCTCACCGCTCGACCCGTCTGAACGCGCCGTGCTCGAGCGGGCCCTGCGCTCGTCCTACTACCGCTTCATCCGCCGCGTCGCGGCGGGGCGCGGCATCACCCGCGAGCAGGTGCTCGCGGCGGCGGGCGGCCGCGTGCTGACCGGCGCGGCCGGCAAGACCCTGCACCTCGTCGACGACTTCGGCGGCCTCGAGGACGCCCTCGACGCCGCCCGCTCCGCCGGCAGCGTGAGCGCGGACACCCCGCTGTCGGTGTGGCCGCGCCGGAGCGGGCTGCTCGACGCGATCGCCGACGCGACCGGGGACGACCACGGCAGGAGCCAGGCGGCCGGCGCGCTCGAGAAGCTCCGCGCGCTCGGGCCGCTCACGCGGCCGCTGGTCGAGTCGGCCTGGCTCTTGCCGCTCCTCGACGGGCGCCCGGCCATCCTCGCCGCCGCGCCCTACGTCGTCGACATCCGCTGAGCCTCGCCTGGCCGTCGCCCCGCGGCCGACCCGCTTTTACGTAGCGCCAAGAGAGACGCGGCCTCGACGACTGACCGGCTCACGCTCACGCGCGGCCCGAGCAAGGCTCTAGGGCAGCGTGTAGCAGTAGCCGTCCTGTCCAGGCTCGCACTGCGTGGCGTCTGGAATACCCCGACACACCTCACAGCCGTTGCAGAGCGTGACGGGCCACAGGAACGAGTCGGTCGTCAAGGTGTGCCCGCCGGTCGTCTTCCCCTTCAACCGGATCGACAGGACCACCTCGGGCAAGCGGTTGTTCGCGAGCTGCCCGTTCAGGAACTGCTGCACGGCAACCCTGTAGGCGTTGGGGATGGCTGGGAACCTGGCGAAGCCCACGCCCGGTGTCACCCCGTCCTTCGAGGCCGCCACCGTCCCCCCTGCAAGCGGCACGACAAAGGGGTTCGGCACCGACTCCGGATGCATGACGCCCGGGGCGTTCTGGAAGGGGATGGGCACCCCGTCCGGGTTGAGCGCCTCCACCTCAGCGGAGAGCATGTGGACGTCGTTCGTATTCGAGCGCACCTCGTTCGCGTTCTGCATGCTGTTGTTCGCTACCCGAAGATTGAGGACGTACCGAGCGCCGGTGGGTTGCACGTCCCAGCGGCCCCGCGTGAGCTGCACGTCGCTGTCGCCACCGAGGTCGCCGGAGATCTTGCACATCTCGTCGGGCTTGGCGTTGTTCAGAACGAACAAGGACGGGTTTGCGTTCGTGCAGCCGACCCCGAGCCCGGCGGCGGCGATCAACAGAGTACAAAGTGCGCAGCGCAGCATCGGCTCCTCACAGACGAAGGTGGCGAGAGAATATCCGTCTTTGGTCCCGGATTCCAAGTTTTATCGGGCAGGCGTGTGAATTATCCAGCTAGGATGCGGCCCGTCGCGGCGTCACCGCGACACCGCGCGCTCGATCGTCTGAAGCGAGAGCGGGACGACCGCGGTGTCCCCCGGGTCGCCGGGGACGACGAACGCGATCTGGTCGCCCCGCCGCTTCTTGTCGGCGCCGATGAAGCGTAGCGCGTCTGCGCCAAGGCGCGCGTCGAGATCGGTCGGCAGCCGGAGCGCCTCGAGCAGGCGCGTGAGGCGCTCCCCGCCGTCCGCCGCGCCGCGCCCGAGCGCCCGGCCCACCCGCAGCGCGGCGATCATCCCGAGCGCGACCGCCTCGCCGTGGCGCAGGCCTCGATAGTGGGCCGCGGCCTCGAGGCCGTGCCCGATGGTGTGGCCGAGGTTCAGGAGCATGCGCCGCCCCGCCTCACGCTCGTCCTCGCGCACGACCCGCGCCTTCAGGCTGACGGCCATGCGGATGGCCCGGACGACCGCGTCCGGCTCGCACGCCGCGAGCGCCTCCGCGTCCCGCTCGAGCTGCGCGACGGAGGCCTCTCCGTCGAGCCAGGCGCTCTTGACGACCTCGGCGAGCCCCGCGCGGACCTCCTCGATCGGCAGCGTCTCGAGCGTCTCGACATCGCACAGGACGAAGCGGGGCTGGTAGAAGGTCCCGACGAGGTTCTTCCCCGCCGGCCGGTTGAAGCCGGTCTTGCCGCCGACCGAGCTGTCGACCATCGCGAGCAGGGTGGTCGGCACCTGCCCGAGCGCGACCCCGCGTAGGAGCGTCGACGCCGCGAACGCCGTGAGGTCGCCCAGCACGCCCCCGCCCACCCCGACGACCAGCGCGTCTCGGTCGACGCCCGCGGCAAGCGCAGCGTCCCAGATCTGCGCCGCCGTCGCGGAGGTCTTCGTGGCCTCGGTCCCCTCGATGGCGACCACCGTCACGTCCCGACCGGCGGCCTCGAGCCTCCCTCGGACGTCCTCCGGCCACGGCCGCTCTGGGCCGCCGTCCCGCACGAGGACGACTCGCCCCGAGGCAACCGCCGCCCGATCCGTCACCCGCGCCCGCGTCCCTGCCCCGATCTCCACCCGGTACGTCCGCCGCCCGAGCAGCACGGGCACCGGGAGATCCTCCACCACGGCCTGCACCCGCTCGCACGCGCCGTCGACGTCGAGGCCGTCCGTCCGCACCTCGGCGTGGCACTCCGCGTACGCCTCACCGCGCGCCTCGACGAGCGCCGCGAGCTGTCCCTCGAGCGCGTCGCCCTCGAGCAGCGGACGCGACGCGCCCCCGTCTTGCGCCCCGACTCTGCGCGCGAGCTCCGCCGGGCTCGCCATCAAGGTGATCAAGGCCCCGGTGTCCACGCACGCGTGGCGGACCACCGGATCGAGCACGGCGCCGCCCCCGAGCGCGACGACGCACGCGCCCTCCCGCAGCCCGAGCGCAGCCTCACGCTCCCGCCGTCTAAAACCGCGCTCCCCCTCGCGGCGAAAGAGCGCCTCGATCGAGGTGCCCGCAGCACGCGCGATCTCCGCGTCGAGATCCACGAAGGGCACCCCGCGACGCTCCGCCAGGCGACGACCGACGGAGCTCTTGCCGGCCCCCATCGGCCCCGAGAGAAAGACGCGCATGGGCGTGAGCATAGCGAACCTCGCTGCCGGCGCCCGCACACCGCGTGCGCCCCACCAACGACGAGGGGCGCAGCCTCGACGACTGCGCCCCCGTCTGCGCGACCCTCGGCTCCCGGCGCAGGCGTCCCCCTGCCGCGCGGGACGCTGCGGTCAGTCCATCAACGCCTTCGAGCGGTTCACGATGTGCGGCGTGATGAAGATCATCAGCTCGTTGCGGTTGTCCGAAGCCCGACGGCGCTGGAAGAGCACCCCGAGCACTGGGATGTCGCCGAAGAAGGGGACCTGGTCGACGTTGCGGCCGGCGGTCCGCGTGTAGATGCCGCCGATGACCGCGGTCTCGCCGTCCGGGATGAGCAGCGAGGTGTCCGCCTCGCGCTTCAGGATGGTCGGGTCGCCCTGCGCGCTCGTGCGGGTGAAGTCCGGCTCGTCGCGGGTGACCTTCAGGTCCATCGCGACCGAGCCGTCGCTCGTCACGTGCGGCGTCACGGTGAGCTCGAGCTTGGCCTCCTGGAAGGCGGTGTTGACGCCCTGGGCGCTCACGCGCGAGTAGGGGATCAACGTGCCCTGTTGGATGGTCGCCTCGTGGTTGTCGAGCGTAAGCACCCGCGGCGAGCTGATGATGCGCACGTTGCCGCTCGCCTCGGCCGCGCTCAGGCGCACGCCGAGGTTGAACGCGCCGTTCACGCTCCCGAGGGTGAGGCCGAGCGCGCCGCCCTGCCCCTGCGACACGACCGCGGGCAGGTTGACGGCGAAGTTCGGGTTCTCGACAGTCTGTGAGAAGGGCGACAGGCCGCCGGTGTTGGTCTGGTTGTCGGTCGCGCCGCCGGCGACGTGGATGTTCGACGGGAACGAGACGCCGGTCGGGTTGCCGGTCAGCGAGCTGAAGCTGACGTTGCCACCCCACTGGATGCCGACGTCGCGCGAGTACTGGCTCGTCGCCTCTACGATACGCGCCTCGACGAGCACCTGTGGCGTCTGCGTGTCGAGCGTCCGGACGAGCGCCTCGGACTCGTCGAGGACGCGGCTGATGTCGCGGACGATGAGCACGTTGGTCCGCTCATCGACCGAGACGCTCCCGCGATCGGTGATCAGCTCTTGGACGCGGCCCGCGAGGTTCGCGGCCTTCGCATAGCTGACGGGGATGATGCGCGTCTCGAGCGGGGCGAGCTTCTGCCGCGCCTTGACCGCGGCGAGCGCTTCCTCGCGCTCCTTCTGGAGCTCCGCTCGCGGCGCTACGCGGATGAGGTTCCCGTGCCGGACCATGCCGAGCCCCTTGGCCTTGAGCACGACGTCGAGGGCCTCGTCCCAGGGCACGTCGCGCATCTTGATCGTGACGCGGCCCTTGACGTCGTCGGAGGTGACGACGTTGACGTTCCCGACGTCCGAGATGAGGCGCAGGATGTTGTGGATGTCCGCGTCCTTGAAGTCGAGATCGATCCGCTTGCCCGCGTAGCTGCGCGCGCCGGACGCCTGAAGGGGCGTGTCCGACAGGAAGGCGGCGACCGCCGCCGTCTCCGCCTGCGAGTACTGCGTCTTGGCGATCGTCCGGGCGCTGGGGCCGCCCGAAGCGTGCTCACCAGGGTTGAACATCCACACGATTCGCGACCCGATGCGGACGGCTGTACCCTCGGCGCCGTCGACGGGCAGGACGGACACGACCGCCCGGTCACCGTCGCTGCTCACCCGGACCTCGCGCAGCACCGACTCGTCCGCGCTCGCGACCTGCCGCGTGAGGCCCGGCGCGAGCGACGCGCCGCGGATCTCGAGGCGCTGCGTCGTCCCGTCCGCCGTGCTCGGCCCGTCGGTGACGCGGAAGGCAGCCGGCCCGTTCAGCTCCACCACGATGCGCTCGCGCCCGTCGCGCCGCTCAGCGCGCACGGCCTGCACGGTGAGCCCGCCAGCCGCCGTGGCGGTCCCCTGCGCGACGCCGGACGCGCCGGTGGGGAGCGCCTCGAGCGTGATGCGGATGTGCCCCTTGTCGGCGCGGGCGCGGTAGGTCGCGGGTCGGCTCAGCGCGAGCTCGATGCGCGCGCCGCGGGCGGTCGCGCTCGACACGGTCCGCGTCACGAGCGACAGGGTGCCCTGCGTCTCGACGCCGCGGTCGGCGAGCTGCGCCCCCGCCACGTCGACCACGAGCACCCGGCCGCCGTCACGTGCGTGCACCTCATACGCCGGCGTGTCGAAGGCCCCGCGGATGTCGACCTCGGCGGCCTGCTGGCCCGCCTCGCCGCCGTGGAGCGAGACGCCCTCAATCACGGGAGCATCCGCCAGAGCGGGAGCCGCCAGGCACAGTGCGCCGACCAACATACCGGCGAGCCCAAAACGAAGACGCATGCGTGACTCCTGTAGTGTCTACCGTCCGATCATGGAACGTTGGCCGTTCGGACCGCAAGAAAGGTGGTACACGGACACCGTGCCTCTCGTCCACCATTTTTGTCGCCGAGAGGCTGAGCCGGAGACGGCGCCGGCCTAATCGAAGTGAGAGGGCAGAGGCGGAGGTGCCTTTGCGCTCCGTTGGGGTTTGATGAGCGGTTCGTGGTCGCAGCCCGGCGACGTCTCCTAACGGCGGGCGCTTGCCTTGTCCTTGTCGTTCAACGGGATCACCTGCGTCACCGGCGCGCGGTCCGGGTTGGTCGGGTCTTCGCGGCTCAGCACGACTTCATCGGGTCGGATCTGGTCCACGCGCCAGTTGAGCGTCACGGGGATGCTGTCCGTCCCGCCCGTCTGCACGACCTCGGCGCGGCCGACGTAGTCGCCGCGACGGATGGTAAACCCGACCCCCTCCCGGTCGACGAGCATCGCGCGCGGGACGTTCGTCCCCGAGATGATCGCGATGAGCCGGGCGTCCGAGATGGCGGTGTTCGGCATCGTCACGTGGCGCTGGGGGGATGCCGCGGCGAGCCGCACCGTGAAGAAGCGGGCGTAGCTGCGGAAGGGGTCGCGGTTCTCCGTGCCGCGCTCGACGAACGCGTCTTCCGGATACGACGGGCGCTCCACCTTCTTGGCCTCGACGGGGGCGACGGGCGCCGCCTTCGGCGCGGGCGCCGCGCGCCGCTGCTTGTTTACGGGCGGCTCGCAGCCGAGCGTCAACGCGCCGACGAACGAAGCCAGCACCATCGCGGTCGCGGCGCGCGCGATCACCGAGCCCGTCATCACTTACCTCCCGCCGTCTTCGGCTGGGCCGCCGAACCCGTCGGCTCGGGGCGGAAGAAGGTCGTCGCGAGGAAGGACGTGTCCAGCGTGACCTCGCCGTTCGCGCCCACGCTCGGCTTGTCGATCTTGATGTTCTCGAGGCTGACGACCCGATCGACGCGGCTCATGTTGTAGGTGAGCTTCGCGAGCTGGAAGAACGCCGCGTTCGCCTTCACGCTCACGGGCGCGCGAGTGTAGAGCTTCGCGGTCTCGGTGGGCTTGGGCTCGATCTGCATGAGCGACACCCCGCTCAGCTCCGAGATGCGGTTGATGTCGGCCAGGAACGCCGGGATCTCGGGGGAGATCGGGAGGATGCGCTTGTTCTGTCGATCGAGCGCCTCGCGCGAGGCGAGCTCTTGGGTGATCTCGAGGTAGCGCTGCTGGCGCTGGCTCGCCGTCTGGAGTTGCGTCTGAAGGCGCTGGTGCTCCTGCTTGGCGCTGGTCAGGTCGTCCGACAGCGAGCCGTAGATCGACACGTAGAAGAGCGCGAAGACGACCGCCAGCAGCACGATCAGGATCAGCACCTTACCCGCGACCGGCAGCGTGTCGAAGGAGGATTCTCTGCGCGGTGCCATCAGTACTTTACCTTGCAGGTCAGGTTGAACGAGGTGAGCTCGAGCCCGGTGTCCTTGTCCGTCGTCGCCTTGGTGCCGGTCAGCCGCACATCTGTGAACAGCTCCGACAGGTCGAGCCGCCGCAGGAACTCGGCCACGTCGTCGTTCGTTCTCCCGAGGCCGGTGATGGTGCAGACGCGGTTGGTCTCGTCGAACGAGGTGAGCCAGAGGCGCCGCACGTCCCACCCGGGGTTGAAGCCGGCGAGGGGGTTGTCACGCCGCAGCTTCTCGAGCGTGTCCGGATCGATCGTCGGACCCTTCCCAACGGAGAGGAGGTTGCGCAGCTCCATCAGGACACGGATCGGTCCGGTACGGGCCTCTTCGAGCTCCGTCACGACCTGCTCGAGATCCTTGCTGGCCTGGAGCTTGGCCTCGGCGTCCTCGAGCCGGGCGCTCCGGGCGCGGATCTGCTGGATCTCGCTCTTCAGTTCGTTGTTGACCCGCTGTTGCTCTTGGACCTTGCCGGACAGGGCGTAGTACATGAGCCCGCAGATGATGACGAGCACCGCGAGGCCGGCCGCGTAGATCCCGAGCCAGAGCTGGCGGTTACCCGAGGTGGGCGCGGTGGTTCGCGCTTGGGCGCCAGTCTTCGGGAGCAGGTTGATGCGAATCATACGTGGCGCTCCCGTTCCTTGCGCAACGCGAGGCCCATCGCGACCACCGCCTGGGCGCTGTGACTCTGCAGCTCCGCGGGGTCGACGGTCGACGCCGCCTGCGCGACCCGCAGCGGGTCGAGGACGTCGACCGGCACCCGGGCACGGTCATGGATGGCGTCGAGCAGAGCGCGGACGTTCGCCGTGCCGCCCGAGACGAACACGCGCGTGAGCTGGCGGTCGCCGCTCGTCGCCAGGTAGAAGTCGAGCGAGCGCTGGATCTCGCCCGCGAGCTGGTCGACGACCTGGTCGACGACGTCCGAGACCTCTCGCGGAACGATCCCGCGCCCGTCGCCGCCGAGCTTGTAAGCCTCGGCTTCGTCGTAGCTGACGCCGAGGTGGCGCTGGATCTCGCCCGTGATGGCGTCGCCGCCGTTGGCGATGTCGCGCGTGAAGGCGCTGGTGCCGTCGGCGAGGATGTTGACGGTGGTCAGCGACGCCCCGACGTGGATGAGGCCGATGGTCTCGTGCGGCCCGGGGACGCCGTAGCCCACCTCGTACACGTTCTGGACGGCGAACGCGTCGAGGTCGATGACCATGGGTCGAAGGCGCGCCTCGTGCGCGAGGTTGGCGAGGTCGCTCACCTCTTCTTTTTTGGCGGCGACCAGCAGCACGTCCATCTGTCCCTGGTCACGTCGCTCGTGAAGCACCTGGTAGTCGATGTTCACGTCGGCGAGGTCGAAGGGGATGTGCTGCTCGGCCTCCCAGGGGATCTGCTCCTGCAGCTCGCCCGGGGTCATCAGCGGCATCGCGATCTTCTTGATGATGACGCTGTGGCCGCTCGCCCGAAGCGCGATGTTACGCCGTCGTGCCTTGTCGAAGAGCTTGTCGAGCCCCTCGACGACCGCGCCCGCGTTGATGATGTGACCGTCGACGATGGTCTCGGGTGGCAGCGGATAATAGCCAAAGCGCACGAGTGATCGTGCGCCGCGCTTCTCTTTTATCTCGCAGACCTTGATCGAGTTCGCGCCAATGTCGACACCGATCAGGTTCTTGCCTTCGGAGGCCATGTGAGCGAATCACTCCTCCTCGCCAAAAACCCTTACGCGGTCTGCGAGGCTGAGACCCAAAGCTTCGAGTATCTTACGTTTGGTGTCCATGCGACACCCAAAGCCCTTTTCGACGCGATCGATAGTCAACACCGAGAGATTCGCGCGTCGGGCCAGCTCAGCTTTGGACATCATCCGCTCGATACGGATCTTCCGAACGTTGTTGGGCTTGTCGCCCACTTTCTTCGGCCTGCCCCTCGCGCCCCGGGCTGCACCGGCGGTTGGCTTGGCCGACCGCCGCCCCGGCTGCGCACTCCTTGACGACGGCAGGTCACCTGCGGCGGCGATCGCTTCTGGTGCCTTTTCGTCGTGCATCATGGTTCGGCTCGCGCCGCGGCGACGACGCCGCAGCGTGCTGCTAGACTGCCTCGACCGTATGCCTGAACCCTCGATGGGTCAAGCAACTTTATGCAATTTATAGGTAAATTTGCATAAAGTTATGTGTTGCTGAAGGGTGCCGAACTTGGGGTCAGGGCCTCACAGCGGTCGGGTGACCACCCTCGCCTGACCGGCTCTCCACGCGTCCTCGGATGTCAACGAACGACCAAACCCAGCCGCATCGTCGCACTGATACGGCGAAAAGCGCAAAAAAAAAATGGGGGCCGCGTTGCTCGCGTCCGGGGCGCGTGGTTTGCTGCCCTCCGATGGCCGCGGCCACGCGACGACGGAGAGTGCTGCAGGCGGCGGCGCTCGCGCTGCTCGGTGTCGTGGTGTGCCTCGGCGCGAGCCCGGCGCGTGCCAACGACGTGCACGTCGTGCGGGCGGGCGACTCGCTCTCCGGGATCGCGGCACGGGCCCATGTCTCGGTCTCGAGCCTCGCCGCGCTGAACGGCCTGCGCCGGACGGAGACGCTCACGCCGGGGCAGCGGCTCGAGCTGCCCGAGCGAGGGGTGGTGTACGTCGCGGCCGGGCAGACGCTGACGTCGATCGCGCAGGCCAACGGCGTGTCGGTCGAGGCCCTCGCGCGCGCAAACGACCTGCGCATCGACGCGCCCCTGGGCATCCAGCAAGCCATCAAGATCCCCGGTGTGTATCAGACAGCCCACCACGACCCCCGGAGCGCGGCTCACCGGCCCGAGCCGGCGGCGGTGCGCGGCGCGAGCGCTGGGTCGGGCGCCGGCGCAGAGCGCGACACGCGGGGAGCGCCGGCGCGTCTCGGGCTCGTCCACATAGGGCGCACCCTCTCGGACGAGCAGGCGTACGTCCGGCTGCTCGACGCGTCGGGCGCCGTAGTTCCGAGCGGCCGCGCCGAGCTCGGGCAGCTCATGCGCGATCGGCGCAGCGGCGTGTCCTTTCCGCCGGACCCGCGGCTCGTGGAGGTCCTCGCCAAGCTCTCGGAGCACTTCGGGGGGCGGACGCTCTTCATCGTCAACGGATACGAGGCCCCGGACGGCACCGGCGCGCACCGCCGTCACGCGCGCGGGCAAGCCGTCGATATCCGCATCGCCGGCGTCCCGAACACGGCGCTCCGCGACGCCGCCCGAGCGATGCCCGGCGTCGGCGTCGGTTACTTCCCGAACGACACGTTCGTGCACATCGACGTGCGCGAGCGAGCCGCGGCGTGGGTCGACTACGCGGGCCCGGGCGAGCCGTCGCGGTTTGGCGGGCTGGCCTCCGCGCGCGCGCTCACGGCAGCCTCGCCCGGCACATCGCCCTCGGGAGGTGCCGCTCCCGTCGCCCCGGCCGCCGCCGACGTGGGCGGCGGAGACTCCGCCGACTGATCGCCTCCGGCGCGCGCCCGGTCCAGCAGGCCGTAGGTTTCGAGCCGGCGGTAGAACGTCCGCCTCGGCATGTCGAGCGAGCGCGCCGCCGCCGTTCGGTTCCAGCCGGAGGCCGCGAGGGCGGAGAGGATCGCCTCCCGCTCGGCGGCCTTGTGCTCCGCCTCGGACCGACAGGGCGGCACACCGGAGCCGCCGTCACGGGCTGGGGCCCGGACGGCCGCGGCGTTCCGCGACGTCGGAGCCTGCCGCGCGTCGAGCTGCAGATCTCCGACGTCGATGATCGACCCCTCGCTCATGACCGCCGCGTTCAGGAGCACGTGCTCGAGCTCGCGAACGTTCCCAGGGAAACGAGCGCGCGACAGGGCGCGCAGCGCGGCGTCGCTCAGGCGGCGGCGACCCAACCCGTCGATCGCCGCGAAGCGCTCGAGCATGTCGGCACAGAGCGCGGGCACGTCCTCCGGGCGCTCGCGGAGCGGGGGGAGGACGATCTCGACGACGCTCAGTCTGTAGAAGAGATCCTCTCGGAAACGCCCCCGCTCGACCTCGTCGCGCAGGGACCGATGGGTCGCGCAGAGGACGCGGACGTCGACTCGCTCCGGCACATCGCCGCCCAGCGGCAGCACCTCGCCCTCTGCGAGCGCCCGCAGGAGCTTGACCTGCATCGCCGGGGAGGTCTCGGCGACCTCGTCGAGGAAGAGCGTGCCACCGTCGGCCCGGCGGAACAGGCCCTCGCGGTCGCGATCCGCCCCGGTGAACGCGCCGCGCCGGTGGCCGAAGAGCTCGCTCTCGAGCAGCTCGTCCGGGAGCGCGCCGCAGCTCACGACGACGAAGGGGCGGTCCCGGCGCGGGCTGCGCGCGTGGATGACGCGCGCGACGAGATCCTTGCCGGTGCCGCTCTCGCCCTCGATGAGGACCGGCACCGCGACGCGGCTGACGCGATCGATCGCCCGGTAGACCGCGCGCATGGGCGGCGCATCGCCGATGATACGGGTAGGCGCGCGCACGTCCATGGGTCCGATCTACGGCCGGAGGTCGCGAGCGCCAGCGCATCCGGTGCCAAGGCTCACGATGACACACCGCGCGCACCGTGGCGTACGCCGAAGACAAACCCGGCGTTGCCATGCGTGGCCGATTGCGGGAAGCTCGCGCCCGCATGCGCTGGAAGATGGATCACACCGTTCGCGCCGAGATCGACATCGACGGTCCGCCGGAGGCCGTCTGGCAGACCCTCGTCGACTTCGAACGCTATCCGGAGTGGAACCCATTCACCCCGCGCGTCGAGTCCACGCTCGAGCTAGGCGCGCCGATCGACATGCGCGTCGTGATGCGCGGCGGCCGGACGATTCGCCAGCGGGAGTACGTGTGCGAGCACGTACCGGGCTCCCGCGTGGCGTGGGAGATGCGGCTCGGCCGGCTGCTGCACGCCCGCCGCGTGCAGCGCGTCTCGGCGCTCGACGGGCAGCGCACGCGCTACGTCAGCGAGGATCGCGTCCGTGGGCTCCTCGCGCCGCTCGTGCTCGCCCTGTTCGAGCGGAGCATCCAGGACGGCTTCGACCAAGCGGCCGCCGCACTGAAGCGCCGCGTCGAGTCCGCCAGCGCAGGCGGCGCCGCCGGATAGCGCGCATGCCGTGGTCGCGCGGCGGGGTTCGGCTACTGCCGCTCCGCCGTGATCATCGCGTCGGCGATCTCGAACGCGCGGCGCGCGAGCGAGCGTTGGTTTGGCCGGGTCGCCCAGGCGCCGAACTCACGCGTCCCGAGCAGGCCCTGCATCGCCGCGGTCGCGTAGGCGATGCGTTGCTCGCTCGACGGGCGGGTCGCGCCGAAGGCGTGGGTGCGGGGACGGAGCCCCTCGACCTTCTTGCGGCCGTCGTCGGTGATGCGGACCTCGAGCGAGCCGTCCGAGCTGCGCACGCCGGCGTGGATCTCGAGCAGGCCCTCTTTCGCGAGGGCCCGCGCGCTCTGCTCGAGCTCGGCCGAGGGCACACCCGCCGCGGCACCCACGAGGTTGCACGAGTGGAACCCTCCGCGGCGCTGCGCGTCCAGGCGATAGAGCTGGGCCAGGAGCTGCGTCTCGACCTCAATCATCGTCAGAACCCTCCTGCGCGACCGCGTCGCATCGGCGTGATCAAGCGCCTCGCGCCGCCCGCGATGGGGTCGCGGTCGGCGCTCAAGCGTACACGATCGGGCCGCCGTCGGCCGACAACGCGCGCTCGCGCGCGCTTCGTGCTAGCACCGATGACGCATCTGCTCCCGGGAGAAGTGAACGTCATGCGCCGAGTGATCTTTACGCAGAAGGGCGGGGTCGGAAAGTCCAGCATCACGTGCAACCTCGCGGCCATCAGCGCCGCGCGCGGTGTACGGACGCTGGTGGTCGATCTCGACCCGCAAGGCAACGCGAGCGAGTACCTGCTGGCGAGGCCGGTGGACGGGCTCAGCGACACGGCCGAGCAGCTCTTCGAGCAGGCCCTGTCGTTGAACTTCCTGACGAAACGCGACCCAAGCGGCTTCGTGCATCGGAGCCCCTTCGAGCACCTCGCGGTGCTGCCGGCCGGGCCGGGGCTCGACCTGCTCGGCGCCCGCCTCGAGGCGCGGCAGAAGGTCTACAAGCTCCGTGACGCGCTGCAGATCCTGAGCCACGACTTCGAGCGCATCTACGTCGACACGGCGCCCGCGATCAACTTCTTCACGCGCTCGGCGCTCATCGCCGCCGAGCGCTGCCTCATCCCCTTCGACTGCGACAGCTTCGCTCGGCAGTCGCTCTACGGCGTCCTCGAGACGGTGGGTGAGCTGCGCGAGGACCACAACCCGAACCTCGCCGTCGAGGGTATCGTCATCAATCAGTACCAAGCCCAGGCGAACCTCCCGCGGCAGCTCGTCGAAGAGCTGCGCGGCGAGGGGCTGCCCGTGCTCTCGACGATGCTGCCCTCGTCCGTGAAGATGCGCGAGTCTCACCAGGCCCACACGCCGCTCATCCACCTCGCCCCGAAGCACAAGCTCACGCTCGCGATGGTGGCCCTGCACGACGCGCTCGAGCGGAGCCGCGCCGAGGCGGTGGCGCGCAGCGCCGTAGCGGAGTGACGCGGCGGCGCTGGCGTCGCAGGGCTCAGCCCGCGCGGCGCCGCCCGCCGGTGACTCAGGTGCGACGGCGCCGTCTCCGGCTGAGCGCGAGGAGGGCGAGCGCACCGCCGACCCAGAGCGCCGGCGCGCCGGAACCCCCGCCGTCCCAGACGAGCGCGCAGCCGCTCTTCGAGCCTGCGTCCTTCGCCTCCGTCGTGGCGGGGTCATGCGTGGACAGCTCCGCGCCGCCCGACTTCGGGGCGGACGCGCCGCCCGGCTTCGGGGTGGGCGTGCCTCCCGACTTCGCGGCGGGCGTCTGCTTGGGCTCCTGGGCCTCGGCCTTCGCGGTGAGGTCGATCGCCGGGATGTCGTAGCGGACGAGGGAGGCGAGCCGCTCGAAGCTCACGGGCTTCGACGCCGGCCGCCCCGCCTCGACGCGCGCGGCCGCGCCCTGCACGGGGGCGGGGCCGCCCCGGTAGCCGCCGGAGCCTGGAGGCCCGCCCCACTGGCCGCGGATCGGGTTCTCACAAGCGACCGCGCCCTCCCAGGGGTGCAGGATCACGTACCGCCCCTGGAAGTTGTTCACCGAGCTCGGCTGCGGGGCGCGCTCGGGCAGCTCGCCGCGGGCGTCCGGCGTGCCGCGCCCACCGACGATCGGCTTGGCGACGCGGAAGACGAGGTCGCGCCCGAGCTGGTCTTTGTCGTAGCGGTAGTGGAGCCGCGTCAGCACGAAGCCGTTGAGGTTCGGCGTCGGGGGGATCACGCCGCGCCCAATCGGCTGGCCGTCCGGTCCGATCGTCGGGCCACCGCCGGCGCCGACCACGTCCGCGCCGAGCGTCATCAGCTCGTCGCCTTGGAGTGGCGGCGAGGGGCACGGGTCGCAGCTTCCGGCGTCCCACGCATACTCGGTCACGACCGCGCCCGGGTGGCTCGCGGTCGTCTTGCGGAAGAGCGCATCGTAGAAGCCGCCGAAGTCGCTCCGGACGGCGTCGTCGACGCGGATGTTCGTCGGGATGGCGACGTTGTCGTAGTTCGCGACCTCGTATCGCTGACCGCGCGCGAGGATCTGCACGATGAGGTCCTGTTGCCCAGCGCTGTTCAGGAGCCCAAGCCGCACGGGGAGCGAAAACTCGTCGTCGTCATAGTAGAAGCGGATCGGCGAGAGCAGGGCGTGGCCGTCCGCGAAGCGGACGCGCTTCACGTCGACCTTCGCGACGAAGAACTTCGTCCCGGCCTCGACGTAGGGGCGCAGCACGGCCCCGGCGCCCTTCGGGATGTTGTAGTGCTCTTGGCGCAGCCACGTGTCGAGCCCGTTCGAGTCACGCGCGCTCAAGATGACGATGTCGTACTCGCCGACCGCGAACTTTGCCTCGACGCGGACGCCGAGATCCGAACCGGGCGCGTCCTCCTTCGCCTTCTCCATCACCACGCCCTGCCTCGCGGCCATCGCCATTGGGTAGACCTGCGGGCGGCAAGGGTCGGTCTCCCAGTACTCGACGAGACGCGGCGCCGAGAGGGTGTCGACGCGCTTGAACACGGCGTCCGGCAGCGTCTTGACGTTCTGCTTTTGCAGGATCACCGGGACGGGGATGACGAGCGCGAAGTCCTCCGGCGGGCCCTTGTAGCTGTTCTGCATCGACAGGACCGTCCGGGTGCCCTCGCGCATCAAGACGACCATCGTCGCCTCGTTGTAGAGCGACGCCTCGGCGCCGCTGACGAAGAACCCGCAGAACGCGCGGGCACCGTTCGGCACCGCGGCCGACAGCGCCGTCACCGCGATGAGCGCTTGGACGAATCGCGACATCTCCCACCCCTGTTGCAATGGTGTCATGGTCACCCCGTAGACGGACCGAAGGCAAGAAGGGTCTTTGGCTCCCCATGTTCGTCCTTCGGCATCACGGGTGGGCGGCCGTGCCGGCAAACTGGTTCATCGCGTTTCCGGTCTCGACCGAGGGCCTGCTCGAGCGTCTAGAGCCCCCGCCGCCGCGCGTGCGCCTCTTCGCCGCGGAGGATCTGCACGTGACGCTCGCCTTCCTCGGACCGGTGGGCGAGGACGCCGCGCGCCGCGCGTTCGAGCACACCGCGGCGCTCGGGCTGGCGCCGTTCCGCGCGACGCTGGGCGAGGTGGTCGCGCTCGGGCCGCCGCGCCGTCGCTCCGCGCTCGCCGCGACGATCGCCGACGGGCGCGAAGGGCTCGTGCGGGCCATCGCGACGCACGCGCGCTCGATGGCGCTCGCGGCGGGCGCCACCCCGGAGCGCCGCGCGCCGCTGCCCCACGTCACAGTGGCGCGCGTCGCGAGGCGTGCGACAGAGCGCGAGCGCGCCGCGGCCCTGCGCTGGGCCGAGGCGCAGGCCGTGCATGAGCACCCCGTCGAGGTGAACACCTGTGCGCTGTACACACGCGCAGAGGATGCCCAGCTCAAGGGACGTGCAGACGAGGACACGCGCTTGTTCCGGATCGTCACTTGCGTTACGTTAACTGGGGCCACATGAACCGCTAACAGTGGCCTTCCGGGGGGGAAGGCGCGCGCCTGTTGCACCCACACCCCCCCACGATGCGCCAAGACCTCTCCGACTCGACCAGCCTCGACCCCCGGCCGCGCGTGATGGTCGTCGACGACGACGGCGTGCTCGCCGGCGCGGCGTCGATGCTGCTCGTGAGCCTCGGCTACCGCGTCAAGACGCACACCGAGCCGAAGGCGGCGCTCGCCGAGCTCGAGAGCGACGCCGGCTCCTATGACGCGCTGCTGACGGACTACGCGATGCCATCGCTCAGCGGCATCGAGCTGGCGCGCCGCGCCGCGGCGGTCCGCCCAGGCCTCGCGATCGTGCTGGTCACCGGATACGACCGCGGCCCGTGCGAGCAGTGCGCGACCATCGACGCCGTGCTGCGCAAGCCCTATCGCCTCGCAGAGCTCGAGCGCGTGATGTCGAGCGCGCTCGAGCAGCGCCAGGTCGGCTCGGTGGCCGAGTGAACCAACGACCCTCGGGTGACTGACTACCTACGCGTGCAGCGCGCGCGACGCCCGCGTTGCCGTATCTGGTGATGCTTATGAAACGCTCTGTGGAGACGATCGCCCTCGTTGTCGTCGCAATCCTGCTCGGCGTCGCCGGCTGCTCGACGCCCGCGGCTCCGAACCGCGCCGACGCAGGCATGCGCGACGCCGGGATCCCCGACGGAGGCACCCCGGATGCAGGGACCCCAGATGGCGGCACCCCAGATGCTGGGACCCCCGACGCCGGGACCCCCGACGCCGGGACCCCCGACGCCGGCACTCCAGACGCAGGGACCCCGGACGGCGGCACCGCGGACGCCGGGACTCCCGACGGGGGCACGTTCGACGCGGGACCCTGCGTCGAGCCGACGGTGCCTGGCGCCGCGCCCGGATTCGTCGCCGTCGGGCCCGACGCCCGCGTGCTCACGTCGGACGACGACGGCAAGACGTGGCAGGAGCAGCCGCGCGCGCTGCTCGAGGACAACCTGCAGGACGACGCCGCCGCCGGCGCGGCAGGCAAGGACCTGCGCGGCCTCGCCTACGGACCCATCCACTGGGTCGCCGTGGGCGGCGGCAGCGACGGGAGGACGAACTACGGCCGCTTGTCCGGGTCGGAGCTGCTGCAGCACTGGTACGGGTTCCTGGATGACTTCGGGTTCTTGTCGGCCGTCGCGTACGGCGACTGCCGCTTCGTCGCCGTCGGCTACAACGGCCGGTACCTGAGCGCGGACCGCTCGCTCAACCACTGGGGCGACGGGAGCCAGATCAAGCCCTTCCCGTTCACGCCCTCGCTGCGAGCGATCGCATACGGTGACGGCGTGTTCGTCGCCGTGGGCGACAAGGGCACCCGCGCCGCCTCGCCCGAGGGCATCCACTGGACCGTCGCCAACGACGGCACCGGGCTCGAGGACCTCCGCGCGATCGCGTACGGCGGCGGCCGCTTCGTCGCGGTGGGCCAGAACTCGCTCGTCGCGGTGAGCCCGGACGGCGCGAGCTGGGCCGACTCGCACGTCTCGGGCGCGTCGGGCGACCTCGCCGCGGTGACGTTCGGGGCGGGGACGTTCATCGCGAGCGGAAGCGCGGGCACGTTCGCCTCGACCGACGGCGCGCACTGGACATCGACGTCGAGCAGCCACCACTTCAGCGCGCTCGCGTTCGGCGACGGGACGTTCGTCGGGCTGACGCCCGAGGGCGTGTTTTACACCTCGCCCGACGGGACGACCTGGACCGAACGCTACACGGACACAGCGCCCGATCCGGTCACGACAGTCGCCTTCGCCCTGTGGTGACCGCGCGCACAGCGCGCAGCTTGCGTACGATGGCCCGGCGCGGCTCGACGCCCTCGCCCGGTCAGCGCGCGCGCTCGTGGCGGACGTGGAACCGCGCTCGGTAGCGCGCGAACCACCGCTCGACGCCCTCCGCGCTCAGGCCGAAGTCCTCTAGCCGGTAGGTGTGGCGCCCGTACTTGTGCTGCTGATTGGCGCGCGCGGCCGCGTCGATGCGCGCCCAGACCTCCGGCCCGAGCTCGAGCCCGGCCGCCGCGTAGATGCGCTCGAGCTCGGCTCTCGCCGCGGCGTCGCCGTCGCGCACCAGCGCGTAGTACGAGACGTCGACGAAGCCGGCGTCACTGCGCCGCTCCCGAGTGTCCATCGCACGGTCGAGCATGCGCGCGATCTTGCGGCCCCAGTGCGCGCCGACCTCGTGCGGGTCCACGTCGTCGCTGAACACGCCGCGACCGAGCGCGATCATGCTGCAAAACGACGCGAGCGTGACCGCCGGGTCGCGGTGCGTCTGGACGACGGTCGCGTCCGGGAACACCTCGAAGAGGGTGTCGAGCCACTCGAGGTGGTGCGGCGTCTTGAGCACCCACCGCGCCCCCGCCTCGGCTGGGTCGACAGGGGCCGCGCCTGCCGCGGCCCTGGCGTCTTGCCAGCTCATGAGCTGCAGCGTCTTGCGGAGCCACTCGTACGCGGGGCGCTGGTCCTGCTCCTCGACCCAGAGCGCGTACGAGGGCACGCGGAGCGTCGCCTCCGGCACGGTGCTCAGCAGCGACTGGTCGAGCAGCAGCACCTCCTCCTCGGGCGCGAGGTGCTCGACGGGGTGCACCGCGAAGTAGTCCGGGGAGAGGTAGCGGAGCCCACGCTCGGCGCGGCGCGCGACGCGCACCCTCGGATCGCCGGTGTGACGCGACCGGCGCTGCGGCTGCTCGAGCCGGAGCGCCGGCGCGAGCGCTTCGTAGGTCGCGAGCGCCCGCAGGCGCGGGTCGGTCGCGAGCAGCCGGTGCAGCTTCGTGGTGCCGCTGCGCTGCAAGCCGGTGATGACGACGGGCGCCGGCAGCGGGACGTCGACGATCTCCGGGTGGGCGCGGAACACCGCCTCGGCGCGCAGCCGGTTCGCGAGCAGCGTGACGAGCCGGCCGCGGGTGATGGCGCGCCCGAGCGGGTTGAGCCTCGCCTCGCGCTCGATGGAG
This sequence comes from Myxococcales bacterium, assembly GCA_020430775.1. GTDB lineage: Bacteria > Myxococcota_A > Polyangia > Polyangiales > Houyiibacteriaceae > JAGQJE01. Next base: position 19,602 of record JAGQJE010000360.1, read on the forward strand.
TCGACGAGGCGCTCGAGGCGCGGCACGACCGATTCGTCCTCGAGCGGCGCGCCGCCCTCGCGCTTGCGCGCCGCGTCGATGAGGCCGGCCGGCTCGAGCGAGGCCTGCGCGAGGCCCACCCTGCCGAGCGCGCTCGCGGCGCCGTTCGCGAAACGGATGAGGCGCGGCCGGTGCGGCCTCGCGTAGCGGTTGGGGTCCGCCTCGGACGCCGTCGAGGTCGCGCCGCCGGGCCTCACGTCGCGGTCATCGCCTACGGTCACCGCCGCGACGCTCCGAGCTCGGCGACCGGAACGACGCGCGCGTTCGGCTCCGGGTGCTCCTTCGCGCGGGTCCACCGAAAGCACATGGTCCCGCGGTCATGGCCCACCGTGCTCAGCCAGTTGTCGACGCCCGGGTCCTCGTGCGCGACTACGATGCGCACCGAGCCGTCCGGGCGGTACTTCGCCCTGTGCTTGTTGATGACCACGGGGAAGTAGCGGTAGTCGAGTGACTCCATCCAGTGGTTGTTGATCTGGAAGTTCCAGTGCATGCACTCGGGCGGGGTGGCCTCGACGACGAGCGCCTCGCCCGGGCCAAGCTGCCAGTACCCGTGGTAGTAGGCGATGTTCGGATCGCCGCCGAACGCGTTCGACACGGCCTGATTGAAGCGCGGCAGGGTGTTCGGCACCTTCTGGAAGCCCTCGGCCCACATCGCGAAGATCGCCGACGCGCCTCCGACGAAGCGCGCGGCCTGCGTGAGGCCGCGGTCGATCGCCTCGGGCGTCAGCGGCGTCGGACGCCCGTCCCCGTCGAGGCGCTCTACCTGCAGGTCGGCGACGCGCTCGGTCTCGCGGTCGAGGAAGGTCTGCCGAACGATCAACATGGTCGAGTCGGGGGTCATCGGGAGCCAGTTGCCCTCGGCCGGCTCGACGCTCAGCTCGATCGTGAACGAGCCGTCCGGCTCGATGTGCATGTCCGACGCCTCGAGATAGGCGCCGGTCTTCATCTGCCCGCCACCCACGCCGTAGTTGCCGGACTGGATACCGAAGCCGAGGTAGGCGACGGAGTTGCGCTTGCCGACGATGCGGTACCGGTGCGCCCCCGAGATCGCGGCGTTCAGGTAGTAGTTATCCGGGTTGTCCGCGCCCATCTTGACGGTCTCGTGCACCATCCGCCGGAGCACGGGCGCGAGCGGGTCGCCGTGCTCGACGAACGCCTCGAGCCCCGCGCGCAAGAGCCGGCTCAGGTAGCGGTACCCCTCCGCTCGGTCTCGGAGGTCTTTCGGCGACGCGGGTCGGTCGAGCAGGACGCCGGCCGACTTCAATGTGTCGCAGAACTCGGCCCACGTGGTCCCGTCGGCGATGCGCGCGCGCGCCTCCTCGCCAGTGACTTCCTTTGCGAACATCCCTCGGCGTCTCCTCGTTGATGGCGGTCGGTCGTGCGAACGCGCGCCAGTGTACCAACCGCGGGCGCGCTCCGCGACCGCGCTTGCCCGGCAGCGCTCGGTGGACCTGTCGACGCGTGTGGGTCGGTGTCCGGCGCGGGCGCGAACCCGCCTCGGGGCTCGCGGCGCGTCGTCCGAGCCGCTTCAACGGTCGCGCTTCACAGGATGGTCCGACGCGGCGGGCGCGACCGAGTCGCGACGGTTGCGGGTCGTGCGCAGGATGATGGGACGCATCGACTCGCCGTTGCCAGGGCGGAACGTGACGACGCGAACGAACACGTCCTGGAAGGTGTGCTCGTTCGGCAGGCGCACACCCGCGCCGCGCGCGAAGAAGGTCACGGCCGCGAGCCTGAGCAGGCTGGATCCCAAGAAGACGTACAGGTACGCCGCGCCGCCCAAGTGCAGGAAGAACACGCCGCCGGCGAGCGTGCCGGCGATCATCGCGACGCCGTTGGCGGCGTTGTAGACCGCCAACACGCGGCTGCGGTTTTCGTTGGTCGTGCAGTCGAAGAAGCTCAGGACCACCGCGAGGTCGAACCCTGCCCAGACGACGCCGGCGATGAGCTGCAGCACCAGCAGGTACCCGACGTGGTCCGAGATCAACCAGAGCGCCGGGAGCGGGACCATCAGGAGGCCAGCGACCTGCAGCGTCCGCCGGTTCCCGAACAAGCCGGCGACCTTGCCCCAGTACGAAGACGCGAAGATCCGCGCGACGATGACCGCGCCGTTCAGGACGGTGAACTCCGCGTAGGACATCCCGAGCTTGTTCAGCATGTAGGGCGTGAAGTACGCCGCGGAGAAGAACACCGCGAAGTAGATCAGGCACACGAGCCGGATCAGGCGACCGTAGGGCTCGACGACGAGACCGCGGATGACGTTGACGAGATGCGCCGGCTCGAGGCTCGCGCGCGTGGGCGGCGCGGACTGCCACGTCTGGCAATACGCACCGGCGAGCCGCGCGACCATCGCGACCGCGAAGATGCCCAGGAAGCCGACGAGCGCGCCGTGCGACGACCGCTTCGCCGCGTCGACGGTGAAGCCCGCAAGCACCAGCGCGACGAGGAGCGTGACCTGCACGGGGACCGCACGACGGCTGAAGTACCGCCGCCGCAGCCGCTCCGGGATCATGCGCCCCATCCAGGAGTTCCAGGCTGGGTTGACGCCGAGACCCGCAACCCAATAGACGCACGCCCAGCCCAGCAGCCACGCGAAGGTGTTGTCGCCGCCCCTCCACAGGATGGGCGCCAGCGACAGCGCCTGGACGCTCACGAGCGCGATGACCCAGGCTCGGTCGCCGGTGCGGTTCGTGATGTGCGGCACGGCGAGCTGAAAGAGCGACCCGACGAGGATGGGCAAGGTGGCGAGCACGCCTGCCTCGAACGCGCTCGCCCCGAGGAAGAGCGCGAACGCCGGGAAGTACGACTCGCCGAACCCCACCATCACGGCGTTGCAGATGCCGTCGTACGTCGACGCACGTAGGCTCGTGCGGAGGCTGGAGGCTCTGCGGGGTCGTTTGACGGCGGTGGACATCGTGACGAGGCGCCAACGGGTCGCGGCGCGGACGCGAGGACGCATACTCGCACCGCCAACGAATGCACGTCGCCGGCGTGTGGCGTGGGGTGGGCGTGCGCTCTCGAAGTTGGTTTACAAAATCGAACCGTCTTGCAAAACAAACCATAAAACACGCCGCGAGGCGGCGCGTCTGGCGAGGGATCGGCGTGACGAGCGACACTCGGCGACGGCATCACCCGGGTTTTTCCGGATCCAGCTCGGCCCGCGGTCAGCGCCCCTCGTAGGCCCACCAGTGAAACGACGCGAGGTCGGGGCATCCGGGCGCGCGCGAGACACGGATGCGGTTGTGCTCCCGCACGAAGCCGCCGGGCACGGTGACCCGCGGCTCCGCCCAGCGGCGCGTCTCGGGCACGTCGAGGCGCGCGACCTCTACACCGTCGACCGCGAAGCGGAGCTCGCACGCGAACCACGCGTCGGTCCGCAACACGAGCACCAGCGGCATGCCCGGCGCGCCGCGGAGCGTCATCGCCTCGACCTTGCGCACGATGCGCCCTCCCTCATGCACGACCCCGACGCCGTCGAGGCGATAGGCGCGGTGGATATCGTCCGCGTAGGTCGTGCCCGGCACCGTGTAACCGTGCGCCGCTTCGCTCTCGACATCGGCCACGTCGACCTCATCGAGGAGCCGGCCGAGCGCTTCGGGATGCGCGGGCCGGTCGGCGCCGGGAGGGTTCGGAAAGCGCGCCTCGTACAGCGTCATCGTCCTGTCGCCGACGATGACGCCGGGGCGAGGCAGCGTGATGGACGCGACCTCGGCGCCAAGCACGGACGGCGCGGTCCACCAGCGCCGGTAGATGGCGAAGTGGGTCGGCCGCTCGTCCGGCGGGCGCGAGTCGAACATCTCGAAGGTCGAGCCGGGCCCGTTCATGAAATAGGGGCCCGTGTAGTTGGTGGTGAGCCCCATCACGTCGACCGTGCGTCGCTCGCCCAAATAGGTCAGCGCGCCGGCGTCGTTGATCGCGACGAGGGCGTCTGACGGCAGGTCGCGCAGCTTGGCGGCCATCGCGTAGTGCTCGCCGATGATGTCCCCGCACGCGTGCGCGAAGTGGACGAACGCCGGTGAGAAGCTTGGCGCCAGCCCGAGCGCCCAGGCGCACGCGAACACCGCCGCCACCGGCCTGCTGCCGAGCCGAGTCGTGAACCGGCTGCCGAGGCAGCGGGCGAGATCGAAGAGCCCGGCCGCACCGAAGACGAGCAGCGTGAGCACGTAGGGGCTCGCGTAGCGAAAGCGGTGCTGCGAGAAGGTGTTGAAGGTCATCAGGCCGCCGAACGACGCGAGCGCCGCCCCGAGCACCAGCAGCCGCGCCCAGCGCGGGACGGCGCCGCGGCGGACGACGGCCCACAGCGCACCCACGACGACACCCACCAGCACGACCCACGGCGTGAAGTAGCCGCGCGAGACCGCGTCGCCGGTGCCCGACAGCCAGTGATACGCGAGCGACAGGTTCTCGCCGACGCGCCTCTCGAAGACCTGCGCGTCGACGTAGGGCATCCGCGGGAGCCACTTGGTCAACGCGCCGTTCGTCGTGGCGCGCCCCGTCAGCGCCCACCAAAAGAGCGGGTACGCGGCGACGCCGATCGGCCCGGCGAGTCCCAGCAGGCGCCAGCGCTGCTCGCCGAGCGCCGGTCGGAAGACGAGCGCGGCGCTCAACGCGAGACCGAACGGGGCGGCCTCGGGACGCAAGAAGGGCAGCGCCACCGCGACGAGCGCGAGGGTGACACCGCACGCGCGCGAACGCCGCGCCGCGTCGCGAGCGGCCCACGCGCCGACCGCGACGCCGACGCCAAGGGTCACCGCACCGACCAGCGCCGTCTCCATGGCGCTCGCCGCGTGCCACGCGAAGGCACCCCAGGCCGCGACCGCCAAGGCGCCGGGGAGCGCAGCCCAGCGCTCGTCGGCGACGCGCTCGGCGAGGGCGCCGCCCGCGACGTAGGCGCACGCGAGCGCGAACGCGCCGAGCACCCACGCGACCCAGAGCAGGTGCAGCCCGGTCGCACCGAGGGCGTAGGGCACCGCCAAGAGGAGCGCGTAGAGCACGCTCGACGCGCCCGAGGACGGAGGCGCGCCCGGGTGGTAGACGAAGGGACGCCCCTCCGCGATGGAGCGGGCGTACTGGAAGTGGATGAAGGCGTCGTCGAGCGGCGGGGCGGCGGTCCCGCCGTTCTCGCGCAGCGCGTGGGCGGCGAATACCGCGACGACGATGGCGGCCAGCGCCATCGCCGCCGTCCATCGAAGAGCGCAACGCATCTGCCCAGACGCTAGCAAATCGAACGCCGCCGGCACCCACGCCAGGCGCGGGATCGGGGTCGAGACCGCGTTGCCGCGCTGCCGAGGTACTCACGGTGCGCCGCCGTTGGGTTCAGTCTTGCCCCTGCAAGAGTGCAACCAACGGCGTCCGACCACGACGCCAACGCCAACGCGTGAGGCTCCGCTTCGGTGCCGAACCCCGCGGGGTGGGAGCCAAAGTTTGCTTCGCCGCGACTCAGGGGCGGCGAAGTGAAGGTTGGGAGGGGGCGCGTGCCCCCTCCCTGAGCCGTAGGCGAAGGCATCAACCAACCGAGGTA
>JAGQJE010000361.1 GCA_020430775.1 Myxococcales bacterium
CACGTCGCCTGCCCGAGCTCCCGGCCGACGGGAGCCGGGGCGACGCGGCGGGGGCTCGCGGGGGCTGCGAGGGCCGTCGGAGTCCGCGCGCGCTCGGGGATCCAGGCCGTGACGCGTGCCTCGCCGCCCGCCCTCGCGGTCACGAGGTCGAGGTGCCCGCCGTGCAGCTCGATCAGCCGCCGGCTCAGCGCGAGGGCGATCCAGGTCGCGCGCCTGCGGGCCGGGTGGGCGTCCCACCCCTCGAGCGCCATCGACAGGCCCCGCAGGTCATCGGGCGAGAGCGCCGCGCCGACGAACGCGACCTCGACCTCGACTCCGCCGTCTGCGGGGCGCGCCCGCACGTCGAGCGAGCCTGAGTAGATCGTCCGGGCGACGCCGGCGGTGAGCCCCTCGAGGGCCTGACGGACGCGCTCTCCGTCCGCCCACAGGTGCGGCAGCGGGGACTCCACCGCAAAGGTGCAGTGAACGTCGCGATCGGCGAGGACCGCCCGGACGCGATGCTCGACCGCGGGCAGGATGCGCTCGAGGTCCACGTCGCCGAGCTCGAGCTCGAGTCGATGGGCGGCCGCCGCCGCGATGTCGAAGAGGTCGTCGAACAAGCGCCGCACGCGCGCGCCGGCGCCGCGGATGATCTCGAGGTCCTCACGCTGCACGGGGGTGAGCGGGCCGTCCATTTCGTGGAGCAGCACGTCCGCGAAGCCGAGCAGCGCGTTCAGCGGCGTGCGCAGGTCGTGGCTGAGGCGGCTCAAGAAGTCTGTCTCGTACCGTTCCGCCTCGAGCCTCGCGTCGGCCGCGCCGCCGGCTCGGGACGCCGCGCGCTCGAGCGTCTCGACCAAGAGCCCGAGCTCGATCGCGAGCATGTGCAGCTCGCGCGGCACGGCGCGGCGGCGGCGGTCGTCCTCGCGCGTGGTCGCGAGGGCGGCGGCGCGCGACGTGGAGGTCGCCGCCTCGACCATCTCGAGCGCCGCGGCGAGCGGGGCGAGCAGCGAGGCGGTCGACGCGCGGGTGAGCGCCGAGGCGGCGAGCGCGACCACCACCGAGAGCACCGCGACACCCACCACGGCGAGCGCGGGCGCTCGCACCGACAGGAGCGCCGCGAGCGCGATAACCGCGGCGAGCGCCACCACGACGAAGACGACCCGTCCCCCGAGGCGAGCGACGTCGGTCAGCCCGTGCGCCGCGGAGCCCGACCGGATCGGAGCGTCCGCGTCGATGGGGAGCGCCGATCGTGGCGACACGCCCGGCGAGCCGCGCGGGGCTCCATCGTCCGCCGACGAACCCACCGGCGCGGCGCCCGACCCAAGGGTCTCCACCCCCTCCTCCGCTCCCGCAGCGGGGGTCGCGTCGCTTGCGACGGCCGGCTCGTCGGGCTGCGCCGCCGCGCCCACTAGCGCCACCAGTGCCGCAGCGGTTTGTCGGGGATCGCCTGCGAGCCCTCGTCGCGCAGCCGCAGCGCGAGGTCGATGCGCGCCGCCGCGTTGATGAGCCCGATGTGGCTGAACGCCTGCGGGAAGTTGCCGAGCAGCTCGCCGGTGCTCGGGTCGATCTCCTCCGAGAGGAGGCCGAGGTGGTTCGACGCCTCCGCGTGCGCGACGAAGACCTCGTGCGCCTCGTCGACGCGGCCGGCGAGCGCCAGGGCCTCGGCGAGCCAGAAGCCGCAGAGCATGAACGCGCCCTCATTGCCGCCGACCCCGTCGTCGCTCAGGTAGCGCCGCAGGAAGGGGCCGTCGCCCAGCTCGTCCCGCACCCAGTCGATGGTCCGGCGCATCCGCGGGTTCTGCGGTTCGAACGCGCCGTGTACAGGGAGCAAGAGCAGCGTGGCGTCGGCGCGGTCCTCCCCGTAGGCGGCGACGAAGTGGTCGCCGCTCGCGTCGAGCGCGTTGTCCTCGATGTCCTGGCGCACCTCCTCGGCCGCGGAGGCGAAGCGCTCTGCGAGGGGATGGTCGCCGAAGAGCGGGGCCAGCTCGGCGCCGCGCCGCAGCGCGACCCAGCTCATCAGCCGCGAGTGGGTGTTGTGGCGCACGCCGTCGCGCGGCTCCCAGATGCCGTGGTCGGGCTCGCTCCAGCGCTCCATGACGGTCTCGACCACGCCGCGCAGCCTCCGCCACGCGCGCAGCGAGAGCGTGCCGCCGACGTTCTCGTGCATGTAGGCCGCGTCGAGGAGGGCGCCGGCCGTGTCGAGCTGGAGCTGGTCGCGCGCGCCATTGCCGACGCGCACCGGCGAGGAGCCGCGGAAGCCCAGCAGGCGCGAGAGCACCTGCTCATCGGGGACTCGGCTCCCGTCGACCGTGTACATGATCTGCAGGCGGGCGTCGCGCTCGAGCGTGTCGCGCACGAAGTGGAAGAACTCGCGCGCGACGTCGTCGAAGCCGAGGCGGCTCACCGCGCGGACGGCCATCGCCGTGTCGCGCGTCCACGTGTAGCGATAGTCCCAGTTGCGCACGCCGCCGATCCACTCGGGCAACGAGGTCGTCGGCGCCGCGACCATGGCGCCGGTCGGCGCGTAGGTGAGGAGCTTCAGGACGAGCGCCGAGCGGAGCACGTTGTGGCGCCACGGCCCGTCGTAGCGCAGGCCGCTCGCCCACTCGCGCCAGCGGTGGCGCGTCAACCGGAGCATCTCGAAGGGTCGATACGCCGCGATGGACTCGGTCTGCGGGGCGCCCCAGCTCAGGACCATCCAGCGCGTCTCGCCGGCGCGCACCCGCACCGTGCTGCGCGTGCCACCCTCGGGGCGCTCCTCCCACGTGTGCTTCCCGCTCAGCACCGCGGCGAAGGTGTCTCCCGAGGGCGAGCGCGCGAGCACGCCGTGCTCCTCGTGCTCGATCTGCGGGCGCACCGAGCCGTAGTCGAAGCGCGGATCGAAGGTGACGTCGAGCTCCACCTCGCCCTCGACGCAGCGGATCCGCCGGTGGATCTCGTGCACCGACAGCCGCGGATCGCCCGTCCACGGCATGAAGTCGGTCATGCGCACTACCCCGTGATCCTCGACGCGGAAGAGCGTCTCGAGCACGTTGGTGTCCGGGTCGTAGCGCTGCAGGCTCTGGAAGGGGTGCACCGAGGGCGTGATCGCCGTGTGGCCCCCGTGCTCGGCGTCGAGGATCTCCGCGAACACGCTCGGGCTGTCGAAGCGCGGCAGGCACAGCCAGTCGATCGCGCCGTCGGCGCGCACGAGCGCCGCCGTAAAGCCGTCGCCGATCACCCCCCGAGACCCGATCGGCAGGGCCGAGCCGTCCTTGTCCCCGACGAAGGTAAAAGGCCGAGTCAGTCGCTTCGCGGCGCTATACAGATCCATCTCCGCGCCATCCTACCAGCCCGCCGCGACCGCGCGCTGCGCCGAGCGCTCCCCGCGAACACAAGCGCCCCCTACTCGAACCCGCGCCAACCCCCACCCGAGCGCCAGCCCCCGTCCCCACTCCAGCTCCCGCGCCCGCTCCCGCTCCAGCCCCCGCCCCCGCTCCCGCTCCCGCTCCCGATCCCGCTCCCGTGCGGTCCTCGCGACGACGAGCGCCCCTCGGGCGGGTCTCGCTGCGGGGGGTGGGACGGCGTGCTAGACCGCTTGGCGATGGTTGCGCGGCCGGGGTTTGGCGAGGGCTTTGTGCTCGCCGCCGTAGTTCACGGGCGGGGGACCCGGAGCGCGCGGGCCATCGACGACGGCGAGGAGGCGCTCGACGCGCTGGGCCCTGGGCTACGGGAGCGCTGCGAGCGCGCGCTCGAGCGGTTCGACGACGCGAGCCCGGAGGATCAGCGGGCGACATTGCGGGACATCACGGCGACGCTCCGCGCGCCGCTCGACGTCGAGGGCGCCGAGGCGCTGCCCCCGGAGGCGCGTCGGTGGCTGGCGCGTGACCTCGCCGCGATCGATCCGGCCCGCGGGCAGGCGTGGCGCCGCGCTGCCGGGGCGGCTCCTCGGCCCGGCTTCGCGCCGGAGCGCGGGCTGCTCGAGGTGTTGCGCGCCGCGAGCCGGCGGCTCGCTCCGGGGAGCGTCGAGGACGCGCGCGCCCGCGCGACGGAGGGGGATCGGCCGTGGGGCGCGTGATCCGACCGGCAGACGCCGAGCGGGTGGTCCCGGCGGCGGTGGCGCCTGCGCGTGAGGAGGCCGCGGCCATCCTC
>JAGQJE010000362.1 GCA_020430775.1 Myxococcales bacterium
GACCATCGTCACCTTGAACCCAGACCGCATCGTCGACGTGCGCGCCAAAGCCCCCGCAACGGCCGCCTAGGACCGACACCCGCACAATCACCCGACCCGACAACTACCTTGACGAGCGCCGCACCCGATCCCGATCCCGCACCCGATCCCGATCCGGCGCCCGGGCGCTTCGGCGTCGCTCGATTGGCGCGCGCGGCGCCGGTGCGGCATCTAGCCACCAAACCCTGATCAAGACGCATGGCGGATACCCGCGAGGGCTCCGACCGCTGCGCGAGCGAGGCCAGATGAAGACACTGCCCCACCTCTTCGAGAGCAACCGCGCCTGGGCGGCGAAGGTCCGCAAGGCCGACCCCGCGTTCTTCGAGCGCCTGTCCAAGCAGCAGAGCCCGAAGCTCCTGTGGATCGGCTGCTCGGACAGCCGCGTCCCGGCGACCGAGATCTGCGGCCTCGAGCCCGGCGAGATCTTCGTTCACCGGAACATCTCGAACGTCGTGGTGCACACCGACTTCAACTGCCTGTCGGTGCTCCAGTTCGCCGTCGACGTGCTCCACGTGACCGACGTGATCGTGTGCGGGCACTACGGCTGCGGCGGCATCCGCGCGGCGCTCGACGACAAGCGCCACGGCCTCATCGACAACTGGCTGCGGCACATCAAGGACGTCTACGTGCAGCACGAGGGCGAGCTGAACGACCCCAAGCTCGACCCGGAGGCGCGCGTGAACCGCTTCTGCGAACTCAACGTGAAGGCCCAGGTCGCGAACCTCTGCGCGACGACCGTGGTCCAAGAGGCGTGGGCGCGCGGCGACGAGCTCGCGATCCACGGCTGGATCTACGGCCTCGGGGATGGGCTGCTCAAGGATCTCGGCGTCTGCATCACCGCGCTCGACCAGCTCCCGAGCATCTACCGCATGAAGAGCGCCAAGGCCGGCTGACTTCGGTCGCGCTGCGCGCCGCCGTGTGGCGACACGAGGCGCGCCGCGCGCGCGATCCGCTCAGCCGACCCCGCCGTACACGCGCGTGCGGACCCTCGAGCGGCGCGGGATCGCGGGCGCCTCGTCGGCGCGGTGGCTCGGCTCCGGCGTCGCGCAGCGCGTCGCCACATCGACGACGACGGTGCGCGCCAGCGACGGATCGGGCCGCAGGCGCCCGTCCCGCGTCGAGTCGTTCGCGGCGCCCACTGCGACCGA
>JAGQJE010000363.1 GCA_020430775.1 Myxococcales bacterium
AAGCAACTCCTCAGGCCGGCTACGGCCCACTACATGATGTGGTCGACGACGGTCGGTGGCCACGATATGTTGTGGTGCCTCCCGTCGACATCGAGTTGCTTCCCACGAATCGGGATCGGGATCGGGATCGGGAGCGGGAGCGGGAGCGGGAGCGGGAGCGGGAGCGGGATCGGGCACAGGCGCTGGGTCGGGATCGGGAGCGGGTGCGGGATCGGGTGCGGGTGCGGGCGCGGGCGCGGGTGCGGGTGCGGGTGCGGGTGCGGGATCGGGTGCGGGCGCGGGCGCGGGTGCGGGTGCGGGTGCGGGTGCGGGTGCGGGTGCGGGTGCGGGTGCGGGAGCGGGAGCGGGGTCGGGCGGTGCCGGTCGGGTGGGGACTGGCGCAGGGTGGAGTCGGGGAGTGGCTGTGGGTGTCTCAGCGAGCGGAAGCGCGCCCTTGGTGACCGCTCGGGCGTTGTGTCGGCGCGGTAGCTGCGCGTATAACCGCTCGGGTGTCGGACCGAATTGCTCCGGCCGCGCGGCTCCGGCGCCGGCCCCATCGCCTGCGCCGCGCCCACCTGGCGACGCTCGCGCTCATGGCAGCCGCCGCGGGGTGCGGGGGCGGCGGTGCCCGGCCACTGGTGGGCGGCCTCCCGGAAGGTCGGCGCTGCGAGATCGAGCCCGCGTCGCCGGCCCTCACGCCAGGCGCTGACCTCGCGCTGACGGTCGACGGCGAGCGCTTGCGCGACGCACGCGGCCGGGAGGTGCTGCTCCGCGGCTTCAACGCGGGTGGACGCAGCAAGCTGCCGCCCTTCGCGCCCTTCGACTTCGATCCGGACGTCCCCGGCGACTACGCGGCGCGGCTCGGCCCCTACATGGACGCGCTCGTGGCGCTCGGCGCGAACGCCCTGCGCGTGCCCTTTGCCTGGGAGGCGCTCGAGCCGACCGAAGGCGCCTGGGACGGGGCGTACGAGGCCCGCTATGAGGCGCTGCTCGACGCGGCGGCGGCGCGCGGGCTCCGGGTGGTCGTCGACTTCCACCAGGACGTCTACGCCTCCCCCTTGTGTGGCGACGGGTTCCCGCGCTGGACGCTGCCTCCGGACCTCGCGGCGAAGCCGCCACGGCACGACTGCACCTTCCCGAGCTGGTCGTTCCCGTACTTCGACCCGACTAGCGACGTCTCGCGCGCCTTCGACCGGCTCTGGAACGACACGGACGGCGTCGCCGACGCCATGGCGGCGATGTGGCGTCGCGTGGCCGCGCGCTTCGGCGGCCACCCGGCGGTCATCGGGTTCGAGATACTCAACGAGCCGGGCCAGGGCGCGTTCTCGTCGGAGGCGTTCGAGTCGACGGTGTTGCCGGCGTTCTACGCGCAGATGGGCGCGGTGATCCGCGCGGAGGCACCGAACGCGCTCCTCTTCCTCGACGGGCGGGCGGGGGACGCCGTCGGCATGACGAACCACCTCGCGGACCCGCGCCTCGCGGCCTCGGTGGTCGCCCCGCACTACTACAACGCCGTCATCTCGCTCGGCAATCGGAGCCCGGGCGCAGAGCTCGTCCACACGCAGATCGCCACGGCCCTCGCGAACGGGCGCGCGTGGGGCCGCCCGGTGCTGCTGGGGGAGTTCGGCGTGGACGCCTCGAACCCCTACGGTCCGGAGTACCTCCGGCAGGTCTACGACGCGCTCGACGCCGAGCTCGCGAACGCGACCCAGTGGGAGGTGAGCGAGTCGGCCGAGCTGTGGAACGGCGAGGACTTCAGCCTGCTCGATCCGAGCGGGGCCGAGCGACCGACGGCGCGCGAGGCCGTGCGGGGCTACCCTCGCGCGGTGGCCGGCGCGCTCGCCAGCACCCGCTGGGACGCGGACGCGCGCGCGCTCGACGTGCAGATCGACGCGCCGTCTGGCGGGGTCTCGGTGCTCTATCTGCCGCCGCGCGACTACGCGGACCCGCCGCGAGTCGGGGTGAGCGCCTCCGGCGCGTGCGTGCGGTGGCACCCCGAGACCGGCGAGCTGCTCGTCCGCAGCGCCGCGTCCAACGACCCTCTGCGCGTGCACGTCGAGCCCGCGCCCTGACCAGCGAAGGAGCGTGCCATGACAGACACCGACGACACCGTCCGGGCCGGCGAGGTGGACGTGCTCGACGCCCACGTCCACCTGTGGGACCCGCGCACGACGCCGCGCACCGTCAGCCCCCTCGTCCGCACGCTCGGGTGGGCCCCGCGGTGGATGGACCGGGTCGCCCGCCTGGTGGTTCCGCGGGCGACCCTCGACTTCGTCGGCGCGACCGATCACGTCGTCGCGCCCTTCTTGCCGGCCACGTGGCGGCGCGGCGTCGGCGCCCGCCGAGTGCGGGGCTTCGTGCACGTCGAGGCGGACTGGATGGGGCGCGGACCCCTGGCGCTCGCGGATGAGACGCGGTGGCTCGAGACGCTCGACGAGCGGCCGCTCGCCATCGTCGGCGGCGTACACCTCGCGGATCCCGACGCTGGGGCGCTGCTCGACGCGCACCGGCACGCGAGCCCACGGTTTCGCGGCGTGCGGGACAAGCTCGCGTTCAGCGACGCGCGCGGCGTCCATAGCTGGACCAAGCGCGGCGACCTGATGCGCACGGGCGCGTTCCGGCGCGGCTACGAGGCGCTCGGCGCGCGCGGCCTGTCGTTCGACGCGTTCGTCTACCACACCCAGCTCACCGACCTCGCCCAGCTCGCCGAGGACTACCCCGACACGCCGCTGGTGCTCGACCACATGGGCACCCCGATCGCGCTCGCGGGGCCCTTTGGCGGGCTCGGGCAGACCGCGCAGGCCCGCCGCGACGTCGAGGCGGCGTGGCACGACGGCCTCGCGCGCCTCGCCGAGTGCCCGCACGTCCACGTCAAGCTGAGCGGCTTCGGCATGCCCATCGTGGGCTGGGGCTTCCACCAGCGGGCGGCGCCGCCGGACGTCGGCGAGGTGGTCGAGCGGCTCGGGCCGCACGTGCGCTTCGTCATCGAGCGCTTTGGCCCCGACCGGTGCCTCTTCGCGTCGAACTTCCCGATGGACAGCGTGTCGTTCGCGTACGGCACCTGGCTCGACGCGTTCACCGCGATCACCGCCGACCTCGGCGCGGCGACGCAGCGCAAGCTCTTGCTCGACACCGCGGCGCGCTTCTACCGAGTCCCGTCGCCGAGCGCCTGACGCCGCGCGCTGGGCTCCTGCGCCACGCTTGACCCGACAACTCGTAAACCACTAGGCTACGGTCGCCGAGCCGCGAGCGCGCGAGAGCTTGTATGGCGTCATCCCCCCTTCCAAAGGCCTCTGCCGCTGTGTCCTCAGCGTATGCACTCCGTTTCATCTCCGGACGCTACCAGGGGGGTGAGTACCCTCTGCCCGCGAGCGGAGAGATCGTCATCGGGCGGTCGAGCGAGCTCGACATGGTCCTCGTCGAGGACATGGTCTCGCGGCGGCACGCCCGGATCCTCGTCGCCGACGGGAAGGTGGTCCTCGAAGACCTCGGTTCGACGAACGGCAGCTTCGTCAACGGTGAGCGCGTGCAGCGGGCTGAGCTCAACGCGGGCGACCGCATCCTCATCGGCACCAGCATCATCAAGATCGTCCCGGCCGACCAGCCTGGGTCGGTGACCGACGGCAACAAGAACCTCCAGAAGGCCGCCGCGGCGAAGCGCACGAGCCAGGTCCGGACGATGACCGGCTCCATCGCCGAGATCCCGCTCCCGGACCTGCTGCAGCTCTTCTCCTCGTCGAAAAAGAGCGGGGTGCTCGCCGTCGAGACCGATTGTGACCACGGGAAGATCTACCTCGACGAGGGCCGCGTGGTCTTCGCCGTCGTCAACGACCACTACGACGTGTCGCCCGAGAAGGCCTTCTGCCGCCTCATCACGTGGACCGAGGGCACCTTCGACATGGAGCCGCCCGAGGAGGGCCGCACCTTCGACAACCCGCTCGATATCGGCACCGAGGGGCTGTTGATGGAGGCGATGCGCCAGCTCGACGAGGTGGCGCGGCTCGGCGACGCGCTCCCCCCGCTCCGTACGCAGCTCCACCTCGCGCGCCCGCTCACGGCCAAGCTCCGCGACGCGACGCCGGAGCAGCTCGACGTGCTGCAGCTCGCCATGGAGCACGGGACGGTCGAGGGGGTGCTCAACCACAGCGACAAGTCGGACCCCGAGACCGGCGAGCGCATCGTCGAGCTGCTGAGCGCCGGCTACCTGCAAGCCGAGGGCTGATCGCCGGGGGACGAGCCGCGCGGTCTCGCGGCGGCCCGGGCAGCGGCCGAGCGGGCTCTCAGGACGCGCCGGGCGTCCGGTGGGCGCGCAGCAGCCGGCGAACGCGCTCGCGTGACTCGGGCGTGAGCTCGATGAACGCGACCCCCATGCCGGGCGGGTCGTCCTGGACGCGGACCACCTCGCCCACGCCCTCGATGGTCTCGACGTCGTCGACGATGACGGTGAAGCAGAGGTCGACGCGGGTGCCGATGGCGAGGGGCTGCTCGCAGCGCACGAACACCCCGGATGACGAGATGTTCGCGACGTACTCCTCGAGGAAGGCGTCGGCCGACTCGAACGACTTGTTCAACGTGCGCCGCGCGCCGGCTCGCTGATCGTCGTTCGCCATGGTGCCTCAGCTCGCGGTCAGGTCGAACTGCTCCAGGTGGTAGTCGTTGCGCGGGTTCAGGACGATCCTGCGCTGCAGCCGCTTTGCAGCCTCGTCGAGCGCCCACCGCTCCTCGCGCTCCAGCATATCGCAGACGGCGGGGTGCGCGCTCACGATGATCTCGTACCCGGGGAGCGAGTCGCGCTCGCGCATCATCTGGCGGAAGATCTCGTGGCAGATGGTGTCCTTCGAGCGCAGGTGACCGGTGCCGTCGCAGAAGAAGCACGGCTCGAAGAGCGTCCGGCCGAGCGACTCGCGCGTGCGCTTGCGCGTCATCTCGACGAGGCCGAGGTCGCTGATGCGCGTCGCCGTCGTCTTGGCCTTGTCGCGCTTGAGCTCCTGCTGGAGCGCGCGGTACACGCGATCGCGGTGCGCGGAGCGCTCCATGTCGATGAAGTCGAGGACGATGAGGCCGCCGATGTTGCGGAAGCGGAGCTGGTAGGCGATCTCTTTGACCGCCTCGACGTTCGTCTGAAAGATGGTGTCCTCGACGTCGGCGCCCTTGCCGGTGAAGCGGCCGGTGTTTACGTCGATCGCGGTCAGCGCCTCGGCCTGGTCGATGATGAGGTAGCCGCCGGAGGGCAGCGGCACCTTCCGCGAGAGGGCGCGGTTGATCTCGTCCTCGACGCCGTACTCGTCGAAGAGCGGCTCCTGGCTGTCGTAGAGCTTGACGTCGTCGACGCGACCCGGGAGGAAATCGCGCAGAAAGCTGCGCAGCCGCTCGTAGGCAGCGGCGTCGTCGATGACGATCTCTGCGACCCCGTCGTTGAACATGTCGCGCGCGGCGCGCAGGACGATGTCCGGCTCTTCGTAGAGGAGCACGGGCGGCTTCTGGCCCTTCGCGCGGATGCGGTTGGCGTCTTCCCACGTGCGGACGAGGTAGCCGATGTCCGCCTTGAGCATCTTCTTCGTGAGGCCCTGCGCGAGCGTCCGGACGACGATGCCGCCGGTCGGCGGCTTGACCGCCTCGATGACGTGCTTGAGGCGCTTGCGCTCTTTGTCGCGGCCGATGCGCTTCGACACACCGACGATGTCGACCGTCGGCATGTACACGACGTAGCGGCCAGGGAGCGAGACGTGGGCGGTGACCCGCGCGCCCTTCGTGCCGATGGGACCCTTCGCGACCTGCACGACGAGGGCGTCGCCTTCTTTCAGGACGTCGCGGATCGGCGTCTTGCGGGAGACGCGGTTGTTGCGGCCGTTCCCGCCCTTCTTGTCGCTGTCCTTGTCGGCCTTCTTGTCGGACTTGTCGCCAGAGCCAGAGCCCGCGCCCGCGGCGTCGTCCTCGTCGTCGTCGGCTTCGTCACCCTTGCTGCGCTTCGAGTGGCCGCCGCCCGCGTCGCTCGAGACGAGGTCTTCGACGTGCAAGAACGCCGCGCGGTCGAGGCCGATGTCGACGAACGCCGCCTGCATCCCGGGCAGGACCCGGGTGACGCGGCCGAGGTAGACGTTGCCGACCGGGGAGCGCTCACGGCGACGCTCGATGTAGAGCTCACCGAGCGTCCCGTCTTCGAGCAGGCCCACGCGCGTCTCGCCGATGTCGACGTTGATGAGCAGAGCGTTTTTCGGCATGGATGCGCTCGCGGCGACCGACCTGCACGGGACGGCGGCGGTGTGAGGGCGCGCTAAGGGTGCAGCAGCGTCGGGTCAGGCGGCGAAGATCTCTTCGATCTCGGCCTGAACGTGCTCGACGCTGTTGGAGCGAGCGACGGCGATCTCTTTGACCACCAGGCTCCGCGCGTGCTCGAGCATCCGACGCTCACCGAACGAGAGCGACTTCTCCGCGCGCAGGCGGTACAGGTCGCGCATGACCTCGGCCACGTCGAAGACGGAGCCGGTCTTGATCTTGTCCATGAAACCGCGGTAGCGGCGGTTCCAGGTCTGGTTGTCGAACGCGATGGTGTCCTCGTTGAGGATCATGAAGATCTCGCGGATGTCGGTCTCGGAGATCGGCGGGCGGAGACCTACGTTCTGGGCCGTCTTGACCGGGACGAGGATCTTGCGGTCGGTGTCGAGGATACGCAGAACGTAGAATTGCTGGCGGTTCCCAGCGATGTTCTTCTCTTCGATCGAGACGACCTCGGCGACGCCTTGGGTCGGGTATACGGCCTTGTCGCCGACTTTGAACTCGTGAGCTTCACCAGCCTGCATGAGGTCTCCTTCAGGTGAATTGCGGCCCGCACGGCGCCTTTTCGGACCGCACGCGTCAGCAGCGACGAGGCAGACCTGAGCCGTCACCTCGCCCGCGTAGCCGCACGGAGGACAACGTTGGTACGTGTCGTCCGTGCCACAAAGCGGCGCAATACTACTGCAACCAGGGCGTTACGTCAACGGGCATTCGCCGCGCGGAGGTGCTGCCCGTCCGCCCGCCGTCACCCTAGGGCGCAGCGGACGGACGCGCGGTGTGCGGTCGTCGAGGACGCGAGCGCGGGCGCGCGGGAGGGCGGGAGGGCCGCGCTCGGCGCCCGACGCGAGACACGGCTCAGGGCTTCGCCGCGGGCTTTTGCTCGAGGCTCGACAGATCGGGCAGCTCGTCGAGGTTCGGCAGCAGGACGATCTCGATGCGGCGGTTGTGGGCGCGACCGTCTGCCGTTTCGTTGGACGCGACCGGCTGGGTGTCGGCATAGCCCGCGGCGGACAGGCGGTTCGCGGCCAGCCCGTGGTCGATCAGGAAGAGCACGACGTTGACCGCGCGCGCGGTCGAGAGATCCCAGTTGTTGCGGAAGCGCGCGGTGTGGATGGGGACGTCGTCCGTGTGGCCGGCCACCTGGAAGTCGCGGCTCGGGATGTCCTTGAGGACGCTCGCGACCTCGGCGAGCGTCGTCTGGCCGCTCGACTTGACCTCTGCGCTGCCGGACGCGAAGAGCACGCCGGAGGGCAGCTCGACGATCATGCGGTTTCGCACCACGCGGACGCTGAGCTTGCCGGCCGCGATGGCCTTCCGGAAGCGGTTGATCAGCTCCTGGAACGTCGCGGCGCGGGCTTGCGCCTGGCGCTCACGTTCTTGGAGCTGGGCGACCGAGCTCTGCAACGACGAGCGCTCGTCTTGGAGCTGCGAGACGTTCTCGCCCAGGTCGCTGAGCCGCTTGCTCAGGGTAGCGTTCTTGGCGCGGACGCTCGCGAGCCGCTCTTCGAGCGCCTTCTGGCTCTGCTCTGCGTCGTTCAATGCGCCTTGGAGTTGGCGTACCTTGGCCACCTGCACATCCAGGTCTTCCTGGCTTGGGCCACACGCAGCCAGCATGGACGCGACCGCCACCACTACCAGAACTTTGTGACTCACTCGCGACATCGAAGCCTCCTCTTGGCCCGAGCGCCCGCGAGCCCCATGGCCGCTGGCGGTCGACCCGTACGGGTGCCCGCCTCGTTCGGCGGGGTGCCGGCGCGTGCCGGCACGGACTGTTACCGCGACCCTGCCTGCCCGCGCAAGTCGAGACGCCGGCGGGGCGTGCCGAGGTGCGCACCGGTCGGTCCCTCGGTCGCCGGGGCGTCGCCGCCCAACCTCCCGCAACTCGGCGAGATTTCGGTGCGGGCCCACCCGGTCCGTGGCGCCTCCAAAAAAACACTGTAATTACAAGCACATCATAGAAGTTATTGCACAGTGTCAGGTAAAAGACGTTACATTTTGATATAACTTATGTGAACCCGTTCTTGACACGTGACGTGACGTGACGTGACACTGTTGCGCAACGGCTCCGTGCCGAGGAGGTCGAGATGGCGACTACCAAGAAGAAGCGGACCACGAAGGCGGCCGCCCCGAAGAAGGCGACCAAGAAGAAGGCCGCCCCGAAGAAGGCGACCAAGAAGAAGGCCGCCCCGAAGAAGGCGACCAAGAAGAAGGCGACCAAGAAGAAGGCCGCCCCGAAGAAGGCGACCAAGAAGAAGGCCGCTTCGAAGTCGGCTGCAAAGAAATCGTCTGCGAAGAAGGCCACGAAGAAGAAGGCGACCAAGAAGAAGGCCGCCCCGAAGAAGGCGACCAAGAAGAAGGCCGCTTCGAAGTCGGCCGCGAAGAAGGCCACGAAGAAGAAGGCGACCAAGAAGAAGGCTGCCCCGAAGAAGGCGACCAAGAAGAAGTCCGCCTCGAAGGCGGGCGCTCCCACGAAGACCGCGCGTAAGCGCTCGACGACGAAGAAGTAGCCGAGGGAGCGCGACGGGTCGCGCGCCGGCGCTCGCGTACCGGTCGACGCCGACCCTGCACCCGCTCCGGGTCGCCGGGCGGGTTGCGCGTGCGGCGACCGAGCGGGCTCGAACCTTGTGCTCCGGCGCCCTGCACGCTAAAGGCTCGCGTCATGCGAGTGTACGCAGGCGCCCTGCTCGAGCGGCCTCCGGGGCCACGGTACACGACGCGGCTCCGCTTCGCCGAGCTTGCGCTGCGTGGCCCGCTCCCCCGCGCCGCGACGCTCGAGCGATTTCGGCGCTCCGTGCCGGAGAGCTTCATGCTCAGCTTCGTCGTGCCCGCGGCCTGCACGACCTCGGAGCGGGGCTACCTCCGCGTCCACGACGAGCTCAGCGACGCGCTCGGCTGGCTCGGCGAGGCGCTCGACGCGCTGCGGCCGCGCGTCGTCGTCCTGCCGACGGACAAGCGCCTCACCCCCGGGCAGCGCGGGCGCGACCTGCTCGCCGACTACCTCGCGGCGCTCCCGAAGCGGGAGGGTCGACAGGTCGCCTGGGCGCCGACGGGCCTGTGGGAGAGCGAGGACGCGGCGCACCTCGCCGGGCAGCTAGACGTCCTCCTCGCCGCCGACCCACTCGAGGTCCCGCTCCCGCCCGGGCCGACGGCGTACGCGCGCATGAAGGCCCAGGGGATCCGGCGGCGTCTGTCAGATGGCGTGCTCGCGGACCTGGTCGAACGCCTCGGCGCCGGCGGGGCGCCTCGGGACGAGGTCTTCGTCGCCATCGAGTCGCCGCGATCGTTCGACGAGGCGTCGCGCCTGCAGGGCATGTGGGACGCGCGCGGCGGCGTCGCGCCGTGACGCCTCGGCTCCGGCGCTCCCGGAGGGGCCCACTCTGAGCCGCGCGAAGGAGACGAAAGGCGCGTTCGCCGGGCGGATCCAGCGCGTGGATTCGCCCTGCGCCGAACTCGTCGCCGTCGAGGTCTACGCGAACGGCGCGCGGTGGACCCTGCTCGTGGGGCTCGACGCGGGATCGCCGCGGGTGGGCGTGGTGCGCACACGACCCCGAGGTGCGCCTGCCGGCGTCCTCGCGCAGCGGCTCCGGCGAGACCTCGTCGGCGCGCGTCTCGAGGGCGTCCGCGCGTCGGCCGACGCGGTGTGCCTCGAGATCGCGCGTGACGACGAGCGCCTCACCCTGCTCGTCGATGGCCGTCTGCGTACGCCGCTGCTCGCCGTCCTCGGCGCGGGCGACCGGGTCGAGTGGTGTGCGCACCCGCGCGCGCTCGCTCACGCTGGCGGCGCGGTGGGCGCGCCGTACCCGCTGCCGCCTGGGCTGACCGACGCTCCGCGGGAGAGCCGGGAGGCGCTCGAGCGCGACGGCGCGCTCCTCGCCGAGCGGACGGCGGACGCGCGCGGCTCGCGCCTGCGTGTGGCGCTGCGACGGGCCGCACGGCGCAGGCTGACCCACGCGGAGCGCAAGCTGCGCGCGATCGAGGCGGATCGCGCGCGCGTCGCGGAGGTCCCGGGCCTCCGACACGACGCCGAGCTGCTGCTCGCGAACCTCCGGGAGGTACCCGCCGGTGCCCGCGAGGTGCGCGTGCTCGACTGGGCGCTCGATCCGCCCGCGACGCGCACCCTACAGCTCGATCCGGCGGAGGGGCCGGCGTCCGCGCAGGCGTCGCGGTGGTTTCGGCGCGCGAAGCGGCTCGAGCGGGGGGAGGCCGTGGCTGCAGAGCGCGCGTCTCGGACTCGCCGGGAGGTGGAGGCGCTCCGCTCGGCCGTCGCGGCGATCGACGCGCTCGACGTCCGGGCCGCGCGCGAGGGGCTCGACGAGGCGCTCGAGCAGATCGCCACGCGCCTCGAGGCGCTCGGGGTGGTCCTCGATCGTGAGGCGGCCGCGGCGCCGCGGCGTCGGCGCGCCGATCGGCCGCGGCTGCCGTACCGGCGCTTCGTCGGTTCTGGCGAGCGCGACATCTGGGTCGGGCGCGGGCCCGAGGACAACGACGCGCTCACGTTGCGGCACGCGCGGCCCCAGGATCTGTGGCTGCACTGCCGCGGACGCGCTGGTGCCCACGTGGTCGTTCGCCTCGGTCGCGGGGAGGCGGTGGCGTCCGAGCTGCTCGTCGACGCCGCCACGCTCGCGGCGCACTTCAGCTCCGCACGCGGCGAGCAGACCGTCGAGGTCTCGTACGTGCCGCGGCGTTTCGTCCACAAGCGCAAGGGCGCCCCCGCGGGGGCCGTCGTCGTCGACCGGGACAAGACGCTGCTGCTCCGCGTCGAGCCCCGCCGGCTCGCCCGCCTGCTCGAGAGCGAGCGTCCCGCGACCTAGCCGAACCGCGCCCCGGGGCGTGGTCCGGCGTTTACGTGGTCGGACCCGCGGTGTAGGTTCGTGAGGTTCGCGCTTCGCGCCACCGTGGCGGGTGGCGGGAGCGACCGGCGCGCGGCGGCGCGGTTCGCGGGAGGCACGAGATGCGGCACGACAGGACGCCCGACGCGGGCCTCGCAGATCGGTGGCAGCCGATGATCTGGACGGGCGACGCGTCGTGGGCCGACTGGCGGCGCGCGCACCGAGAGGCCGTCCGGGCCGCGACGGTGCTCGGCGCGTCGGGTGGACGTCTGGTCTGGGCGGCAGACCACGGCGTGCTGCGCGCCGAGCCGCCGGGCGAACGCGACGCCCTGCCGCTGGTCGGGCTGCGCCTGCGGGACCTCACGCTGGTGGTGGTCGACGAGCGCGGTGAGCTCTTCAAGACGTGGCCGCTCGCCGGCCACACCCCGCGCGAGACGCAGGCGCGGCTGCACGAGCACGCGGCCTCGTGCGAGCCGTGCGCGGCCACCGCGCCCGTCGAGGGGACGCAGGACGAGGCGCCCTTCGTGCTCGGCGACGAGGGCGCCAGAGAGTTGCTCGAGCGCTGGCTGGTGAACGCCGAGGCGGTGTTGTCGAGCGTCGGTCGCCGCACGGCCGGCGCGGCGCCGGTAGCATGCGACGGCAGGACCCTCTCGCTCTCGCTCTGCGTGGCGCTGCCGACGCGCGCGGGCGAGGAGCCGCGGCGGGTCGAGGTCTCGGCCACGACCGCCCATGACGATGCGGGTGCGGAGCCCGCGCTCACGGTCTCGTCGAGCCCCGGCGGCGCTTCGGCCGCGCTCTCGCTCGCTGAGCTCGCCGCGCTGGGCGACGGCCGCGCGCAGGCGGCCCGCGTGGAGGTCTTCCTGCGCGAGGGGCTGCCCGTGGCGCACGCCGCCGTCCAGCGCGAGTGGCGCACGCGGTGAACCCCGCGTCGGCCGCGCGGCGCTGAGCGGGCCGGGCCCCGCGGTGCGTCGCTCGCCGCGACGACACGCGCGCGCTGCTGCCGCCGGCAGAGGCTTGCGCGCGTGCCGGTTGGGCCCGACGCTCTAGCGAAGGAGCGTCACGATGGCGGAGCGTTCGGAGGCCCTCGAGCGGTGGAGGCAGCGGCTGCGCGAGGCGGCGAACGCGCCCGAGCGCGACGCCGACATGCTCGCGCTCAGCGAGGAGCTCGCGCTCTGGCTCTTCGAGGCCTCCGTCCGAGAGGCGACGCCCCAAGAGAAGGCGCGCGGCGCTCGGCTCGCGGCGATGGTCGACGACCGACAGAGCAGGGCGTTCACCTTCGAGGTGACCGACCAGGCGTTCCGGTCGAGCGACGCCGATCGCGTCGCCGATCAGGTGCGCGCGCTGATCGGGCGGCACGGCGTCCCGGGCTCGCTCGGGTCGGCGGAGCGGCTGATGCTGCACGCGTTCGAGCACGCCTCGGGCGTCACGCCGGGTCTGTCGACCGCGCTCTTCCGCCGCTACCTTCGCCGCGAGACGGCCGAGGTCGTGGCGCCCGCCGAGGAGCCGGCGCTGACCGAGCGGCTGCGCGCGCTCTCGGACGCCGGCGTGCAGGTGAACCTGAACCGACTCGGCGAGTCGGTGCTCGGGCGCCGTCACGCGCGCGAGCGCTTCGACCTCTATCGCAAAGACCTCGAGCGCCCCGACGTGCACTGCGTCTCGATCAAGCTCTCCGCGCTCGATCCGCACCTCGACGTGCTGGCGCTCGACCGGAGCGTCGAGGCGCTGAGCGCGCTGCTGCGGCCGCTCTTCGTCACCGCGCGGGCGCACCCCTTCGTGGCGCCTGACGGACGCTCGACCCCGAAGCGTGTGTACTTCGACATGGAGTCGTACGACGATCTCGCGCTGGTCGTCGGTGCGCTCCAGGCGACGCTCTCGGACGCCACGCTCCGCGACTGCCACGCGGGGATCGCGCTGCAAGCGTACCTGCCAGAGTCGTTCGCGCTGCAGCGCGAGCTCACGCAGTGGTCGGCCGCCCGGGTCGCCGAGGGAGCGGCGCCGCTGCGCATCCGCATCGTCAAGGGCGCGAACCTCGCGATGGAGCGCGTGCTCGCGGCGCGCAGCGGGCACGCGCAGCCGACGTATCGGACGAAAGCGGCCGTCGACGCGAGCTTCCTGCGCATGGTGCGCTTTGCGACCGAGCCGCCACACGCCGCGGCCGTACACGTGGGCGTCGCAACCCACAACGTGTTCGACGTCGCGTACGCGGCGGTGCTGCGCGCCGCCCGCGGCGCCGAGCACGCCGTGGGCTTCGAGATGCTCTACGGCATGAACGAGTCGCTCGCGCGCGCCGTGCAGCGCCTGACCGGCGACCTGTTGATCTACCTGCCCGTCGTGTCGACCCGCGAGCTCGACGCGGCCATCGCGTACCTCGTCCGCCGCTTCGACGAGAACACGGGCGAGCAGCACTACCTCCGCCGGAGCTTCGCGATGGTGCCCGACGACGCGGCGTGGACGCAGGAGCGCGAGCGCTTCGCACAGAGCGTCGCGCTCTCCGAGCGCACGGACGACCTGCCGCCGACCTTTCGCACGCAGGATCGCCGCGCGCTCCCGCCGCCGCGTTCGCCGGCGGCGGCCTTCGCGAACGAGCCGGACACCGACTGGACGGTCGCCCGTCACCGCGCGTGGATCGGCGAGGCGCTCGCACGCTGGCATGACCTGGCCCCGGCGCGCGTCCCCGTCGTCGTCGCAGGCGAAGCGATCGAGCGCTCGGAGGCGGGCGAGCGTCCGGGCGTCGACCCGTCGCGGCCGGGCTTCGACTCGTACCGCACGGTGCTCGCCGACTGGGCGCACATCGACCGCGCCCTCGACGTGGCGACGCAGGGACGGCGCGCGTGGGAGGCGCGCGGCGTCGAGGCGCGAGCGGAGGTGCTGTCGAAGGTGGCGCAGGGCCTGCGCGAGCGGCGCGCCGACCTGATCGGCTGCATGGTCCGGGACGGCGCCCGCGTCGTGCGAGAGGCGGACGCCGAGGTCTCGGAGGCGATCGACTTCGCCGAGTACTACCCGCGCTCGTTCGCCGCGATGCTCGACGCGCTCGCGGGCGGGCCCGGCGAGGGCCTCGTCCCGCGCGCGCGCGGCGTCGTCGCGGTGCTGCCGCCGTGGAACTTCCCGCTCGCCATCCCCGCCGGCGGGACGCTCGCCGCGCTCATGGCGGGCAACGCGGTCGTCCTCAAGCCGGCGCCCGAGACGACGTGGGTCGCGTGGGAGCTCGCCAAGGTGCTCTGGGACGCCGGCGTGCCGCCCGAGGCGCTGAGCTTCGTCCCCTGCGCGGAGGAGCCGACCGGCGCGCGCTTGCTCCGAGACGAGCGCCTCGACGCCGTCGTGCTCACCGGGGCGAGCACCACCGCCCGGTGGCTGCGCGCGCTGCGCCCGGAGCTGCCGGTGTTCGCCGAGACGGGGGGCAAGAACGCGATGATCGTGACCGCGATGGCCGACCGCGATCTCGCGATCGACGCGGTCATGCGCTCGGCGTTCTCGCACGCCGGCCAGAAGTGCAGCGCCGCGAGCCAGCTCGTCTGCGAGGCGGAGGTCTACGACGACCGGGGGTTCATGGACCGGCTGCGCGACGCGGCGGCCAGCCTCCCTACCGGCAGCGCGTGGGATCTGTCGACGCGCGTGCCGCCGCTGATTCGACCGCCCGACGGTCCGCTCGAGCGCGCGCTGACCAGCCTCGAGACGGGGGAGCGCTGGCTCCTCGAGCCGCGCCGCGACGCCGACAACCCGTGCCTCGTCACGCCCGCGATCCGTGCCGACGTCGCGCCGGGCAGCGCCTCGCACCGCGTCGAGCTCTTCGGTCCAGTGCTCTCCGTGCTGCGCGCGCGGGACCTCGACGACGCGCTCCGCATCGCGAACGGCACCGACTACGGCCTCACGGCCGGACTGTGCAGCCTCGACCTGCGCGAGCACGCGCGCTTCGAGGAGGCGATGGAGGCGGGCAACCTCTACATCAACCGATCGACGGTCGGGGCGATCGTGCGGCGACAGCCCTTCGGGGGGCGGAAGGCGTCGAGCTTCGGCCCTGGCGCGAAGGCGGGCGGCCCGAACTACGTCGCGCAGCTCGTGCGCTGGTCCGAGGGCGAGACAGCCGCCGGCGGCGCGAAGCATGCGGAGCCCGGCCGCGTGCAACCGCTCGGCGCGCTCGCGGCGTCCGTGCGCACGAGCCTGAACGCCCTGCTCGGCTGGCTCGGCGATCTCGACGCGCGGTCGAGCCTGTCGAAGAGCGCCGCGAGCTACGCCTGGTGGTGGGAGCGGTACTTCATGCGCGAGCACGATCCGTCGATGGTGCTCGGTGAGCGCAACGTGTTTCGGTATCGGCCGCGCGAGGTCGTGCACGCGTGGGCTGGCGTCGACAGCGCGGCGCTCGACATCGCGCGCGTCATCATCGCGGCGAAGACCTGTCGGGTGCGGCTCGAGCTCGCGCATGCGCCACGCGCGCCGCTGCGCTTCCCAGCGCTCGCGAGCGTGGAGAGCGTCTCGGCCGGCGAGCTACACGTGGCGCTCGCCGAGCGACGCGTGAAGACCTTGCTCGTGCTCGGACGCGAGACGCCCGCGCTGCGTGCGGAGGCCGCGAGCGGCGGCGTCTGGTACGACGCGACGCCGCCGCACCCCGATGGACGCGTCGAGCTGCTGCGCTACCTCCGCGAGCAGTCGGTCTGCGCGGAGCTGCACCGCTACGGTCACTTGCCGGATACGGCGGCCGAGCCGCCCGAGGGCCTGTGATATTTAGTCAATGTATATTGACAATAGTCTACGCTGCCCCAAGGTTCCTCCACGACGCGGAGCGAAGTCATGACGCGCGACGTACGCGCGAGACCTCGCCCCGAGACGAGCCGGGCGTCCGCGCCCACTGGAGGAAGTCATGAGAAGGATCGCAAGTGGATTGGCGGTGCTGGCGGTGTCCGTCGCGCTGGCGTTCAGCGGGCAGGCGCTCGCCCAGGAGGCGCCGGCAGCCGCGCCGCCGCAGTACGGGACGCCGACGACGAACTGGTTCGGCGGCGAGATCTACGAGGGCAAGCCCGCGCTCACGGCCACCGCCGCGCTGGTCAAGGCGGGCGGCGGCGCGGAGAACTTCAGCTTCGCGAAGGCGCTCGTGTCCATGCTCGGCCAGAAGACCGTGAACAAGGAGGTCGCCAAGCTCACGAAGCAGTACGGCAAAGAGAACGTCGACAACTTCATCAAGGGGATGGACTACGCGGTCGGTGCCGGGCTGAAGCACGCGACGCAGATGGGCGTGAAGCTCCCGGCGGTGCCGAAGAACCTCGAGGGCGTCACCCTGGCGAAGACGCTGGTGAAGGCCGGTACCACCAAGGACGGCACCTTCTGGTCCGGCTACCTGTTCGACAAGGCGCTCTCCCACACGATCCACGTCCTCGTGATGGCGGACATCGACCAGAAGTTCAGCCACGAGGCTGACCAGAACACGCACCGCATCCTGAACCAGGCGATGTACGACGTCGCGCACGCGCTCGGGATGAAGCACGTCAAGCTCGCGTCCCTGCACTGAGGGGCCGCGGCGAGGCTCGTCCGCGGAGCGCAGTCGCCGCGTGTTCGGCGACGGCGCTCCGCAACAAGGTACAGGGGAGGGGGCACGTGCCTCCGACGCCGGTCCTTTGCTCGCCCTCGCCCCCTACCGGTCCGGAGCGCGTAGCTGTAAGGTCCTCGGGACACGCCGGCCTCGGTGCGGCGCGGCGTACCAAGGAGGTGACGTGATGGCGATCGACAGCTTCTCCGCGCGCGCTCGGCTCGATGTCGGCGACGATTCGTACGACATCTTCCGTCTCGATCGCTTCAAGGGCGCGGAGCGCCTGCCGTACTGCCTCAAGGTCTTGCTCGAGAACCTCGTGCGCAACGAGGACGGCGCCGTGGTGACCGCCGACCAGGTCGAGGCGATGGCGGGCTGGAAGCCGCGCGACACGGATCGCCCCGAGATCCAGTTCTCTCCAGCGCGCGTGCTGATGCAGGACTTCACCGGCGTCCCCTGCGTCGTCGACCTCGTCGCGATGCGAGAGGCCATGGCGCCGCTCGGCGGCAAGCCCTCCCAGGTGAACCCGCTCATCCCGACCGAGCTGGTGATCGACCACTCGGTCATCGCGGAGGTGTTCGGCCGCTTCGACGCGTTCAAGATCAACGCCGACCTCGAGTTCGAGCGCAACCGGGAGCGCTATCAGCTCCTGCGGTGGGCGCAGCACGCCTTCGACGACTTCCGCGTCGTGCCGCCGGACACGGGCATCTGCCACCAGGTCAACATCGAGTACCTCGCGCGCGTGGTGTTCACGCGCGACGACGCGAACGGCCGCACCCTCGCGTACCCGGACACGCTCCTCGGCACCGACTCGCACACGCCCATGGTGAACGGCCTCGGCGTGCTCGGCTGGGGCGTCGGCGGCATCGAGGCCGAGGCGGCGATGCTCGGCCAGCCGGTCAGCATGATCATCCCCGACGTGGTCGGCCTGAAGCTCACCGGGGAGCTGCCGGCAGGCACCACCGCGACCGACCTCGTGCTCACCGTCGCGGAGCTGCTCCGGCAGACCGGCGTCGTCGGCAAGCTCGTCGAGTTCTTCGGCCCGAGCGTCGCCACGATCCCCCTCGCGAACCGCGCGACCCTCGGCAACATGAGCCCCGAGTACGGCTCGACCAGCTCGATCTTCCCGATCGACGACGTGACCCTCGACTACCTCCGGCTCACGGGCCGCTCGGAGGAGCGCGTACGCCTCGTCGAGGCCTACGCCAAGGAGCAGGGCATGTGGCACGACCCGAACCACACGCCCGAGTTCAGCCAGGTCGTCGAGCTCGACCTCTCGACGGTCGAACCGTCCATCGCCGGGCCGAAGCGCCCGCAGGATCGCATCCCGGTCGCGTCCGCGCCGCTCGCCATCTCGAAGCTCCTCGCCGACGGTCCCGCCGCCAAGCCCGTCGAGGCCGGGCTCGATCAGAGCGGCCGCGAGTCGTTCCCCGCGAGCGACCCCATCGCCGTGAGCCACCAGACCGCCGCCGATCGCCCGCGGAAGCCGTGCGGGTGCGGGCAGATGCACGAGTTCGCGTCGAAGCCCACAGAGGTGACCTTCGCGGACGGCCAGAAGGCGACGATCGACCACGGCGCGGTGGTCATCGCGGCGATCACCTCGTGCACGAACACCTCGAATCCGTCCGTGATGATCGCCGCCGGCCTGCTCGCGAAGAAGGCGGTGGAGCGCGGGCTCACGCGCAAGCCGTGGGTCAAGACCTCGCTCGCGCCGGGCTCGCGCGTCGTCACCGATTACTACGAGCGCGCCGGGCTCACGAGATACCTCGACCAGCTCGGCTTCAACCTCGTCGGCTACGGCTGCACCACGTGCATCGGCAACTCCGGGCCGCTCATCCCGGAGGTCAGCGCCGCCGTGGGCAAGAGCGGGCTCACGGCGTGCTCGGTGCTGTCCGGCAACCGCAACTTCGAGGGGCGCATCCACGGCGAGTGCAAGATGAACTTCCTCATGTCGCCGCCGCTGGTCGTCGCGTACGCGCTCACCGGGACCGTGCTCACCGACATGCTCCACGACCCGCTCGGCACCGGCAGCGACGGCGAGCCGGTCTACCTCCGCGACATCTGGCCCACCGCGACCGAGGTCGAGCAGGTCATCGCGAAGAGCGTCGCGGCGGAGATGTTCACCAAGGGCTACGCCGACGTGTTCCGCGGCGACGACAACTGGCGCGGCCTAGAGGTCCCGTCGGGTGACCGATTCGCGTGGGACGAGACGTCCACCTACGTGCGCAACCCACCCTACTTCGAGGGGATGCCGCGCGAGCCGCAGCCGACGTCGGATCTCTCGGGGGCGCGCGTGCTCGCGCTCCTCGGGGACTCGGTGACCACCGACCACATCTCGCCCGCCGGCGCGATCCGGCCCAAAGATCCGGCCGGTGAGTACCTTACGGACAACGGCGTCGAGCGGCGCGACTTCAACTCGTACGGCTCCCGCCGCGGAAACCACGAGGTGATGATCCGAGGCACCTTCGCCAACGTGCGCTTGCGCAACCAGCTCGTCCCGGGCGTCGAGGGAGGCTACACGCGCCACCTGCCGAGCGGCGAGCAGATGACCATCTTCGACGCGGCGCAGCGCTACGCCGAGGACGGCACCGAGCTCGTCATCCTCGCCGGCGCCGAATACGGGTCTGGCTCGTCGCGTGACTGGGCCGCGAAGGGCACGCTCCTGCTTGGCGTGCGCGCCGTCATCGCGCGGTCGTACGAGCGCATCCACCGCTCGAACCTCATCGGCATGGGCGTGCTCCCGCTGGAGCTCATGGAGGGCGACTCGATCGAGTCGCTCGGGCTGACGGGCGAGGAGGTCTTCTCGACCCGCGGCCTCGACGGCATCGCGCCCGGACAGCCGCTGCCGCGCGAGGTGACCGTCACGGCCGGTGACAAGAGGTTCAAGGCGCGCGTGCGCATCGACACCCCGACGGAGGCGGCCTACTACCAGCACGGCGGCATCTTGCAGTACGTGTTGCGCGGACTGGCCGCCGAGCACGCCGCCTGACCCGGCGCCGCGGGATCGGGCACGGGCACGGGCACGGGCGCGGGCGCGGGATCGGGCGCGGGCGCGGGGTCGGGCGCGGGGTCGGGCGCCGGATCGGGCACGGTCGCGGGATCGGGCGCGGGTTCGGGCACGGTCGCGGGATCGGGCGCGGGTTCGGGCACGGTCGCGGGGTCGATTCGTGGGAAGCAACTCCTCAGGCCGGCTACGGCCCACTACATGATGTGGTCGACGACGGTCGGTGGCCACGATATGTTGTGGTGCCTCCCGTCGACATCGAGTTGCTTCCCACGAA